>CAKTRJ010000027.1 GCA_934597345.1 uncultured Oscillospiraceae bacterium
CCGAACGCCTGTTGATTTCCTTTTACGCATTTGGGGGATGAGATCGAGTTAAATGCGACCACCAAAGCACAGGACTCGATTCCTGTGTTTTGGTGGATCGAGCGATCCAAATCTAACAAGAAGGAGGAAAAGCGAAATGCCAAACTGTAAAACCATAGCGATATGCAACCAAAAAGGCGGCGTGGGGAAAACCACCACGGCAGTAAACCTCGGCGTAGGATTGGCTATGCAGGGCAAAAAGGTGCTTCTCGTGGACGCTGACCCGCAGGGCGACCTTACTACCTGCCTCGGTTGGCAGGATACGGACAGCTTGCCGCAGACCCTTTCCAATAAGCTATCAGCGGTAATGCGGGAAGAACAGCAAGACCCGTTCTCCGGCATTCTCAGCCACGAAGAAAAGGTTGACCTTGTTCCGTCAAACCTTGACCTTTCAGCGTTGGAGATGAGCCTTGTGACTGCAATGAGCAGAGAGAGCGTGATGAAAAACTATCTCAGCCAAGTGAAGGACAGATACGACTATGTACTGATAGATTGTATGCCGTCCCTCGGTATGATAACGCTCAATGCTCTGACTGCGGCGGACAGTGTGATTATTCCCGTGCAGGCACAGTATCTCCCCGCAAAAGGTATGACGCAGCTTTTATCGACGATTGCCAAGGTGAAGAAGCACACCAATCGGAACCTGACAATCGACGGTATTCTGCTCACGCTTGTAGACGGTAGAACCAATCTTGCTAAAAGTACGGTAGAAGCGCTGCGAGAGAACTTCGGTTGTCGGATCAGGATATTTGGCTTTGAGTCTCTCCGAAATGAACAGATCAAACCGATCGAAGCCCTATGAGAACGCCCGATTGAATGAGAGCCTGCGGCAGATGATGGCCTACTGTGAGGGTCGGGAGCATTGCTTAAAACAGCTGTTGTTGGCAGTCTTGGGGCAGGCCGCCGGACAGCGATAAAGGACAAAAAACCATGGTACATGCGAATTCCGCAAGTACCATGGTTTTGCCTGTGTCTATTTCGTTCTGCCCTGCAGGGCTTCCTTCAGCGTTCGCCAGCCCAGCACCGCGCACTTGACCCGCGCGGGCATATGGGCGATATCCCGGAGAACGGAGGCCTCCTCCAGACTGTCGATCTCCTCATCGGTTGCTTCACCTTGGATCATTTTCAGGAACGTCTCGCCCAGCTTCAGGGCCTCGTCCTTCTTTTTCCCCACGATCATGCCCAGCATGATGTCAGCGGAGGCCTGAGAGATGGCGCAGCCGTCGCCTACGAACGCGCCGTCGGCGATGGTGTCGCCGTCCAGTTTCAGCTTGAGAAAGATGTCGTCGCCGCAGCTGGGGTTGACGCCTTCCAGCACGATATCGGCGTCCGGCAGATCATGCTTGAACTCCGGGTGCAGATTGTGCTCGGTGAGGATCTCGTTATAAAAGCTTCTATTTTCCATAGCCCATTCGCTCCCTCAAGGTGGAAAGACTGTTCAGCAGCCGGTCGATCTCCGCCTCCGTGTTGTAAAACGCCAGACTGGCCCGCGCGGTGGACGGGTGGCCCAGATGGGCCAGCAGCGGCTGGGCGCAGTGATGGCCTGCCCGGATGGCCACGCCGTCGCTGGCAAGAATTTCGCTGATGTCGTGGGGGTGGACGCCATCCACCGTAAAGGCGAGGATGCCGCAGTGCTCCTCCGCCATTTCAGAGCCCAGCACATGGACGGCGGGAATATCGCGGATGCCCTCCATGGCCCGGCGGGTGAGTGCCAGCTCCCGGCGATGCATCTCCGTAAAGCCGACGCGGCTCACATAGTCGATGGCCGCGTGAAGGCCCACCGCACCGGCGGCATTGACTGTACCGGCCTCAAACTTGTGGGGCAGCTCCGCAAAGACCGCACCCTCGCGGGTGACGGACTCGATCATCTCACCGCCGGTGAGGAAAGGCGGCATTTCCTCCAGCAGCGCCTCTTTGCCGTACAGCACGCCGATGCCCATGGGGCCGTAGAGCTTGTGGCCGGAGAAGGCCAGAAAGTCCGCGTCCAGCGCCTGTACGTCCACGGGAATGTGGGGCGTGCTCTGGGCGCCGTCCACCACCATCACCGCGCCGTGCCGGTGGGCCATGTCCGCGATCTGGCGGATGGGGTTGATACGACCGATGACATTGGATACCTGGGTACAGGCCACCAGCTTCGTCTTGTCGGTGATAAGAGCCTCCACCTTATTCAAATCAAGGCTGCCGTCCGGCTCACACTCCATGAATTTCAACATTGCGCCGGTCTGACGACAGACCATCTGCCAGGGCAGCAGGTTGCTGTGGTGCTCCAGAATGGACACCAGCACCTCGTCTCCGGCCTTTACATGGGAGAGCCCGTAGCTGTAGGCCACCAGATTCAGTCCCTCGGTGGTGTTGCGGGTGAAGATGATCTCCCGTGCGCTTTTCGCGTTCAGGAAGGCACGGACGGCCTCGCGGGCGTTTTCATAGTCGTCTGTGGCGGCGATGCTCAGGGGATACAGGCCCCGCAGGGGGTTGGCGTTATGAAGCTGATAGAACTTCGCTTCCGCGTCCAGCACGCACTGGGGCCGCTGGGCTGTGGCGGCGTTGTCCAGATAGGCAATATCCAGATTATTCAGCAGGGGAAAATCGTCTCGGTACGCATGTGCCATGTTACAGCACCGCCTCCAATTCTGTCAGGACGGCCGCCTGCGCGGTCTCGTTCTGCAATGTGCGGGCCAGCCGCTCGATGGCGGCGCGGGCCATGATGTTCTCCGCCTCCGCAGCGGAAATGCCCCGGCTCTCGAAATAAAACAGGGTATCCTCGTCCAGCTCGCCGATGGTGGCGCCGTGGTTGCCCACCACGTTCTCCTCGGCGCACAGGATCAGAGGCACCGTCTTGTTGACAACGCCGTCGCCCAGCATCAGAACCGTCTCCTGCTCGTTGCCCACAGATCCGGCGGAGCCTTTCTTGAAGTCGATGGTGCCCCGGAAGATCTTCCGGGCGTCATCCTTCAGCGCACCGGCGGCGTTGATCTCGCTGGTAGTTTTCTGTCCCCAGTGGTCTACCACCAGATTCAGATCCACCGTCTGCTGCTTCTGGCCCAGATAGCCGATCCCGGCCTGGAAGCCCGCGCCGGTGCCGTTCAGTGCGAAGTGACCGTCACTGTATACGTCGCCCCGGCCCAGCAGGATCTGTATCAGCTCCACCTGGCCGTTTTCGGCGCAGCGGCCATCGGTCTCCAGCCGGAGCAGGGAGTTCTGGGCTGTGTTCTGTATCTGCACCAGCCGCACCCGCGCGTCCTTCTCCACATGAAGTGCCGTCCGCACCAGCAGCTTGTCCTCGGAGCGCAGGGTCTCAAAAACCGTGAGGGTCTGGCCCTCCGGTGCGTGGATGTCCACCCGCTTTTCGCTGTAAGCCCCGTCGCCGGAAATGTCCAGACGGACGGTCTGTCCGGCGGCGGTGATCTGCTCTGTGCCCAGGTCAGCGGCATCCTCCCAGGTCAGCGCCGTTTCATTGACGCCCAGCCGGTTCCATGTGCGGGTCGGGAGCCGGTTGATCAAAATCGTTTCACTCATATCCAAACTCCTTTCAGCCGATGCTGCCCTTCATTTCCAGCTGGATCAGGTTGTTCATCTCCACGGCGTATTCCAGAGGCAGCTCCTTGGACACATTGTCCGCGAAGCCGCTGACGATCAGCGCCCGCGCGTCCTCCTCGCTCATGCCCCGGCTCATCAGGTAGAACACCGCCTCGTTGCTGATGGCGCCGATCTTGGCCTCGTGGCCGATGGCGGCGTCCTTTGTCCGGATGTCCATGGCGGGGATGGTGTCGGAGCGAGAGTCGGAATCCAGCATCAGGGACTGGCAGGACACGGCGGACTTGGCGCCCCTGGCGTTCTTTTCCACCACCACGCTGCTGCGGAAGGTGCTGATGCCGCCGCTCTTGCTGATGGAGCGGGTATTCATGTAGGAGCTGGTGTTTTTGCCCACATGCACCACCTTCGCGCCGGTATCCAGATTCTGCCCGGCCCCGGCGAAGGTGACGCCGGTGAACTCCATGCGGGAGTTGTCGCCCTTCAGGATGCTCATGGGATACAGACAGCCCACATGAGAGCCGAAGGAGCCGGACACCCACTCAATGGTGCCGCCCTCCTCAACCAGCGCCCGCTTGGTGTTCAGGTTGTACATGTTCTTCGACCAGTTTTCGATGGTGGAGTACCGGAGCTTGGCGCCCTTCTTCACATACAGCTCCACGCAGCCGGCGTGGAGGTTGGCCACATTGTACTTGGGGGCGGAACAGCCCTCGATGAAGTGCAGACTGGCGCCCTCGTCCACGATGATGAGGGTATGCTCGAACTGTCCCGCGCCCTTGGCGTTCAGGCGGAAATAGGATTGCAGGGGAATGGACAGGTGGACGCCCTTGGGCACATACACAAAGGAGCCGCCGGACCACACCGCACCGTGCAGCGCCGCGAACTTGTGGTCGTGGGGCGTCACCAGCTTCATGAAGTACTTGCGCAC
Source organism: uncultured Oscillospiraceae bacterium (assembly GCA_934597345.1). Lineage (GTDB taxonomy): Bacteria > Bacillota > Clostridia > Oscillospirales > Oscillospiraceae > Vescimonas. Next base: position 4,499 of record CAKTRJ010000027.1, read on the forward strand.
CATGTCGGCGTATTCGCCCTTCAGGGCGCTTTCCATGTCAGTATACACCACGCCCTCGGCGGCCACGGAGTCCTTCACGTTGTGATACACCAGCTCGGAGTCGTACTGGGCTCCCACGCCGGCCAGAGATTTCCGCTCGGCCTGGGGGATGCCCAGCCGCTCAAAGGTCTCCTTGATGTCCTCCGGCACGTCCTTCCAGTCGTTGCGCATTTTGGCGTTGGGGCGGACGTAGGTGGCGATGTGATCCATGTCCAGCCCTTCGATGGAGGGGCCCCAGTCAGGGAGCTTCATCTCGTTATAGATCTGAAGGGATTCCAGCCGGAACTACTGCATCCACGCCGGATCGTTCTTCTCCTGGGAGAGCTTTTCCACGATCTCCGGCGTCAGGCCGGATTCCATCCGGTAGGCGTCGTGCTCCTCGTCCCGGATGTCGTAGACGCTGCGGTCTACGTCCTCTACATAGGTTTTTTCTTTGAAATCTGCCATATCAGGAGCCTCCTGGTTCAGTCATCCTTCAGGCTGCCGAAGCCCTTTTCATTGATCTCGTCCACCAGCTCCGCGCCGCCGTTCCGGACAATGACGCCCTCCTCCATCACATGGGCCGCGTCCACATGGAGTGCCTCCAGAATGCGGGTGGAGTGGGTGATGATCAGCAGCGAGCCGTGGGTCCGCTCCCGGAACAGGCGCACGCCTTCGCTGACGGTGCGGACGGCGTCCACATCCAGGCCGGAGTCCGTTTCATCCAGAATGGCCAGCTTGGGCTCCAGCATCAGCATCTGTAATATCTCGGCCTTCTTCTTCTCGCCGCCGGAGAAGCCTACGTTCAGGTCACGCTCGGCGTAGCTCTCGTCCATGTCCAGCAGGGCCATGGTCTCCTTGAGCTTTTTCTTGAAGTCCCACAGCCGCAGGCGGCTACCGGTCTTCTGCTCCAGCGCGCTGCGGATAAAGGCGCTGAGTGTCACGCCGGGAACCTCCAGCGGGTTCTGGAAGGACAGAAAGATGCCCTTTTTCGCCCGCTCGTTCACCGGAAGCGCTGTGATATCCTCGCCGTCGAACAGGATGGAGCCGGCGGTGACACTGTAGGCCGGATTGCCGGTGACGGCATAGCCCAGCGTGGATTTGCCGGTGCCGTTGGGCCCCATGAGCACATGGGTCTCGTCATGCCCTACGGTCAGGTTCACGCCGTGAAGGATCTCCTTTTCCTCCACCTGAACATGCAGATCCTGAATTTCCAAAAGTGCCTTACTCATAGTTGAACCACCTTATTCTCGTTCCGCGCCGCGGCGGCGGCCGGTGTTTTTTCGTTGACGCGCATGAACTGCGCCAATGTATGGTTGTCGATATAGGAATTGATCTGATCCTCCAGCCCCTGCCAGAAAAGCCGGGCGTCGCAGTCGCAGGAGCTGCCGCAGCCCGCGCCCTCCTCGGACTGGCACGATATGGGCGACAGGTCGCCCTCCGCCGCCCGGAGAATTTCGCCCACCGGATACTGCTCCGGCGGACGGGTCAGCCGGTAGCCGCCGGAGCGGCCCACTGTGCCCTCTACCAGACCGGCGCGGTTCAGCGCGGCCATGATGCTTTCCAGATACTTTTTGGAGAGCTGCTGCCGCTGGGCGATGTCACGGAGACAAAGCCATTCGCCGCCGCCGTGCTCCGCCATATCCAGCATGACACGCAGCGCGTAGCGCCCTCTGGATGAGATCATCATAAGGAACACCTCCTGTCCCAAATTACCTACCTTGTAAGTAGGGATTGTAAACCTAAATTCCTACTATGTCAATAGGTAGATGCGGGAAATTTTTTGCCGCGAAGGCGCACGGGAGACGCGAAACGTCCGACTTAAAAATAAGTCGGAACCATGGGACAATGTACCGGTTCAAGGACGCGCAGTAAGCTGACCCTCTGCAAGACCGCATAACGAGCGAGCCCCCGGTCATCAGAACCGGGGGCTCGCTCGTTATGCGGCGTATATTACGTCCAGCTTTCCAGCTGGCGCTGCTTTTCATAGGCTGCCGCGTCCTCCGGCGATACCGAGGATTTGGCCTTGGAAATGATGCCCATGATCTCTTCGGTGTGCAGCGGCTCGTTCTTTCCGGTGACGCTCCGGTGTACATAGAGTACCTTGGCCTTGTTGATGATGGCGGCCACGTCCGCGCAGGTGTAACCGGCCAGAGCGGCGGTAACGGCGTCCACATCCGCGTCGCAGGGAACGTCGCCCAGATATCCCTGCACCATCTGGCGGATGGAATCCTGATCCGGCAGCGGAATATAGATCTTGGTGTCAAAGCGCCCCGCCCGCAGCAGCGCGGGATCCAGCGATTCGGGACGGTTGGTGGCGGCGATCACGGTAACGCCCGACAGGGACTCCATGCCGTCCATCTCAGTCAGCAACTGGTTAATGATCCGCACGGAACCGGCGTTGGCGCTGCGTGCCTCCGCAATGGCGTCGATTTCATCGAAGAACAGGATGGACGGCTTTGTTTCCCGGGCGTCCATGAACGCCTTGCGGAGATTTTCCTCCGACTCGCCCACACCGCGGCCCAGCAGTTCGGGACCGTTCACCACGTAAAACGCGGCATTGCTCTCGTCCGCCGCCACCCTGGCAAAGAAGGTCTTGCCGCAGCCCGGAGGCCCGAACAGCAGAATGCCCTTGGGGGCGGATATGCCGTATTTCTTGTACTGCTCGGCATTCTGGATGGGCAGCTCGATCTTCTCCCGCAGCAGAGCCTTGACGGAGTCCATGCCTTTGATGTCGTCCCAGCACAGATGCTTGGCGGTCTTGTTGCGGTTGTCCTCCTGGGCGCCGGTGGAGCGGTTGTACTTCTTGCCCCACAGCTCGTACATCTTCTGCATCTCCAGCGTGTAGCTGGGCCGGGTGATGGACAGGCGCATCAGCAGCTGCTCCTCGGTGACGGGCTTGAAGTCGTTCTCCCGGAACGCCGTCTCGCACAGGCCGCGGATATCCGCGCCGGTGAAGCGCTCGCTGTTCTCCGCCAGCTTCCGATAGTCCACGTTGGCGCCTGTCTTGCCTCGCAGGTACTTCTCGAACATGACGGCTCTGGCCGCCTCGTCGGGAACGCCCACATAGATCAGCTTGTCGAACCGACCCGGCCGCAGGGCCGCGGGGTCGATCAGGGTGGGGTTGTTGGTGGTGGCTACCACCAGCACGTCCTGCAGATCCACATAGCCGTCCATCTGGGCCAGGAAGGTGCTGACGATGGAGGTCTCATAGCTGCGCTCCGCCTTGGAGCGATCCATCAGGAAGGACTCGATCTCATCAAAGCAGATGATGCAGGGCGCCTTGTCCCGCGCCTGCTGGAACACGTTGACCAGATTCTTTTCCGATTCACCCACATACATATTCAGAAAGCTGCTGGCATTCACCACGATCAGCTTCATCTTCGTCTCATTGGCAATAATGCGGGCCATGGTGGTCTTGCCGGTGCCCGGAGGGCCGAACAGCAGCAGACCCTTTACCGGGGCCATGCCCGCCTTCAGCAGCCGGTCATATTCCCGTTTGTCGATATAGGGGCGGATGATGCTCTGGATCTCCTTTTTTGTCTCCTCATAGCCCGCGATGGAGTCCCACTTGTCAAAGGTGATCTCCGCGTTGGACACGGCGTTCTTGCTGCCCTCCATGGCGGCATCACCGGCGGAGAGCTTATGCACCATCGCCTCGGAGGCGAAGGGACGGCTGATCAGATAGGCCGCGATCATTTGCAGCACGATGGACCCCACAGGCAGCGGGGCGCGGGTGCCGAACACCATAGAGGTGCCGAATACGGCGGCGGTCAGGGCCACGGCGGCCATCAGGAATTTCAGCCCGTCCGCCGCATCAAAGGCCAGCTTCTTACCCAGCCGGACCCTGGCGAACACATACAGCAGCACCGCCGCCAGTACGCCGTAAATGGCGATGGCGATGATCAGAACGGTGATGTTGCTGCCGATCAGCGCCCGGTACATCTGCTTGAAGTTCAGGCTCTTCAGATACGCCTGCGCGGAGGTGAAAAACACCTTCCGGTAGTTAAAGGGGAACACCGTGCCAAAACCGGCGGAAGCGCTCATCAGGGCCAGCAGGCTGTAATAGACACCGTACAGGATGCAAAGCCGCTTCGACCCGATGCGGGACAGCAGACACAGCCCCACCAGCAGCAGGCAGAACTGCCAGCCGCTGAAGATATTGTCCGGCAGAAAGCACAGCGGCAATATCATGACCCAGAAGCTCAGGATGTGATTGCAGCCGCAGAAAAACAGCGTCAGCGCGGCGATGACCACCACCAGCAGCGCGTTGATGTGGGCCAGAGACAGGCACACCACCAGCGCGTTGGCGAACATGGCCACGCCGGGCTTGAAAAAGAACAGGGCGCCCATGACCACCGCGATCAGCCATGCGGACATGCCGTCAAACATGCTGGTGGCCAGCAGAGCCCTTGCGGCATAGCAGATGCCCAGCGCGCCGATCAGGCGAAAGACCGTCGCGTTATAGATGCGGTCCAGCTTGGCGCGCAGCATCTCAATACGTTCCATCATACACTCTCTCCCTTATACTTGTTTATTTGTATTAAGCGTCGCCTTGTTATTATAGTGTTTCTTGTCGAAACTGTCAACACGGTTTACGACAGACGGGATGTCTTAACGGCTCGCTATCAGTAAAGATAATGCTTGACATTTCCGGAAATATCTTTTATAATGCAACGAACGCAAAAAAGGAGGGCTTGATCATGCGCTATCGATTCAAAAACGCAACGGTTCTCTTGGGCGGCGTATTTCATTTGGCGGACGTGTTTGTGGCGGACGGAAGAATTGTTTCCATCGGGGATCGTATTTCCTGTCCCGGTGATACTATTTCCATTGATCTTCATAAGGCATTTTTATTTCCCGGTTTCGTGGATGTGCATGTACATCTTCGAGAGCCGGGATTTTCTTATAAGGAGACCATCCGCACCGGCACGATGGCCGCCGCCCACGGGGGCTTTGCCCATGTGGCCGCCATGCCCAATCTGAACCCCGTTCCGGACTGCCGTGCCGCGTTGGCGCTCCAGCAGCGGCTGATCACGGAGACGGCGGCGGTACATGTCCACCCCTACGGCGCGGTCACTGTGGGCGAGCAGGGGGAGCGTCTGGCGGATCTGGCCGGTATGGCCCCGGATGTGATCGCCTTCTCCGACGACGGAAGGGGTATCCAGTCGGAGAGCGTCATGCGGCAGGCCATGGCGGAATGTCGCCGCCTGGGGAAAATACTGGCGGCCCACTGCGAGGAAAACAGCCTGTTGCGGGGCGGCTATATCCACGACGGGCCTTACGCCCGCACCCACGGCCACCGGGGCATCTGTTCAGAGAGCGAATGGGGCCCCATCGCCCGGGACGTGCGTCTGGCGGAGGAGACCGGCTGCGCGTACCATGTATGCCATGTGTCCACCAGGGAGAGCGTGGCCATCATCCGGGAGGCCAAGCGCCGGGGCGTGAATGTGACCTGCGAGACCGCCCCTCACTATCTGGCATTCACCCAGGACGACCTGCGGGAGGACGGGCGGTTCAAGATGAACCCGCCGCTGCGGGAGCGGGCGGACCGTGACGCGCTGATCGAGGGGCTGCTGGACGGCACCATCGACATGCTGGTCACCGACCACGCGCCCCACAGCCGGGAGGAAAAGGCCCGCGGACTGGAAAAGAGCGCCATGGGCGTGGTGGGACTGGAGACCTCCTTTGCCGCCAGCTATACCCATCTGGTGAAAACCGGCATCCTGCCGCTGGAAAGACTGGTGGAGCTGATGCACGGCGCGCCCATGCGGCGCTTCGGCTGCGGTACGGCGCTGGCCGTTGGCCAGCCTGCCGACCTGACGGTATTTGACCTGAACGAGACATACACGGTGGAGCCGGAGAAATTCCTGTCCATGGGCCGGGCCACGCCCTTTGCCGGATGCCAGCTGACCGGCGTGTGCAGGCTGACTATGGTGGACGGCAGGATCGTCTGGAAGGAGGAAACGCTTTGAAGGAAGTGATCTATACGGTGGCAGAGAACACGCTCCTGACGGCGGACGTGTACCGCATGCGCCTGACGGGCGACACCTCGGCCATCACCGCGCCGGGACAGTTTCTGGAGCTGCGGCTGCCGGGCTTTTTCCTGCGGCGGCCCCTGTCCATCTGCGACTGGGACGAACGCGGCGTCACCCTGCTCTATAAGGTGGTGGGCGGCGGCACCGACTGGCTGCGCCGCTGCGCCGCCGGACAGCCCATCGACGCGCTGTCCGGTCTGGGCAACGGCTTTGACACCGCGGCGTGCGGCTCCGCCACGGCGCTGGTGGGCGGCGGCATCGGCATCGCCCCGCTGTACGGCCTTGCCCGGCGGCTGCTGGCCGCCGGAAAAACGCCGGTGGCGGTGCTGGGCTACAACACGGCGGCGGAGATGTTCTGGCATGAGGAATTCCGGGCGCTGGGCATCAATGTGACCGTCGCCACGGCGGACGGCAGCTGCGGCGTACACGGCTTCGTGACCGACGCCCTGCCGGAGACATACGACACCCTCTGCGCCTGCGGCCCCACCCCCATGCTGAAGGCCCTGTCCGGTGTCACGGACAGGCCAGGCTTCTTCAGTCTGGAGGCCCGCATGGGCTGCGGCTTCGGCGCCTGCATGGGCTGCACCATCGAAACAACAGAAGGCCCCCAGCGGGTCTGCCGGGAGGGCCCGGTATTCCGAAAGGAGGCGCTGATATGGTAAACACAGGCGTAACGCTGTGCGGCCTGCCGCTGGACAACCCGGTGATCCCCGCCAGCGGCACCTTCGGCTACGGCTATGAGTTCGCGGAGCTGTACGACATCAACTGTCTGGGCACCTTCTCTTTCAAGGGTACCACGGCCTCGCCCCGGCCGGGCAACGCCCAGCCCCGCATCGCGGAAGCACCGGGCGGCATGCTGAACGCCGTGGGATTGCAGAACCCCGGCGTGGACGCGGTGATCGCTCACGAGCTGCCCCGTCTGGCCCGGGTCTTTCACAAGCCGGTCATGGCCAACGTCAGCGGCTTTTCCATCGACGAGTATGTGTCGGTCTGCCGCAAGCTGGACGCCTGCGAGCAGGTGGGCTGGCTGGAGGTGAACATCTCCTGCCCCAACGTCCACGGCGGCGGCATGAGCTTCGGCACCGATCCTAAAGCCGCCGCGGCGGTGACGGCGGCGGTAAAGGCCGCTGTGAAAAAGCCGGTCATCGTCAAGCTGTCCCCCAATGTCACCAGCATCGCGGACATCGCCAGAGCCTGCGAGGACGCTGGCGCGGACGCCGTCAGCCTCATCAACACCCTGATGGGTATGCGGCTGGATCTGCGCACCAGGCGGCCGCTGCTGGCCAACGGCACCGGCGGCATGTCCGGCCCGGCCATCTTCCCGCTGGCGGTGCGGATGGTCTGGCAGGTCTATGAGGCCGTCAGCATCCCCATCATCGGCATGGGCGGCGTCTCTTCGGCGGAGGACGTGCTGGAGCTGATGCTGGCCGGAGCCACGGCGGTGGAGGTAGGCGCCGCCAATCTGACGCAGCCCTTTGCCTGCCGCGATATCATCCGCGACCTGCCCCGTGTCATGGCGGCATACGGCATCCACGATCTGACTGAAATAATAGGAGGAGCACACCATGGGTAAAGATGTGATCATTGCGCTGGATTTTGACAGCCGGGAAAAGACGCTGGCTTTTCTGGATCAGTTCACGGGCCGCAAGCCCTTCGTCAAGATCGGCATGGAGCTGTTCTATGCCGAAGGCCCCGCCATCGTGCGGGAGATCAAGGCACGGGGCCACAGGATCTTTCTGGATCTGAAGCTCCACGACATTCCCAACACGGTGAAAAAGGCCATGGCGGTGCTGTCGGCGCTGGATGTGGACATGGTGAACCTCCACGCGGCAGGCACCCGCGCCATGATGACCGCCGCCCTGGAGGGCCTGACCCGCCCCGACGGCACGCGGCCCCTGCTGATCGCCGTCACCCAGCTGACCTCCACCGGACAGGAGAGCATGGAACGGGAGATCGGCATCCACAAGCCGCTGGAGGAGGTGGTGCTGGACTACGCCCGCAACGCCGCCGCGGCAGGGCTGGACGGTGTGGTCTGCTCGCCGCTGGAGTCCCGGGCCATTCATGAAGCCTGCGGCAGCGGCTTCGTCACCGTCACCCCCGGCATCCGCTTTGCCGACGCCGGAACCGACGATCAGGTACGGATCACCACCCCGGTCCGGGCCCGGGAGATCGGCTCGGACTACATCGTGGTGGGCCGCCCCATCACCCAGGCGGCAGACCCCGTGACGGCCTATCAGCGCTGTGTGGAGGAATTCGTGGGATGAGCCGGGACATCATACTGTTTGATCTGGACGGCACGCTGACGGAGTCCGGCCCCGGCATCATGAAGGCCGCCCAGTACGCCCTGCGCTTCTACGGCATCGAAAAGCCGTGGCAGGAGCTGTCCTACTTTGTGGGCCCGCCCCTCAGCGAGACCTTCGCCGTCTTCGTGGCGGAGCCGGAGATCCCCGGCATCATCGCCAAATTCCGGGAGTACTACCAGAAGGACGGCTGGCTGGACAACGCACCCTATCCCGGTGTGCGGGAGATGCTGGACGCCCTGCGCGCCGGTGGGAAGCACCTTATGGTGGCCACCTCCAAGCTGGATCGTCTGGCGGTGCAGGTGCTGGCGCACTTTGACCTGCTGTCCCGCTTCGAGGCGGTCTGCGGCGCGCCGGAGGGCGACCCCGCCACCGCACAGAAGGCCAGCATCGTAAGAGCGGCTCTGGCGAAAGCGGGCTGCACCGATCCGGGCCGCGCCGTCATGGTGGGCGACCGGAAGTACGACATCACCGGCGGCCATCAGGCGGGACTGACCGCCATCGGCGTGCTGTATGGCTACGGCAGCCGGGAGGAGCTGACACAGGCCGGTGCGGACGCGCTGGCGGAAACACCGGAAGCATTGACGAAACTGATCTTATCATGAAAGAGGGAACAACCATGGAGTATTCTCAGCGCCGCATCGCGGAGGGCCTGCTGTCCATCCGCGCCGTGTTCTTCCGCCCGGAGGAACCGTTCATCTGGGCCAGCGGCATCAAAAGCCCGGTCTACTGCGACAACCGCCTGATCCTGACGGCGCCTGACGTGCGCACGGAGGTGGAGACCGCACTGACCGAGGTGATCCGCACCCACTATCCCGAGGCCGAGGTGCTGATGGGCACCAGCACGGCGGGTATCGCCCACGCGGCCATCGCGGGCCACATGATGGGCTTGCCCATGGGCTATGTCCGGGCCTCCGGCAAGGACCACGGCCGGAAGAACCAGATCGAGGGCCGGCTGGAGCCGGGCCAGAAGGTGGTGGTCATCGAGGATCTGATCTCCACCGGCGGCAGCGTGCTGGACGTGGTCAGCGTGCTGCGTGAGGCCGGCGCGGAGGTGCTGGGCGTGGCCAGCATTTTCACCTACGGCATGAAGAAGGGGCTGGAGCGTCTGGCCGCCGCCAACGTGAAGAACGTCAGCCTGACAAACTTTGATGTGATCGCCGCCGTGGCGGCGGAACAGCAGTACATTCAGCCGGAGGACGTGGCCCGGCTGATCCGCTTCCGCGACGATCCCGCGGATGAATCTTGGATGGGAGGAAACCACTGATATGAAGCATCTGATCGACATTCTGCAGCTGAGCACCCAGGAGATCGACGAGCTGATGGCCAAGGCCAACGACATCATCGACCACCCCGAAGCCTACGCCCACAAGTGTGACGGCAAAATTCTGGCCACCCTGTTCTTCGAGCCCTCTACCCGCACCCGCCTGAGCTTCGAGTCCGCCATGCTGAGCCTCGGCGGCCAGACGCTGGGCTTCTCCTCCGCCAGCAGCTCCTCCGCCGCCAAGGGCGAGAGCGTTTCGGACACCGTCCGCACCGTCAGTTGTTACAGCGATATCATCGCCATGCGCCACCCCAAGGAGGGCGCGCCGCTGGTGGCCTCCCTCCATTCCGAGGTGCCGGTCATCAACGCCGGTGACGGCGGCCACAACCACCCCACCCAGACCCTGACCGACCTGCTGACCATCCAGCGGGAAAAGGGCCGCTTCCACGACCTGACGGTGGGCTTCTGCGGTGACCTGAAGTTCGGCCGCACCGTCCACTCCCTCATCAGCGCCCTCAGCCGCTATACGGGCATCAAGATCGTGCTGATCTCCCCGGAGGAGCTGAAGCTGCCCAGCTATGTCAAGACGGAGGCGCTGAAAAAGCAGGGCATCCCCTATGAGCAGACCACCGATCTGGAGGCCGTCATGCCGGAGCTGGATATCCTCTACATGACCCGCGTCCAGCGGGAGCGCTTCTTCAACGAGGAGGATTACCTGCGCCTGAAGGACAGCTATATCCTCACGCCGGAGAAGCTGAAAAACGCCAAGCCGGATCTGTGCATCCTCCACCCGCTGCCCCGTGTCAACGAGATCTCCGTGGCGGTGGACGACGATCCCCGCGCCTGCTATTTCAAGCAGGTGCGCAACGGGCGCTATATCCGTATGGCGCTGATCCTGAAGCTGCTGGGTATTGAATAAAGGAGGGCTTGAACCATGATCATTGACGCGATCTCCAATGGTATTGTGATCGACCATATCTCTGCCGGAAAGGCAATGCACCTGTATCATATTCTGGGGCTGGACAAGCTGGACTGCTCGGTGGCGCTGCTGAAAAACGTGACCAGTGGCAAGCTGGGCCGCAAGGACATCATCAAGATCGACCGTATTCTGGAGCTGGACTGGGACGTGATCGGCTATGTGGATCCCGGCATCACCGTCAACATCATCAAGGACGGCGTCCGGGTGGAAAAGCGGCAGCTGAAGCTGCCGGAGCGCATCACCAACGTGATCCGCTGCAAAAACCCCCGCTGCATTACCTCCGTGGAGCAGGAGCTGCCCCAGGTCTTTACCCTGACCGACCGGGAAAAGCGCACCTACCGCTGCCTGTACTGCGAGACGAAGGCGGAGCAGTAAATGTGAAAGGGACGGCCCCGCGGCATACTGCCGCGGGGCCGCTATTGCCTTTTTTGGGAATATCTGCTACGATTGTAGCAAGGGAAACGAAGGAGGATGGTGCAATATGAAAGCATGGGGGACCTTGAAGCAATACGGGCTGATCACCTTCAGCTGCGCATTGTACGCGCTGGGCTTCTGCTGGTGCTGTGTGCCCGGCCATATGACCGTGGGAGGACTGACCGGTATCGCGCAGATCCTGAATGTATACTTTCCGGCGCTGCCGGTGGGCGTCATGACGCTGGTGATGAATATCCCGCTGTTTATCCTGGGCCTGAAGCTGCTGGGAAAGGGCGTGCTGATCAGTTCGCTGTACGCCATGGTCGTCAGCTCCCTGATGATCGACGGCATCAACGCCATCCACAGCTTTCAGCCGCTGGAGCCGGTGCTGGCCTGCGTATACGGCGGATTGATCTGCGGCGTGGGCTTCGGCATCATGCTGCGGGAGGGTGCCACCACCGGCGGAACGGAGCTGGCGGCACGGCTGATCAAGCTGAAGGTGCAGCAGCTGCCCATCGGTAAGCTGTGCCTGATGATCGACCTGGTGGTGATCGTCACCTATTCGCTGACCTTCCGCCAGCTGACCCAGGCGCTTTACTGCATCGCCATGCTGTATATCTGCACCACGGTGATGGACAAGGTGGTCTATGGCGGCAACGCCGCCAAAATGGCCTATATCATCAGCGAGCGTCATGACGAGATCACCCGGAAGCTGCTGGAGATGGATCTGGGCGTTACGCTGCTGGACGGCACCGGGGCCTATGCCCACCGGCCCGCCCAGGTGATCCTGTGCGCCTTCAGCCGCAGCTATATCATTCCGGTGAAAAAGCTGGTGCAGCAGATCGACCCCAACGCCTTTGTGATCGTCTGTGATACCCATGAGATATTGGGCGAGGGCTTTGGCTCCTATGACCCGCAGGGCCTGTGACGGGCGGCGGGTGATCGAAAAAGACAGAAAAAAGGAAGAACTGACCTCAGGTCAGTTCTTCCTTTTTGGTATCTTCCGTATCCGCCGGGTGGAACCGCTCGTATACCGCCAGCGCCGCCGGGGCGGGCAGCACCTTCCGCAGATCCTCCAGCGACGCACTTTCGATGGCCTTCACCGTGCCGAAGCGCTTGAGGAGTGCCTGCTTCCGGGTCTCACCGATGCCGGGGATGCCGTCCAGCTTGCTGCGGTAGGTGCGCTTTTTGTGCTTCTGCCGCTGGAAGGTGATGGCGAACCGGTGTACCTCCTCCTGCACCCGCCCAATGAGGGTGAAGATATGGGGCGACTGCTGGATGCCCAGCTCGCTGCCCTCGATGGTGATCAGGGCGCGGGTGCGGTGGCGGTCGTCCTTCACCATGCCCAGAATGGGGATGGATACCCCCGCCGCCTGCTCTGCCGCCAGCGCCGCGTGAGCGTGGCCCAGACCGCCGTCGATCAGCAGCAGGTCAGGCAGGGGCGGGAATTTCTCGTCGTCCTTATGGGCAAACCGCCGCTCCAGCACCTCCTGCATGGCGGCGTAGTCGTCAGGGCTGGTCAGCGTCTTGATGGCGAACTTCCGATAGTCCCGCTTCAGGGGCTTGCCGTCCACAAACACCACCATGGAGGCCACCATGTCGTCGCTGCCCAGATTGGAGATGTCGTAGCTCTCCATGCGCCGGGGTACGGCGGGCAGCTGCGCCAGCGTCTGTAAGTCCGTCAGCGCTCTGGCCACCCGCTCCGACTCGGTGGTGATGCGCTCGGCCTCCTCGCGGGCGTTCTGGGCCGCCATGTCCACAAGCTGGGAGCGTTCGCCCCGTTGAGGGACCTTGATGGTCACCTTATGGCCCGCCTGACCCGTCAGCAGGGCGGCGAAGGTATCGCTGCCGTCAAACAGGCACGGCAGCAATATCTCACGGGGCAGCACCGCCTTGTCCAGATAGTACTGGCTCAGCACGGCGGACAGCACTTCGCTCTCCGCCTGGTCGGCGGCGGTGGGGAAGATCTCGATCTGGCGGCCCAGCAGGTCGCCGTTTTCGATGTGCAGCACTGCCGCGCCGCACCGCACCGGCCCAATATACACGCCCCACACATCCGTGTCGGCGCACACCCCGGCGATGACCTGCTGCTGCTTGCCCAGCACCTGCAATGCCTGCATCCGGTCCCGGAGGGCGGCGGCCTTTTCAAACTCCAGATTCTCCGCCGCAGCCTCCATCTCCTGCCGGAGGTTCGCCGTCACCTGCCGCAGCTTGCCGCCCAGCAGCTCCGCCGCCTGTGCCATCCGGGCCTGATACTCCACCTGGCCGGGGCCGTCGGGAGAGCAAAAGCCGTCGCACCGGCCGATGTGGTGGTTCAGGCACGGCCGCTCCTTGCCGATATCCCGCGGAAACTGGCGGTTGCAGGTGGGCAGCTTCAGCGCGGCGCACACCGCCTGCAGGGCCGCCCGGGTCTCGTGCCGTCCGCCGAAGGGCCCGAAGTACCGGGCGCCGTCCTCCTCCGGCTTGTTCACCAGCGTGAACCGGGGATAGGGGGCTTTTTCGTTCAGCCGCACGAAGGGATAGCCCTTGTCGTCCTTCAGCAGAATATTATACCGGGGCTGGTGCCGCTTGATGAGGGAGTTTTCCAGGATCAGCGCCTCAAACTCCGTCCGCACCATAATGGTATCGAAGTGATCCACCTGCGACACCATCATCCGGGTCTTTTCATTGTGGCCGCTGCCGGACTGGAAGTACTGGCTGACGCGGTTTTTCAGCTTCTTTGCCTTGCCCACATAGATGACCAGCCCCGTCTTGTCCATCATGATATACACGCCGGGGGACAGCGGCAGGCTGTCCGCCTTTTGCAGCAGCTCCTGTTTCGTCATGACAAAGTCCCCCTTTCCAATGGTGCTCCCAGTATAGCACGCCGCCGCCCTGGCCGCAAGGTTGCTTTTTCTCCGGCGGCATGGTATCATCAGGAAAAAGCAACGAAAGAGGGAACGTTTTTATGATACAGGATATCGCGCCCCACCGGTTTGACCGCACATACGTCATCGGAAAGCCCGACGCCCACGACATTGCCCTGTGTGTGCGCAAGGGGAAGGTGCTGCTGCAAAGGGACGGCGACGGCTGGGCCCTGCCCCGGTTCGGAACGGCCATCCCCACGGAGGATGCCCTCCATGTGTTCTCGCTGGACGGCGTGGACTGCTATCTGGCCCGCACGCCGGACACCGTGCCGGAGGGCGCGGAGTATGTGGACGTGGGCGGTATCCGGTCAGTGCGGCCCATGGAGACGGCCTTTGCCGCCATCACCGCCGTGCAGCTCCACCGGTGGTACGGCGCTCGGCAGTTCTGCGGCCATTGCGGCCATAAGATGAAGCCCAGCGACATCGAACGGGCCATGGTCTGCCCGGCCTGCGGGCAGATCGAGTACCCCAAGATCTGCCCCGCCGTGATCGTGGCCGTCACCCATGGGGACAAGCTGCTGCTGACCCGCTACGCCAACCGTCCCTTCCGGGGCTATGCCCTTATCGCCGGTTTCGTGGAGATCGGTGAAACGCTGGAGGACACCGTCCACCGGGAGGTGATGGAGGAGGTGGGCGTGAAGGTGAAGAATCTGCGGTACTACAAGAACCAGCCCTGGGCCTTTACCGACACCCTTCTGACCGGCTTTTACTGCGAACTGGACGGCGACCCGGACATTACCCTTGACCATAACGAGCTGTGCGAGGGCGTGTGGCTCTCCCGTGAGGAGATCCCCAGCCGGGAAAACGACATCAGCCTGACCGCCGAGATGATCGAGCGGTTCCGAAAAGGAGAAGAATAAGCGGCAGCGCCGTCCCGATGGGACGGCGCTGGTTTTAAGTGAAAAGCCTTGCAGAGTTCGCGGCGCGGACGCCGCGAAAGGATCAAATCATTTTTCCGGCGGCATGTACGTCGGAAAAATTCTTCTCGGCCGCCAGTGTGTCCGAAGGACGCGCGCAGTCGGCCGCAGCCTTTTGGCAATGAAATCGAAGATTTCATGCCAGTTTAATTCAGCCCTTCCGCGTTCATCTCGAACAGCTCGTCAATGCGTTCCCGCAGCTTTCTGTGTTCCGGGGCGGTCAGCTGATCGTCCTGCGCCAGCAGGGCGCGGGCAGCGGACTGTGCCTCCTCCAATAGCAGCATGTCGCAGTTCAGGTCAGCAATTTGCAGCATGGGCAGGCCGTGCTGCCGCTGGCCGAAGAAATCGCCGGGGCCGCGGAGCTTCAGATCCTCCTCCGCGATCTTGAAGCCGTCGTTGGTGTCCGTCAGGGCCTTCAGCCGCCGCTTCGTCTCCTCGCCGCCGCCCTGTGCTACCAGCACGCAGTAGCTTTTCGCCTTGCCCCGGCCTACCCGGCCCCGCAGCTGGTGCAGCTGGCTCAGGCCGAAGCGCTCGGCGTTCTCCACCACCATCAGCGTGGCGTTGGGCACGTCCACGCCCACCTCCACCACCGTGGTGGACACCAGAATGTCCGTCTCACCGGCGGCAAAGGCCGCCATGACGGACTCCTTCTCCCTGGCCTTCATCTTGCCGTGAAGCACCGCGACCCGCAGATCGGGGAAGGTCTCCTCCTGCAAAGCCTTTGCATAGGCCGTCACGGCCTTCCGCTCGTCAGGCAGCTCATCGCCGTCCCCTACCAGCGGACACACGATGAACACCTGATGGCCCTCGGCCACCTGCTTGCGGATGAAGCCGTTCAGCCGCGCCCGATACCGTTCGTCCACGGCAAAGGTATCCACCTTCTGCCGTCCCGGCGGCAGTTCGTTGATGATGGACACGTCCAGATCGCCGTAGATGATCAGCGCCAGCGTCCGGGGAATGGGGGTGGCGGACAGCACCAGCATGTGGGGATTCTCCGCCTTCTGCCCCAGCGCCGACCGCTGGGCCACGCCGAAGCGGTGCTGCTCGTCGGTGATGACAAGGCCCAATTTTTGATACTGCACGTCCTCCGTCAGCAGGGCGTGGGTTCCGATGCAAAGGCCGATGCTGCCGTCGGCCAGCCCCTCCAGAATGGCCCGCCGCTCCCTGGCTTTGGTGGAGCCGGTCAGCAATGCGCAGGGGATGCCGAACCGGTTGAACAGCGGCGCCAGATTTTCGTAGTGCTGTCTGGCCAATATCTCCGTGGGGGCCATCAGGGCTGACTGCCACCCCGATTGGGCGGCGAACCACACGCAGGCGGCGGCCACCATGGTCTTGCCGCTGCCCACGTCGCCCTGACACAGCCGGTTCATGGGCCGCGCCGACGTCATGTCGGCCACCGCATCACCGATGGCCTTCTTCTGGGCACCCGTCAGCGGGAAGGGCAGCGCGTCATAGAAGGGCTGCATGTCCGCAGCGCGGCACACCGGCCCCGCCACATCCACCCGCCGCGAGCGCAGCAGGTGCAGCCCGCAGGTCACAAGGAACAGCTCCTCGAACACCAGCCGCCGGTGGGCCTGTCCCAACGCCTCAAAGCTGGTAGGGAAGTGGATGTTCTCATAAGCGTAGTTGACATAACACAGCTGATGGGCCATGCGTACCTGATCCGGCAGCACGTCCGGCATCAACTCCCGGCACTCGTCCAGCCCCTGCCGCATGGCCTTTTGCAGCAGCAGCTGGCTGACGCCCTTGGTCAGCGGATACACCGGCATGATCCGGCCCGTCAGCTGGTGCTGTCCGTCCGGCTCCATCAGGGGATTTACCATCTGCCGCCGCAGGAGGTTGCCCTCCACCTTGCCGCAGAACACGAAGCTTTCGCCAACATGAAGGCTCTGCTGGCGGTAGGCCTGATTGAAAAACGTCACATCCAGCACACCGGTATCGTCCACCGCCCGCACCTTTACCACCGTGCGTCCGCCCGTGATGCGGCGGCTGGTAGGCGCACCGGCGATCATGGCCCGGCAGCAGGCCGTCTCTCCCACGGGAAGCTCCGTGATGGGATAGATGACGCTGCGGTCCTCATACCGCCGGGGAAAGAAGCCGATCAGCTCCCGCAGCGTGGTGATGCCCAGCTTTTCCAGCGCTTTGGCCCGCGCTTCTCCGATGCCCTTGATGTACTGCACGCTGGTGTTCAGTCCCGCCATGCCGCCGCCTCCTTCCACT
This sequence comes from uncultured Oscillospiraceae bacterium, assembly GCA_934597345.1. GTDB lineage: Bacteria > Bacillota > Clostridia > Oscillospirales > Oscillospiraceae > Vescimonas. Next base: position 21,555 of record CAKTRJ010000027.1, read on the forward strand.
GCTTTTTGTTGATTATACCAGTTTTCGCCGGAGAATACAATCGAAAAGAAACACACCCTGTCTGTTGCGCCGCCGGGAAGGATACGGTATAATAGACCCATCTGAAGCAATGATCGGAAAGGAGCCGCTTTTATGGCAGAAAAACGCAGTATTTGTCTCATCAACGATTCCTTCCCGCCGGTGATCGACGGCGTGGCCAACGCCGTCACCAATTACGCCACCGTGATCCAGCGGGATTACGGCGACGCCACAGTGGTGACGCCCTATTATCCCGACGCCGACGACAGCGTCTATCCCTTCCCGGTGCTGCGCTATCCCAGCATCGACATGACGAAGCTGGTAGGCTACCGGGCGGGCTTTCCCCTGTCCCCGGAGCTGATGGAGCAGATGGAGGGCCGCCATATCGACCTGATCCACAGTCATTGCCCCGTCACCTCCATGGTGCTGGCCCGGATGCTGCGCCAGCGGCTGAATGTCCCGCTGGTGTTCACCTATCACACCAAATTCGACATCGACATCGCCAACGCCATCCACAGCAAGCTCCTGCAGGAGGCGTCCATCAAGCTTCTGGTGGAGAACATCTCCGCCTGCGACGAGGTATGGACCGTCAGCCACGGCGCGGGGGAGAACCTGCGCTCGCTGGGCTATCAGGGGGACTATATCGTCATGCCCAACGGTGTGGACTTCCCCGCCGGACGGCTGGGCGAGGAAAAGGTGCGCGCCGTGGGGACAAACCTCGACCTGCCGGAGGGCGTGCCGCTGTTCCTGTTCGTGGGCCGCATGATGTGGTACAAGGGCCTGCGGATCATTCTGGACGCCCTGAAGCAGCTGAAGGACGAGGGACAGGACTTCCGCATGGTGTTCGTGGGCAAAGGCACCGACGGCGACGCCATCCGGGCCTACGCCGAAGAGCTGGGTCTGTGCGACAAGGTGTTTTTCGAGGCCCCCTGCTATGACCGGGAGGTCATCCGGGCGTGGTACTGCCGGGCCGACCTGTTCCTGTTCCCCTCCACCTTTGACACCAACGGCCTTGTGGTGCGTGAGGCGGCGGCCTGCGGCCTGGCCAGCGTGCTGATCGCCGGAAGCTGCGCCGCCGAGGATGTGACCGACGGGCAGAACGGCTTCTTTATCGAAGAAAACGCCGCTTCCATGGCGGCCATGCTGCGCCGTCTGATCCCCCAGCGGGCGCTGATGTGCCGTGTGGGCAAAAACGCCCAGAAGGAAATTTATATCTCGTGGGACGACTCCATCGCCAACGCCTGCCGCCGGTACGAGGTGGTGCTGGATAACTTCCGCCGCGGACTGTATCCCGTCCACGACACCCCTGCCGACGGTTTCCTGCGGGGCACGGTGGAATCGCTGGACGCCATCAACCGTGTCCGGGCCGCCCGTGACCAGCTCCGCGCCGCCATGGACGAGGATGTCCGTCAGTGGCACGACGAGGTACAGGAGAACCGGGAGAAATTCCAGGAAAAGCTGACGCAGCTTCGTCAGCGGATCGACCGGTATCTGTAAAAAGGCTTGCGGTATGGGCCGTGTTATGATACCATAAAAATATCCCGCCCGCTTCCGGGCATTGAATCAAAAGGAACAAAGACATATGAATATAAAAATTTCCGCGGACAGCACTTGTGACCTGTCCCCCCAGCTGATCGCCCGCTATGACATCGGCATCTCGCCCCTGTATATCGTCCGTGACGGCGAATCCCTGGTGGACGGCGTGGACATCACCCCCGACGAGATCTATGCCCATGTGGAGGCCGGCGGCAGCATGTGCTCCACGGCGGCGGTATCGGTGTACGACTATGAGGAGTTCTTCCGCAGGGAGCTGGAGAGCGCCGACGCGGTGGTGCACTTCCACATTTCCGGCGAGATGTCCGCCTGCTACCAGAACGCCTGCATCGCGGCGGCGGAGCTGGGTAACGTCTACCCTGTGGACGCCCGCAATCTCTCCACCGGCATCGGCCTGCTGGTGCTGGAGGCAGCGGAGCTGGCCCAAAAGGGCGAGCTGACCGCCCAGGAGATCCAGCAGCGGATGAACCAGCGGCGGGAGCTGCTGGACGTCAGCTTCGTGGTGGAGCAGCTGGGCTATCTCCGCAAGGGCGGCCGCTGCTCCAGCGTGGCGGCCCTGGGCGCCAACATGCTGTCCCTCCGGCCCTGCATCCAGGTGAAGGACGGCAAGATGGGCGTGGGCAAGAAGTACCGGGGCGCGTACCAGAAGTGCCTGCTGCAATATGTGAAGGAGCGTCTGGAGGGTCACGACAACATCGATCTCCACCGCATCTTCATCACCGAGTCCGGCGGCTTTACCCCGGAGGAGGTGGCCGAGGTAGAGGCGGCGGTACGCAGCTATCAGCCCTTTGAAGAGGTGCTGCACACCCGCGCCGGCTGCACGGTCTCCAGCCACTGTGGTCCCCGCACGCTGGGCATTCTGTACTTCCACATGAAATAACAAAGGAAGGACACCCCCGCGGGGGTGTCCTTCCTTTGTCAGTGAAAAGTGAAGAGAGAGAAAAGTGAAAAGTTGCGGTATGCCGCCGAAGGCGGCATGATTTTAATATGTGCCGCACGGCGGCACACCTCAGTTCTTCACTTTTCACTTTTATCTTTTCTCTCAACAAAAGAGACGCCATCGGCGTCTCTTTTGTTGCTCTTATTCCGGTTCCCGCAGGGCCACAGCCTCCTCGGTGAAGGGCATGTCCTGCAGATCCAGCAGCTTGGTGGTCAGCAGCCGGGAGAAATTGGTCATGACTGCCGTGGACAGCACGAAGCTGTTCACATCCGCCTCGTCCGCCGCCTCCGCCTCCAGCAGCTGGGCCGCCATGCCCTCTACCATGGATACAAAGATCCGGGCCGAGTCGGTGTACTGGTCGATGAAGGCCTCATAGGTCCTTCTGACCTCGTCCTCCGTCAGTCCGTTGGGCAGGATCCTCTGGATCTCCGACATGGTCAGGCTCTGCTTCAATGCGCAGATCATGATGAGATACGCGATGTGTACCCGGCTGTACTTTTTCTTCTCCGGCGCAGGCATCAGCTTCATCCGCACATAGTTGTTGATGGCGCTGGTGGTGATGATCTGCTCTTCCTTCTCCTTCTTGGGCAGAAACGGCAGATACCGGCTCAGCAGTGTCAGCACCTGATCCATATACAGGCCCAGCGTGGGGATCTGCTCCCATGTAGGCAGGCGGTAGCCCTGCAAATAATGGCTCCAGCGGCGCAGCTTGCCTGCCACCAGCCGGGAATCGTATTTTTCGTGCATGTTTTGTCCTTCTCTCCTGTGAGTGCGTATATTGCCTGCTAAGTATAGCACATACTGTAAAAAATGACAAGTCAAACTGCCGCTTACTATTGACACATTCCAAAAATCATATATAATAATACGCATCACTAGATGAAAACGAGGTACACATCATGTCCTTTGTCATAACCACAGACACCTCCGCCAACCTGCCCACTGCCGAACTGCAGTGGCACCAGCTGGAGCTGCTGCCCTTTTCCTATATTGTCAACGATATCGAGCATCAGTGTTTTGACCTGACCGCCTTTGACGGCGACGCCTACTATGAGATGCTGCGCCATACCCCGGCCAGCACCTCCATGATCTCCATGGACCAGTACTGCCGGATGTGGGAGCCGCTGCTGCAGGAGGGAAAGGACGTGCTGCATGTGGGCATGTCCTCCGGCATCAGCGGCGCGTACCAGTCGGCGGTGATGGCCGCCCGTGAGCTGCGTGAGGCGTATCCCGGCCGCCGTCTGGTGGTGTTTGATACCCGTGCCGCCTCCTTGGGCGAGGGGATTCAGGTGCTCCACGCCGCTACCTGCCGCGAGGCGGGCTATACCCTGGATGAGACCGTCCGGGAGCTGACGGAGCTGCGCCCCCGCATCCGCCAGGTGTTCACGGTGGACGACCTGATGCACCTGCGCCGGGGCGGCCGTGTGTCCGGCGTGGCCGCCGCCGTAGGCACCGCCCTGCGGATCAAGCCCCTGCTGAAGGGCGACGAGGCGGGCCGCATCGTGGTGTTTGCCAAGGTACAGGGCCGCAAGCGCTCCATCCGTTCGCTGGCGGAGAATTTCGCCGCCCATGCGGAGCTGTCGGGCCGCTGGCCGGTGGGCATCGCCCACGCCGGCTGCCGCAGGGAGGCGTTGGAGCTGGCCGCCATGCTGAAGGAGCATGACCCCAAGGCGCGCATCATCGTGGTGGACTATGAGCCGGTTACCGGCAGCCATGTGGGCCCCGGCGCGCTGGCCATGTTCTATGTGGCCGATCAGGGCGATTGACCTTCGGCTATTTGCCGAATATCCCCCGTTCTTTCCCGGTGGACTTTGTGTGTCCTGCCCATAGACACAGTGTCGGGAATAAGCCTATAATATCAGTAGACTTTTTAAGGAGAAAACACCGTATGCTGTATCGCGCCTGTTGTGAGAGCTGTTTGTCCATGTGTTGCATGGGCAAGCTTTGCCGCGCGTATATGGGTCATACGTTTTCTGTCCGTGCCGCGTAAGCGGGTGCGGAACCTGTGGTAATAACGCAGAGGGTGTATGGCACACATACACCCTCTGTTTTTTTGCCCATATCATATACCATCGATCAACAAGGGCCCTTGTTAATCGATGGTACAGAAATTGGGAAAGAGAAAGGACAGACATTATGGGTATCTATCATTCCGCGGCACAGCTGGTGGGCCATACGCCCTTGCTGGCCGTTGAAAACTACGCTGCCGCCCGCGGCCTTCCCGCCGTCATTCTGGCCAAGCTGGAGAGCTTCAACCCCGCCGGAAGCGCCAAGGATCGTGTGGCGCTGGAGATGCTGCGTCAGGCGGAGTCCTCCGGCGTGCTGCAGCCCGGCGGCACCGTCATTGAGCCTACCTCCGGCAACACCGGCATCGGTCTGGCTGCCATGGCCATCTCCAAGGGCTACCGCGTGATCCTCACCATGCCCGCGTCCATGAGTGCCGAGCGCCGCACGTTGCTGAAGGCCTACGGCGCGGAGCTGGTGCTGGTGGAGGAGGGCGGCATGGCCGGCGCGGTGGCCAAAGCGGAGGAGCTGGCGGCCGCCATTCCCGGCAGCTTCATCCCCAGCCAGTTCGATAACCCCGCCAACCCCGCCGCCCACTATAAGACCACCGGCCCGGAGATCTGGCAGGATACAGAGGGCCATGTGGATATCTTCGTGGCAGGCGTCGGTACCGGCGGCACCATCAGCGGCACCGGCCGCTACCTGAAGGAGCAGGACCCCAACATCCGCGTGGTGGCGGTGGAGCCGGCTTCCTCGCCCCTGCTGAGCCAGGGCCACGCAGGCCCTCACGGTTTGCAGGGCATCGGCGCCAACTTTGTCCCCAAAAACTATGACGCCTCCGTGGTGGATGAGATCCTCACCGTCACCGAAGAGGAGGCGTACCGCACCGGCCGCCTGCTGGCCCGCACCGAGGGTATCATGGCGGGCATCACCTCCGGTGCGGCCCTGTGGGCCGCCGATGTGCTGGCCCGCCGCCCGGAAAACGCGGGCAAGACCATCGTGGCGCTGCTGCCGGACGATGGCAGCCGCTACCTGTCCACACCCCTTTGGTCGGAGGAATAAACCATGTACGAAGATCACATCTGTACCGCGGCCAAGATCATGGCCGAGACCATGAAAAATGCCGATATCCCCATGTACGGCGCACGTCTGCGCCTGCCGGACCGCAAGGCCATCATCACGCTTTTGAAGGAGATGCGCCAGCTGCTGTTTCCCGCCTATTTCGGTGACCCCGCCCTTATGACGCTGGCGGCGGCGGACTATGCCGCCCTGCTGCTGGAGCGCATCGAGACCGGCCTTGCCAGGCAGATCGCCCTGGCCCTGCCGCCGGAGCAGGAGGATCAGGCACCCCGCATCGCCCGCGAGGTGGTGGATCAGCTGCCCCGCATCCAGCAGCTGCTGCTGACGGATATCGACGCCATCTTTGACGGCGACCCCGCCGCCCAGAACCGGGAGGAGATCGTGCTGGCCTATCCCGGCCTGTTCGCCATCTTTGCCTACCGGGTCAGCCACGAGCTGTACCTGCGCCATGTGCCCACCATTCCCCGCATGATGTCCGAGTATGCCCACAGCCGCACCGGCATCGACATCCACCCCGGCGCGCGGATCGGCAGCTACTTCTTCATCGACCACGGCACCGGCATCGTGGTGGGCGAGACCACCGTCATCGGCGACCATGTGAAGCTCTATCAGGGCGTGACCCTGGGCGCCCTCAGTCCCCGGGGCGGCCGCGCACACAGCAGCGGCAAGCGCCATCCCACCGTGGGCAACGGCGCCACCATCTACTCCGGCGCCTCTATCTTCGGCGGCGATACCGTCATCGGTGAAAACGCCGTGGTGGGCGGCAACGCCTTTCTGACCGAATCCATGGCGGACAACGCCCGTGTGGTCATCCGCCCGCCGGAGACCATCATCCACAATCTGTAAATATAAAAAAAGAGGACGCCCGTCCTCTTTTTTTGCGTCCAATGTTCCCGAACGGCAAGTAGATCAGTGCAGGCATATTTCGCCCGCGCCGGGCCATACTGGAAACAGCGGCGGTGAAACATTTTCGCCGCCTCCTGCGTTTACCATATGTACGTTATCCACTTTACCGCGAGAGGAATTTTTATCATGGCAGAATTACTTGTCAATACCGGGGCCATTCTGGACAACTACCGGCGCTATGCCGCCCATTCCCAGGTGATCCCCGTTCTCAAGGGCAACGGCTACGGCCTGGGGGCCGCGCGGCTCCGCGACCTGCTGCGCAGCGAGGGCGCCACGCTGTTTGCCTGCGCCACACCGGAGGAGGCGCTGGAGCTGGCCCAGCCGGACAGCGACCTGCTGTTGCTCAGCTGTGTTCACGATATGGCGCTGCTGCGCACCCTGCTGCAGCGCCGTGTCATCGCCTCGGTGGAAAGCCTGGCCCAGGCCCAGGCCATCGACGCCCTGCATATGGATGCCCGGGTGCATCTGGCGGTGGACACCGGCTTTGGCCGCTTCGGCTTTCCGCCGGAGGAGCGGGACGCCATGCGCCGGGTGTTCGCCTTGGAGGATCTCCGCGTCTGCGGCATTTTCTCCCACTTCAAAAGCGCGGCGGCCGCCCCGGCCCAGTACGCCTGCTTTACTCAGGTGCTGCTGGGTCTGGAGGACTGCCCCGTGGGTCTGCGCCATATCGCCGCCACCCACACGGCGGAGGTGCCTCAGTACCGGCTGGACGCCGTGCGCATCGGCTCCGGCCTGACCGGCTGCGGCGGCGGTACGCCTGCCGCCGCGCTGCAAGCCACCGTCTGTACGGTGCGCCGCCTGAAAAAGGGCCAGCGGGTGGGCTATGGCGAGACGCTGCTGCGCCGTGACGCGGACGTGGCCGTCATCGACGCCGGTACCTCCGACGGAGCCTTTACCTACCGCTATCGGGGCTTGCGGGCCTTCCTGCGCCAGCGTGACCGTTATGTGCTGCTGCGCGGCGCGAAAGCGCCGGTGCTTTGCCCGCCGGGCCTGACCCATACCATGATCGACGTCACGGGCCTTGACTGCCATGTGGGCGATACTGTCACCATTCCCCATGATCTGGTGCTGACGGACAGCCGCGTTTCCCGCCGGTATACGGAAGCGTGAAAAAACACCGTGGGCAGCCGCCCACGGTGTTTTTCACAATAAATTAAAGTCCATAGATGATCATTTCCCGGATCAGCAGGATCTCCGCCACCAGGCAGAACGCCGCGAACACGAAGAAGATCCCGCCGCCGATCAGGGGCTTGCGGGGCTTGTCCTCCCGGATCAGGTCAGGCCGCTTGGGGTCGTAATACCCCGTTTTCTGCCGTCCCACGCCCTTGCTGCTGCCCCAGTCCTGGTTGCTGGAATAGGTGTAGGTCTTGCCGTCCACCGTGTACTCATAGGTGGGCAGATGGACCGTATACCGGGCCAGCCGGCTGGTGCCGTCCTCCTGATCTTCCCAGCGTTCTATGTCCTCTTCTCTCAGATCCACCACCGTCATGGTGGCGGTGCCGGTATACCGCTGCTTGTCGTCCTCATAAGCCTTGATGGCGCCCTTTCGGTTGCGGAGTCCCAGCCATATCATCAGCGCACACACCACGGCCAGGATCAATGCGGGGATCAGATTTTCCATTGTCTCTCCTCCCAAAATACGAATCAGGAAACCCCTGTAAAATCAGTGTACCGTAAAACCGCCGTCAGGTCAACTGTCTGCCGCAAAATCGAAAGAAAAAGACGCGCCTTTGGCGCGTCTTTCCGGTGATTTACTTGGTCTCTGTGCTCAGCGGGGAGAAATAGCCCATCATGTCGGCGGTGGTGTCCTCTATGTAGCTGGTGGAGGTGACCACGCAGACGTAGTTGCCCGTCTGCATGCAGACCTGCACGCAATAGACCGGCACATCCTCATAGACGGCGGTGGTGCGGATGCCCTCATACTGCTGTCCCATAAAGGTGACGGTCTCGCGGCTGGCTTCCACGTCGGTCATGCCCATGGACTGATAAGCGGTCTTGATCTGCTCCATGCCCAGGTCGGCGAAAGCGGCCATGTCCACGGCGGCGCCCTTCTCCGACACCTTACTCAGCAGTACGTTAATGGTCTGCAATCCACCCTCGGTCATGGCGTACATGTCCTGGATCTGACTGCCGTTTTCCAGATTGTCCTGTAACTGCTTGGCAAGCTCCGTATCGCTCAGCGTGTCGGCGGCGATGTTGTTGATGTCCGCGATCTCCGCGTCGGTCAGATAGCTGAACTCCGCCGGAACGGTGCAGCTCAGGCCCAGAAACGTACTGGTGTAGGTCTGGCCGTCCACAACGCCCCGCTCAAATTTTTTGCTGCCAGCACCGCAGGCCGTCAGGCTCAGTGCCAGGACCAGCGCCAGCGCGGCGGACAGATATTTCATTGGTCTCACGATGGGTTTTCCTCCTTTTTCGCGCCTCCGTCGCAGTCGGACGCGCGTATCTATATGGGAGAATTATAGTGCAAAATGGCCTTTTCGTCAATAGACCATTATTTTCCAGCATGTTTAGAACAGAGAACGGGGCCTTTCGGCCCCGTTCTCCTCTATTATATAATTTTCGGCACAACGATCTCACCGCTGCCGCCGCAGTATTTTTCCGTCTCCGCGATCAGCTTCCGGGCCGTATCCCACAGCAGCTCATCGGGGGTGGCCTTGTTGCCCTGCACGATGTAAAAGACGTTTTTCGCCGTTTCATCCACCGCCGTCTTGTTCACCTGCCGGATCTCCAGACGGCACAGTACCTCGTTGCTGTCGTCGCAGTAGCAGTACTCGTGGGGCGCTACGGGAACAGGCTCCGTCTGGCCCAGCGGCACGAACTTCTCACTGCCGTCGGTGAAGCGCAGGGTCACGTTGCCGTCCACCTTGTCGATGTTGTGCGCGCCCAGCGCCAGCTTGCTCTCCAGCGAAAGCAGGTTGTAGATGTCCACCGCCGTGTTGATGTAGAACATCTCTCCCTGCCCCTTCTTCAGCAGCTTGATGAGATTCTCGCTGGCGGGGATGTTCTTCCGGCGCTTCACGCCCGTCTCGTCGTGGAGGATGTTGAAGCCCTCCAGCACCATGGTGGGGTTGGCGGGGGTCTCCACATAGATGACCTTGGTGTTGGGCTTGATGAGGGGCTCCAGCTCCTCCAGATGGTCGGCCCGGAAGGAATCGTGCTCAATGCCGAACCGGGGCAGCCAGTCGCTGGTGATGTCCTCGGTGCCAGAGTACTTGGCCTTGGTGAAAATGACGTGGTCGCCGCATTGCAGGGCCGCGAACAGCGCACCGGCCACCGCACCCATGCCAGAGGCATAGGACACCGCGCCCTTGCCGTGCTCCAGCGCCGCCAGCTTCTGCTCCATGTAGTCCAGAGACGGGTTGGTGATGCGGCTGTAAGCGAAGCTCTCGGCATAGTCGCTGCAGGCCTCCACGGCGTCGTCGGTGGAATCGAAATAGAAGGTAGAGGTCTGGTAAATGGGCGGGATCAGGGAACCGTAGGGATCCCGGGGCTCCCCGGCATGAACCTCCACGGTGTCGAATTTTACGTTCTCCGGCTGAAATTCCGGATGCTTCATGATCAACTGGCTCATAGCGCACCTCCATAAAAAATATGCTGACAGGCAGCTTTGTTTTCTTGCCTGTCAGCATATCATATTTTGCGCAAATAGGGAAATACCGCGAAATTATGGCGGCCCATAACCAAAAGCTTTACCCCCTGGTGCCGTTCAGCTGCCGGGTCATGCAGTCCAGAAACGCCCGCTCGATGGGCCGCAGCATCCGGCCCCGGATGCCGATCCAGCCGATGTCCACCCGGTCGTCGGTGTCGATGGGCACGCAGGCCACCTCCCGGGCCAGACGGGGCGAAATGACGCCGGTGCCGATGTCATAGGCGTTGCAGCTGCGCATCAGCGCCGTACTGACGTACAGGTCACTGATGTAGACCACCTTCCGGGGATAGAAGTTGGGCAGCATCATCTCCTCGGAGAAAAAGCCGGGGGAATCGGCGTTCTGCTCATATACGATGCAGGGATAGTCCATCAGCTCCTCCGGTGTGACGCTCTCCCGCTTTGCCAGCGGGTGAGTCACGGAGAGAAAGGCGTGGGGCGCGGCCTGGGTCACGGCGTGAAACTCCAGGTTGTTGTCCTCCAGCACCTTCATCATGTGGCGGCGGTTCACGTCAGACAGGAAGATGACGCCCAGATCGCTGTACTGCTTGCGCACATCCTCGATGACGGCGGCGGTCTGGGTCTGGTTCAGGCCCAGCGTATACCTTTCTGCGTCCAGCCCGTCCACGAACTCCTCGAAGGCGCTTACCACAAAGTCGTAGTGCTGGCTGCTGACGAAGAAGGTGGGCTTCGGCCCCTCGGTGTCGCTGTGGAAGTATTCACTGATGTAGTCCGCGTCTCGCAGCAGCCGGTTGCTGAGCTTCAGCAGCTCCCGGCCCTCGTTAGTGATGGCGATGCCGGTGGAGGAACGGGTGAAGATGGTAATGCCCAGCTCCTCCTCCAATGCGTTCACCAGATTGCTGATGCTGGGCTGGGAGACGTACAGCTTCTGGGCGGCCCGGCTGAAGGAGCCGCATTTTTCCACCATGGAGACGTATTTCAGCTGCTGTAAGGTCATGTCGGCCCCTCCTTATACCTGCAGGTCGCGGCCTGCCGCCTCGGTGTGGGTGCGCATGGCGCTGCGGGCGGCCCGGCTGTCCTGCTGCTCGATGGCTTTGAGAATGATGGTGTGGGTGTTCAGGATACGGCGGCCCAGATCGACCCGCCCCTCTGGGGAAAGGGTCAGCATCTTGCTGCGCAGCGTCTCCTTTTCCACGTTGCCCAGCACCTCCGTGACGATCATGGCCACCCGGTTGGCGCTGGCCCGTGCCAGCAGGCTGTGGAAGCAGACGTCCAGCTCGATGAACCGCTCATAGTCCGCCAGCGCGGTTTCCGCCTCGGTGACGCACCGGCGCAGGTCGGCCAGGTCGGTCTCGGTGCGGCGCTTGGCGGCCCACGCGGCGATGGTGGAGTCGTTGCTCTGGCGGTATTCGTTCAGCTCGGAAAGGGACACCTGACTCAGTTGAATCATGTCCTTCAGCGGCTCCTCGGCGGCGTGCAGGCTCAGCTCCTGCACCACCGCGCCGGAGGCGCCCTGTGTGGAGGAGATGTAGCCGCCCTGCTCCAGCCGCTTCAGCGCCTCCCGGATGGTGGGGCGGCTGCGCTGCAGCTCCGCCATCATGGCCCGTTCCGAGGGCAGCCGGTCGCCGGGCTTCAGCGCGCCGGAGGTGATCAGGGCGCGGAGCTGTTCATAGATATCGTCGCTGGCCCGTTTGGCTGGATCCAGCTGGATGTGCAGGTCGTGAGCGTCCATAGGCTCCACCTCTCTTTCAACGAGAAAACAGTATAGCAAAAACCTCCGGAAAGGTCAAGAAACGGCACGAAAACGCCCCGCTGTGACATGGAATCGCCTTGCTGTGACATGAAAACGGGCTGCTGTGACATGAAAATGCCCTTCTATGGCATGAAATTGCATGGTCAAAGAGGTAAAAAACAGGCTGTTACGAAACGTGACAGCCTGTTTTTCATGAGGGAGGAACCTCTTATTTCGCAGCCTTGGCGGCCTTGATGGACTCGATCAGCTCGGGAACGACCTTGAACAGGTCGCCGGTGATGCCGT
>CAKTRJ010000028.1 GCA_934597345.1 uncultured Oscillospiraceae bacterium
GGTGTTATGATGCCTCTGGGTGCGCTGCTGATGTCCCTGATGATCGGCTGGGAGATCGGCCCCGAGGTGGTCAAGGAGGAGTGCGAAGCCACTCCCGGCCACAAGATGGGCTCCTACGGCTTCTTCAAGATCTGCTGCAAGGTCATCACCCCGCTGTGCATGCTCTTCATCCTGTACGGTCAGGTGGCCAGCTTCTTCGGCCTGTAAGAGGTTTGTCCTGAAAAGCTGATTTCCGGGACCGCCATCCCGCAGCTCTTCTTACTAAAAAATATGACAACAGGAAACGTCCGCCCTTCCGGCGGACGTTTCCTGTTTCCGCCTTTGCCGCGAAAAACCCACGGAATTCTCTGTTTCTTCCGGTTTGTTTCGCTGCGATATACGCCTGTTATTCTTGTCAAGCGTAAATTTTTTAACGATCTGACGTTTCCTGTAGTGAAAAACGTATACAGTTTCTGCCAAGAACCGCAAAAAGCTGCCGAAATGGCTTGGCAAATTGTACAGCAAAAGAGCAAAACAAGCGTCATAACATATGCAGATTTCGTTCACAAAATGTTAAAAACATAAAATGCCACGCAAAAATTTTATTAACATTGCTAATTGCGGAAGGTTTTTGAATCCTGTATACTTTTTTTACACCCTAAATGGAGGAAATATCATCCATCCCGGGTTCGTTCCGACAGCGTGGCGGCGCTGCGGGATGTTTCCTGTCAATAGACAGGAGGACATATTTTTTAGTAAGGAGAGAAAACAATGGAAGAAAGAAAAGGCTTTGGATCCAATTTTGGATTCCTGATGGCTGCTGTCGGTTCGGCGGTCGGCCTGGGCAACATCTGGGGCTTCCCCAATAAGATGGGCGCGTCCGGCGGCTTCACGTTCCTTCTGATCTATCTGGTTCTGGCTGTTTGCTGCGGCTTCATCGTTATGGTGGGCGAGCTGGCCCTGGGCCGTAAGACCGGTCACGGTGCTGTTGGCGCCTATAAGGTGCTCAGCAAGAAGTTCAGCTGGATGGGCTGGCTGGGCATCCTGTCCGCGTTCTTCATCCTGTTCTTCTACTGCGCGCTGGGCGGCTACTGCATCAAGTACACCGTCCTGAACGTGGGCGACCTGTTCGGCGCCGGCTTCGGCTCCAACGGCTTGACCGGTGCCGAGATCTTCGGCGCTTTCATGGCCAACCCCACTGAGGCCATCATCTATGGTCTGATCTTCGTGGCCCTGACCATGATCATCGTTATGGGCGGTATCGGCGGCGGTATCGAGAAGGTTTGCTCCATCGGCATGCCCGCTCTGTTCATCGCTCTGCTGATCTGCATCATCCGCGCCTGCACCCTGCCCAACGCCGTGGACGGCCTGAAGTACATGTTCATCCCCGGTTGGGCAGTCGCCAATGGAGTTATTGACAAAGCACCAAACTTCTTTGAAGTTCTTTCCACAGCCGGTGGTCAGATGTTCTTCTCCCTGTCTCTGGGCATGGGCGCCATGATCACCTACGGTTCCTACCTGGATAAAAAGGAGAACCTGGAAAAGAACGCCATCCTGATCATCGTCATGGATACCCTGGTGGCCCTGATGGCCGGTCTGTGCGTTATCCCCGGCCGTTTCGCTCTGGATCCCGAGGGCGCTCTGGGCGGCCCGTCCCTGCTGTTCATCACCATGCAGAACGTGTTCCACAACATGGGCGCTGTGGGTCCCATCTTCGGCATCCTGTTCTATCTGCTGGTGGTCTTCGCCGCTATCTCCTCCTCCATCTCCCTGCTGGAGGTCATCGTGGCTCACTTCGTCGACAAGGCCCGCATCGAGGGCAAGGGCGACAAGCGTAAGGCCTACACCCTGATCGCTGCTGCCGCTGTTGGTCTGGGCTGCATCCTGGTCTGCGCCGACTGCCTGGGCGGTGCCGGTATCCATCCCGCAGCACTGCTGGGCATCGAGAATCCCAAGGCATGGGCCGCCGACTGGCTGGACTTCTGGGATATGCTGTCTGAAGGTATCATGATGCCTCTGGGCGCACTGCTGATGTCCCTGATGATCGGCTGGGAGATCGGCCCCGAGGTGGTCAAGGAAGAGGCGGAGCAGCAGGGCAACAAGTTTGGCGCTTACGGCTTCTTCAAGGTCTGCGTCAAGGTCATCACCCCGCTGTGCATGCTGCTGATCCTGTACGGTCAGGTCATGTCCTTCTTCGGCTAAGGCCCCGTATATTGATACACAGTTAAATGTATAAAGCAAGACCGGAGCCGCCGCTCCGGTCTTGCTTTTGGGATAAGATAAAAAGCTGGCGCAAAATCGTAAGATTTTGCGCCAGCGAGCTTATACCATCAGCTCAATCGCATGGTGCAGGTTCCGGATCTCCACCCGGGGCTGGCTGGCGGCGTATTCGCCGTCCAGCGACCAGGGAATGATGTCGTCGGTGGTCAGGATCACATGCGCCACATGGCGGAAGATGATGCCGGGCGCGTTGTACTCCATCCGGGTCAGGGAGCCGATCAGGGTGCTGAGCTCCACGGCGTTTTTCGGCATCCGCAGCAGCAGCAGCTCAAACTTGCCGTCGTCCATCTGCACATGGTTGGGATCCAGCTTCATCAACCCGCCAAGAGAGGTGGAGTTGCATACCGCGCCGAATATATATTCACCCTCGAACACCTCGCCGCCCGCCTCGATGCGGCAGCAGTAGGGCCGCAGGGAATCCAGATCGTTCATGCCCTCGAAGATATAGGCCAGATGGCCCAGGGCGTTTTTCGCCGCCTGGGTGGCGGAGTAGGAGGCCCGGGTAAAGGCACCGAAGGAGGCCACATAGGCGAAGTACCGGCCGTTGTGCTGCCCCAGATCCAGCAGCCGGGGCTGCTCGCAGTTGGCGATGGCGTTGGCCGCCGCCATGGGCTGAGACGGAATATGCAGGCTGGCGGCAAAATCGTTGGTGCTGCCGTGGGGGATATAACCCACAGGCGGCCGCTGCGGCAGTGTCATCAGGCCGCACAGCGTCTCATTCAGGGTGCCGTCGCCGCCGGCGCAGACCACCAGGTCGAAGTCGCCGCCCAGCTCCGCCGCGGCCCGCTTGGCATCGCCGGGGCCTTCGGTGGTGAACAGCTTGATGAGATACCCCGCCTGCGACAGCCGGGCCACCACGTCGAACATGGGCGCCATGGAGCGGGTGCGGCCCGCACGGGGATTGACGATGAACAGCAGCTTTTTCATGGGAACCTCCTGCAAAAGATCGTCCTTCTATTATGCCACAGCCGTTCAGAAAATGCAATTCCCTGTTGAAAGCCCTTGCAAAACCGCGAAAAAATGAGTATGATGGAAGAAGAAATTTTCGCGCGGAAGGAGGCGGCGGTATGAAGGGAAAGGTCTACTGGCGGTGGGGCCTGACGGCGTTTCTGACGGTATGCGCCATTCTGGTGTTTTATGACGCCTTTTATCAGGGCGGCACCCTGCAGCATATTCTGGGCAAGCTGGCCCAGGTGCTGGCGCCGGTGTTCTACGGCCTTGCCATGGCCTATCTGCTGACGCCGCTGGTCAAGTGGTTCGAGCGGGGCATCCTGTGGTGCGTGAGCAAGCTGCGGAAGCGGCTGCCGGACAAGCCGTTGAAGCACGGCAAGGGCCTGCTGCGGGCCGGAGCCATTCTGCTGACGTGGGCCGTGGTGCTGGCACTGACCTATTGGCTGATGAGCGTGCTGGTCCCCCAGCTGATCGACAGCGTCACCATGCTGATCAAGAACGCCCGCTACTATTATTATAAAGTGTACCGCTGGGCGGACACCTGGCTGAAGGATCATCCGGAGATCGGCAGCTGGGCCAACGACGTGCTGAGCGACTATTACAACAACGCCGTCACCAACCTGACCGACACCATTCTGCCCAAGGCGCAGGAGCTGGCGGCAACGCTGACCGGCGGCATCTGGGTGGGCATCCGCAGTGTGGTGGGGTTCGCCATGGATCTCATCGTGGGCATCATCATCTCCGTGTACCTGCTGGCCATGAAGGAGAAGAGCCTGGCCCGCTGCTGCAAGATGATCTACGCCACCATGAAGCAGGAGACGGCGGAACTGGTGCTGACGGGCCTGCACAACACCAATCAGGTGTTTTCCGGCTTTGTCCGGGGCAAGCTGCTGGACTCGCTGATCATCGGTATCCTGTGCTTCATCGGCTGCTCCATCCTGAAAATGCCTTATACCCCGCTGGTCAGCGTGGTGGTGGGCGTCACCAATGTGATCCCCTTCTTCGGGCCGTTTCTGGGCGCCATCCCCAGCGCGTTCCTGATCTTGCTGGTCAGCCCGCTGAAGTGCCTGTACTTCATCATTTTCATCATCCTTTTGCAGCAGCTGGACGGCAATGTCATCGGCCCGAAGATCCTGGGCGACAGCACCGGCATCTCCAGCTTCTGGGTCATCGTGGCCATTCTGGTGGGCGGTGGCTTCTTCGGCGTGCCGGGCATGTTCTTCGGCGTGCCGGTGTTTGCCTGCCTGCGGATGCTGGTGAAATGGCTGATGGACCGCCGTTTGACGCGGCGGGGCATGCCCACTGAGGCCAGCGCCTATGTGGAGCGGAAGGAGGCCCTGCGGCAGTCCCGCACCGCCGGTAACGCGGAGGAAAATCCGGAGGAGGAATCGGAGGAAAAATCAGAATAACGGAAGGGCGGCCCGCGGGCCGTCCTTTTTTGTGTTCCATGTATCAGCGGGAGGTATGTTTCACCCTGCGGGGCGAGGACGGCCTCCGGCGGCCCACTTTTGCCGTGCGGTGCAAAACCAGATGGATGCTACGGCGGCATAGCCGCCGTAGCATCCGCTGTGCTTACACAGCGTGATCGGGCAAAAGTACCTCGTCCCCGAGGGGACGAAACTCCCACAAACCGCCGCTATCACAAAAATTCCTTCTTGTCATATGAGGAAAAGTGTGATACACTGCCCTTTGAGCCTGCATTTTTACGGGACTCTAGTACCATCGATCAATAAGGGCAGACACGGTTTTGACGGGCAGAAATGCGCCCATACTGCGTCAAGTCCCTTGACAATACGGCAAGTATTCTCGGCGGGCCTTTTCTTGTCTGGACACATTTCTGCTCCGGCAAAACTGCAAGGCACCTGCCAGCGATGTATTTTCGAGTGATTTTTGGTTTTTGAGACGCAGGCTTGCTGACGCAAGCCAAGGTGAAAGGGGCAAAAAGCGCCGAAAAGACACGCTGGCAGGCGTGTTTGACCTTGTTGATCGATGGTACCATATTGAAAATTGAATATGGAAACCATTATTTCTGTCCCCGCGGAAGGACGCGGGGAGAAAAGGAGAAGAACATGAAGAAACTGGTATCTCTTTTCCTGTCGCTGGTAATGGTCGGCGCTGTACTCTGCGGATGCGGAGGCGGCAGCGGACAGGGCGACGAAGGAAGTAACGGCTTGCAAAACGAGCGGAAAGCCAACAACGAGATCGTTGTGGCCATCGCTCAGGACCTGGAAGACAGTCTTGACCCCCACGCGGCAGCGGCGGCAGGAACCAGAGAGGTCTTATTCAACATCTATGAGGGACTGGTGAAGATCAGCCCCAATGGTGAATTGATCCCCGCTGTGGCTGAACGCTACGATATCTCGGAGGACGGACTTGTCTACACCTTCACATTGCGTGAGGGCGTGAAGTTCCACAATGGCGAGAGCGTGACCGCGGCGGATGTGGTCTATTCCATGAACCGCTGCGCTGACAACTCGGGGGATTCCGCCCTGGTGTCGGCGTTTTCTGCTATCCAGGACCTGAAAGCCGTGGACGAAAAAACGGTGACCTTCCGGCTGGAGCAGCCCGATCTGGAGCTGATCAACTTCCTGTCGGCGGCCATCATTCCCGAGGGCAGCGACCCGCAGGCGGGCTTTATCCCCGGCACCGGCCCCTTCAAGCTGGTGTCCCGTTCTCCCCAGGAGAACATCGTGCTGGAGCGCTTTGACGACTACTGGGGCACCCCCGCCGGCGTCAGCAAGGTGACCTATCAGATCTATGAGGATCCCACCGCGCTGATGATGGCCCTGAAGGGCGGCAGCGTGGATCTGTGCGCCCACCTGACCAGCGCCCAGACCGCCCAGCTGGGCGACGATTTCACCGTGCTGGAGGGCACCATGAATCTGGTGCAGGCGGTGTATCTCAACAACGCCAAGGCCCCCTTTGACAACGAGAAGGTGCGGCAGGCCATGAGCTATGCCATCAACCGGCAGGAGATCATGGACATCATGGCTGACGGCCACGGCACTCCCGTGGGCAGCAGCATCTATCCCAAGCTGGGCAAGTATTTCATGCCGGAGCTGGTGGACTACTATTCCTACGATCCCGCCAAGGGCAAGGAACTGCTGGCAGAGGCCGGTTATCCCGACGGCTTTGACATGACCATCGCCGTGTCCTCCAACTATCAGCCCCATATGGACACCGCCGAGGTGGTGGTGCAGCAGCTGGCCGCCATCGGCATCCGCGCCACGGTGCAGCCGGTGGACGCCACCACATGGTATAACGACGTGTATGTGGGCCGCCAGTTCGACGCCACCATCACCGGTCTGGACGCCAAGAACACCACCGCCCGCGCCATGCTGGAGCGCTTTGTCTCCGACAACGGCAAGAACTTTATCAACTACAGCAACCCCGCCTATGACGCGCTGTACGCCAAGGCCCGCGCCTGCACCGACGACGCAGAGCAGATCGCCGTCTATCAGCAGATGGAGACCATGCTGACCGAGACCGCCGCCAACCTGTACCTGCAGGATATGGCCGATCTGGTGGCCGTCCGCAGCGACCTGACGGGGTACACGTTCTATCCCATCTACGCCCAGGATCTGAGCACGGTGGCATATAGCGAATAACATTTGATCTGTCATTCCGAGCCAGTGCGTACACTGGCGTGGGGAGCGATCCGAGCGCTGCCAGTGGCAGATGAAGCGAGGTGAGCGAGTGGCAGCGGTCAAAATTTCGGCGGCTTAAATGCCGCAACGAAATTTTGGACACCGCAACAGGGAATCCGTATCCCGATAAAAGAAAGACGGATTGCCGCGTCGCTGCGCTCCTCGCAATGACAATTTCCCCTTCCCAACACAACCAACAAGAAAGAGATGATGACCATGAAGAACATCGTGAAGAAGATCGGAATGATGCTTTTGACCATGGTCATCGTCTCTTTCTTCGCGTTTCTGGCCTTCCAGATCATCCCCGGCGACCCCACCACAAAGCTGCTGGGCAGCGACGCCACCGCCGAGGCGGTGGCCGCCATGCGGGCGGAGTTGGGGCTGGACCGCCCGTTCTTCACCCGCTACTTCGAGTGGGTGCTCCATGCGGTGCAGGGGGATTTCGGTACCTCCTACATCTACTCCATGCCGGTATCGCAGCTTCTGAACGGCAAGCTGGGCGTTACCGCCCTGCTGACGGCCATCGCCTTCGTGATGATCGTGGTGGCGTCGCTGCCGGTGGGGCTGTTTGCCGCCTCCCATCAGGGCGGGCGGCTGGATCGCGCCCTGACGGTGTTCGGTCAGGTGGTGATGGCGGTGCCGCCGTTCTTCACCGGCATCCTGCTGACGCTGGTGTGCGGCCTTGTGCTGCACTGGTTCAACCCCGGCGCGTTCATCGCGCCGTCCCAGGGCTTCTGGCGCAGCGTGGGGTATCTGATCTATCCCGCCATCGCCATCGCCCTGCCCCGCATCGCCATGACGGTGAAGATGCTGAAAAGCTCCATCGCCGGCGAGCTGGAGAAGGACTACGTCCGCACGGCGTACAGCCGGGGCAACTCGCCCCGTGCCGCCCTGTACCGCCATGTGCTGCGCAACGCCGTGGTGCCTACGGTGGCGTTTCTGGCCATGACGGTGGCGGACATCGTGGCAGGCAGCGTGATCATCGAGCAGGTCTTTGCCATCTCTGGTCTGGGCCGTTTGCTGCTGAGCTCCATCTCCAACCGGGACTTCCCTGTGGTGCAGGCCATCGTGGTGATCCTGGCGCTGTGGGTGGTGCTGGTGAACTGTCTGGCGGATATCATCAACCAGCAGCTGGATCCCCGGCTGCGGCTGCAATAAGGAGGGGACGAGGATGCTGCGAAACAAAAAAAGCGTCTCCTTCCGCATCGGCCTTGTGATCGCCGCCGTGATGGCGGTGATGGCGCTGGTGGGCTATGTGTGGACGCCCTGCGACCCCACGGCCATCGTGGGAAGCGAAAAATTCCTGGGGCCGTCTCTGCGGCACCTGTTCGGCACCGACAACTTCGGGCGGGACATCTTCAGCCGCGTGATGGTGGGCGTGGGCACCACGTTCTTCATCTCGCTGTGCACCGTGTGCATCGGCGGCGTGGTGGGCACGCTGATCGGCGCGTTCACCGGCTACTTCGGCGGCGTGGTGGACGAGGTGCTGATGCGCATCAACGACGCGCTGACGGCCTTTCCCAATATCCTGCTGGCGCTGGTGTTCATCGCCATGCTGGGCTTCGGCAAATACAATGTGATCCTGGCGCTGGGCGTGGCCTTCATTCCCAGCTTTGCCCGTGTGGTGCGCGCGGAGTTCGCGCGGCAGCGGGCCATGAGTTATGTCAAATCCGCCCGGTTGATGGGAGCCTCCCATCTGCGGATCATGTTCCGGCACATCCTGCCCAATACACGGGGTGTGGTGCTGCCGGCGCTGGTCATCGGGTTTAACAACGCTGTGCTGGCGGAAGCCAGCATGAGCTATCTGGGCATCGGCGTAGCGCCGCCCGACGTGTCGCTGGGCTATATGCTGTCCGAGTCCCAGAACTATATGATAAAGGCCCCGTGGTACGTGCTGTGTACCGGCCTTGTGATCGTGCTGCTGATCTTGGGCGTCAGCATGATGGGCGAGGGCCTGCGGAAGGGAGGCGCGTGACCATGCTGGAGATCAAGGACCTCCACGTCCGCTTTCACGACGCCGACCATGAGGCCGTCCGGGGCATCAGCCTGACGGTGGCCGACGGCGAGATCATGGGTCTGGTAGGCGAGAGCGGCAGCGGCAAGACCGTTACCGCCATGGTGGTATCCGGCCTGATGCCCCGCCGGAAAGCGGATGTGTCCGGACAGGTGCTGCTGGACGGCAAGGATCTGCTGGCGCTGGACGCAGCCCAGATGCGCAAACGGCAGGGCTGCGCCATTTCGGTGGTGTTTCAGGAGCCTATGAGCGCCATGAACCCCGTCATGCGCATCGGCCCGCAGGTGGAGGAAGCCCTTCGCGTTCATACCAAGCTCTCGCCTCAGGAGCGGCGGGAGCGGGCCTTGCAGGCGCTGCGGGACGTGGATCTTCCTGACGCCGAGGCCGTCTATGACAAGTACCCCCACCAGATGTCCGGCGGTATGCTGCAGCGGGCCATGATCGCGGCGGCCATCATCTCCCGGCCCAAGCTGCTGCTGGCGGACGAGCCTACCACCGCGCTGGACGTGACCATTCAGGCCCAGATCCTGGAGCTGCTGCGGCGGCTGAACCGGGAAATGGGCATGTCCATCCTGTTCATCTCCCACAACCTGAACGTGGTGCGCAAGCTGTGCACCCGCGTGGCGGTGATGGAGAAGGGCCTGATCGTGGAGACCGGCGACACGCAGCAGGTGTTCTTCGACCCGCAGGCCCCATACACACAGCGGCTCATCGCCGCCATCCCCACGAGGAAGAAGCTATGCTAGAGACCGTATTGGAAGTCAATGACCTGAACGTGTGGTACCGCAGCGGCACAGGACTGCGCAAGCAGCGCCATCAGGTGCTCCACGATGTCAGCTTTACCCTGTACCGGGGCGAGATACTGGGACTGGTCGGGGAGAGCGGCAGCGGCAAATCCACGCTGGCCCGGGCGGTGCTGGGCATGGAGAGCGACATCACCGGCACGGTGATCCACCATACCAAGCGGCCCCAGATGGTCTTTCAGGACCCGGCGGGCAGCCTGAACCCCTCCTTCACCGTGGCCCAGACGCTGGCGGAGCCGCTGCACATCTACGGCAAGTACGACAAAGCCGGTATCGAGAGCCGCGTCCGGGACACCATGGCACTGGTGGAGCTGGACGAGGAGTACTATGGCCGCTATCCCCATGAGCTGTCCGGCGGACAGAAGCAGCGGGTGTGCATCGGCGCGGCGCTGATCCAGAAGCCGGGTCTTATCGTGGCGGACGAGGCAGTGTCGGCGCTGGATGTGACCATTCAGGCTCAGATCTTGCAGCTGATCGCCCGATTGCGGCGGGAATTCGGCATTTCCTACCTGTTCATCTCCCACGACCTGAACGTGGTGTATGAGATCTGCGACCGGTGCCTTGTGATGAAGGACGGCCGCATCGTGGAGCAGGGAACCGTGGACGAGGTGTACGACCACCCGAAAGCGGAGTATACGAAACAGTTATTAAAAGCAGCGGAGTGATGATAGTATGACAGACGAAAGAAAACAGCAATTATTAAATCTGGCGCTGGACAGCGAGCCCTTTGACGTACACAACCATGTGAAGATCGTGGCCGTGGACGACGGCTGGGCGCAGGTGGAGGTGGAGATCCACCCCGAGACCCTGAACCGCTGGGGCAGCCCCCACGGCGGCATCCTGTTCACCCTGTCGGACGTGGCCTGCGGCATGGCCATCCTGACCACGCGGATGGAGGCCTGCGTCACCGTCAGCGGCACCATCGACTGCATCAACGCCGGGCCTGCCTCCGGCAAGCTGATCGCCACCGGACGGGTACAGAAGGCGGGTGGCAAGCTGGCCTTCTGCGATTCCGAGATCCGGGATGAGACCGGAAAGCTGATCACCACCGGACATACGGTGATGTACTTTACCGGCAAGCAGCTGGGATGAAAACGTTCTTGCGGCGGTATCGCGCCCAGCTGTGGTGGCTGGCGGGACTGGCGGCGTTTTTCGCCGTCTATTTCCCCCTGCGCACCTGCCGAAGCGCCATGAACTGGCTGTGCGGCCGCGTCATCCTGCCGTTGGAGCAGGCGCTGGGGCGGCTGTGCGGTCTCACCTCTGTCTCCGTGGCAGAGGTGCTGATTTTATCGGGCATCTTTGCCGCCATGTTCTATCTGGCGTGGCAGGTGCGGTGCCTGATCGCCCGGCCCCGGAAAGGCCAGCGGGCCGTCCGCATGGGGCTGACGGTGCTGTGCGTGGGGCTGAGCGTCTACGCGGGCTTCTGCCTGCTATGGGGTGTGTTCTACGGAGCCGACAGCTTTCAGGATAAGTCCGGCCTGGCGGCACGGGGCGGCACGGTGGAGGAGCTGACGGCGCTGACGCAGCGCTTTGCCGATGAACTGAGCGAGCTTGCGCCGCAGGTGGAGCGGGACGAAAACGGCTGCTTCGCCGTGTCCCGGCAGGAGATATTTTACGACGCCATGACCGCCTATGACGGCATCGTGGAGGAGTTTGACTGTCTCAGCAGGCCCCGCACCATGCCCAAGGTCTTCGTGTCCTCCCGGGGCATGAGCTATCTGGATTTCAGCGGCTTTTACTTTCCCTTTACCGGCGAGGCCAACCTCAACGACGAAAGCCCCGCCGTCTATCTGCCCGCCAACATCTGCCATGAGCTGGCCCATCAGCAGGGCATCGCCACCGAGCAGGAATGCAACTTTGTGGCCATTCTGGCGGCCATCTCTGAGGGCAACAGCACCGCCTATCGCTATTCCGGCTATCTGATGGGCTACGTCCATCTGGGCAACGCCCTGTACCGGACAGACCCGGAGGCATGGCAGGCCATCCGGGACAGCCTGCCGGACACGGTGCGGGCCGACCTGCGGCAGAACAGCGTCTACTGGGCGCAGTTCCACGGGCTGGTGAACACCGCCGCCACTAAGGTGTACGATGGCTTCCTCAAGTCCAACGGCGTGGCCGACGGCGTGCAGAACTACGGCACGGTGGTGGATCTGCTGCTGGCGTATTATTACAACGAATAACGAATAAAGAGCTGTTGTCGGCCAAAGGCCGGCAGCAGCTCTTTTACATTCTGTATAATATTGTGCCGATATTACGATTCGTCATCGTTGTTCTTGCCGGTGCTGAGGGTGGCCAGCGCCATGCCCCACAGCGGGCCGAGGGCCAGCCCCAGGGCGTGGCTCTCCCACAGTCCGCAGTAGTTGAGGGCCACGCCTGCCATCAGACCCAGCGCCGTGCCAATCGCCATGCGCTCTTCCAGCGCCTTGCTGTTCTCCCTGGCCTTCCGGGTGCCCATTCCGGCGCACAGGATGGCCACGGCGATGCCCGCCAGGATCCAGGGCAGCGCCGCCCGGACAAGGATGCGGAAAACGTGGGCGCATTTTTGAATGATGGTCAGATTCTTACTCATGAGTGTCTCCCTTCTGGTTCCGCTTTTCGTCATAGTGGTCGATCAAATTGGCGGCCACAGCGGCGGCCAGCGCCGCGGGCAGGAACAGGTGGTCACCGTCCGTCAGCAGGCACGCCACCAGCGCGGCTGCCGCCACGGCGCACAGCGCCAGCGCCAGAATACGCAGCGGTCTCATTCCACGTCACCCGCCGTCTTTTCGGGGATGATGATGGCGGCGATGATGTAGGCCAGCACGCCGCTGCCGCCCAGGGCGCAGAACAGGATCCATGCCAGACGGATCAGCGTGGGGTCCATGTCGAAATACTCCGCGATACCGCCGCAGACACCGGCAATGACCTTGTTTTCATTGGAACGATGCAGTCTCTTTTTCATGATTCTTTTTCCTCCGTATGTTCATTTTCTTTTTCTTTTTGTGAAAAGAGCCGTGCGGCGGCGGCCATGCAGCCTCCGGCCACCAACAGCACCGCGCCCAGGATCAGGCTGGCGCTGACGGCCATCAGCACACCGGCAAGCGCCAGCAGCGCCGCGGCGAGGTAAAGCAGTCTGGATGATGTCATATCGTCTCTCCTCCTGTTGTACCCTTATTGTACCGCAGGGGCGGGCGCTTCCGATAGGCGGATTTTACAGGCGAATGTGTCAAAACTTCAGAAACGGCACAAAAAGGGTACGGCGGTGCCGTACCCTTAGTTTGTTGAAGGATTACCAGACGATACGCATCCAAAGGCTCCCCTGTGTAAGGGGAGCCTTTGGATGCGTGCCATATGGTAGTTTTTCTTATGTATCGCCTTCCAGGAAGTCCCGGCGGTACTGGGAGGGGGTGACCCCCTCCGATTTCTTGAAGGCCTTGGTGAACACCCGGTAGTCGCCGTAGCCGGACTGCTCCGCCACCTCCGATACCGGCAGCGCCGTGGAGAGCAGCAGCTTTTTGGCCCGCTCCATGCGGAGGTTGGTGAGATAGGTGAGGAAATTCACCCCGATCTCGCTTTTGAACAGCTGACTGATGTACTGGGGACTGAGGTGAAATTCCTCCGCCAGCAGGTTCAGGCTGATCTTCAGGTTGTCGATGCAGCTGCCGAACTCCTCATAGTTCACCGGCTTGAGGATATAGTCGGTGATCTGGAGCCGCAGCGCCTCGCGGCAGTAGGCGAAGTCGTCATAGCCGGACACGATGACAAAGGCGATGTCCGGATGCTTCATGCGGCTGAGCTGGATGACCTTCAGGCCGTTCATGATGGGGATATTGATATCCATGATGGCGATGTCCGGCAGAAGGGCGTCGATCTGGGCCAGGGCCTCCATGCCGTCGGCGGCCTCCCCCACCACCTCGCAGTCGTGGGCCTCCCAGTCGAACAGCCGCTTGAAGCCCTCCCGAATCATGATCTCGTCGTCCACCAGCAATACCCGCAGCTTTTTCATGGCGTCTCCTCCTTTATGGGCAGCAGCAGCCGGGCCGTTACGCCGCCGCCCTCGTTCTCCGTATAGGACAGGCCGTATTCCCGGCCGCACAGCAGCTTGATGCGCTTCTGCACATTCAGCAGGCCAATGCTGTTGCCCTCCAGCTTCGGTGCCTGCCGGTCATAGTGCAGCAGCATCTCGTCCACGGCGGCCTTTTTGCCGGGGGCGAAGCCGCTGCCGGTGTCCCGGACGCAGATCTCCATGGCGGTATCGCTCTGCCGCCGAGCGGAGATGGTCACCGCGCCACGGTAGCCCTTGTTTTTCAGGCCGTGGAGCAGGCTGTTCTCCACAATGGGCTGCAAAATGAAGTTGGGCACCAGTTGGTCGTACAGCGTCGGCTCCACGTCGTTATCGCATTCAAGCGCCGGATAGCGGTAGCACATCAGCTCCAGATAGGCTTCCAGCAGCTCCAGCTCGTCCTCCAGCGGCACCATGGGCTGGTTCACCTTCACGCTGCGGCGGAAGAAATCCACCAGCCGCATGAGAAGGTCCGCCACCTTTTTGTCGCCGTCCAGCTGGGCCTGTATGCGGATGCTGTCCAGCGTGTTATAGAGGAAATGGGGATTCACCTGACTTTTCAGATACAGCATGGACATCTTCTGCTCCGTCAGCTCCGCCCGCAGGATATCGGGGTTCTCCAGCGTCAGATAGAAGGACAGCGTCATCAGGGTGATGCCCATGCCGCTGATGAGCCATGTGTGGTGCAGGCCCTGCAGGGCGCAGACGGTGAACTCGATCACCAGCGCCGCGGCGATGGCGAATTTCTTCTTGGGGTCGATGCGGCCCCACTGCCACAGCAGCAGTCCCGCGCACAGCAGCAGATAGAAGGCCACGCTGGCGTAGCACACGTTGGCCTGCATGCCGGTGGAGTAGTTGCCCTGGGGCGTTTCGGCGTACCGGATGGGCAGCAGGAACGCGCCCAGCTCCGCCGCCGCCAGATAGATGCGGGCCGCCAGATCCAGCCGCCGGGGCTTGCCGGTCTCCTCCTCCACCAGAATGGCGATGTACTGATAGAAAAGATACACCACCAGCACCATGGTGCCGATGAAAAGCCGGTGCAGCCCGTCGTTGAGCCAGCGGGGCACCGTGTCCAGATGGTTGACGGTGTACAGCGTGGCCCCGTCAAGCGCCAGATGCGCCAGCACCACCACCAGCAGCAGGGAAAAGGTGCGGTGCAGCGGCGTGTGCCGCCGCTCGGCGGAAAAGTAGATGAAGGCCACAAAGGCCAGCACCAGAAACAGCGCAATCTCCATGCGCAGCATAAGCGTCACTTCCTTTTGTCCTATCATACCACACGGCGGCGGGCGCACACAAGAAAAAGCGCCGCGCTTTCCGTGGAAAGCGCGGCGTGGCAGTCCTTTACTGCACCCGGAAGAACACCTTGGCGATGTCGGCGCTCTGCTTGGCGTCCTTGGCGTAGTAGTCCGCGCCGATCTGCTTGGCGTAATCCGCCGTCAGCACCGCACCGCCGGTCATCACCTTGCAGTCCAGCTGTGCCTCGTGCAGGGCGGCGATGGTCTCCTCCATGCTCTTGAGGGTAGTGGTCATCAGGGCGGACAGGCCCACCAGACGCACATGCTTCTCCCGCACGGTGTCCACCACCGTCTCCACCGGCACGTCACGGCCCAGATCGATGACCTCGAAGCCATAGTTCTCCAGAATGACCTTGACGATATTCTTGCCGATGTCGTGTACGTCGCCCTTGACGGTGGCCAGCACGATGCGGCCCTTGTCGGCGGCGGCACTGCCGTCCTTGGCCATAGCGGCGCGGATCTCCTCAAAGGCACTCTGGGCGGCGCTGGCGGCCTGCAAAAGCTGGGGCAGGAACAGCTGGCCCCGCTCGTACTTGCCGCCCACCGCGTCCAGTGCCGGGATCAGCGCCTCGTCCACCACCGTCAGGGGCGGCACCTTCTCCAGAAGCTGATGGGTCAGGGCGGCGCTCTCGCCCCGCAGGCCCTGCTCCACCGCCTTCAGCAGCGCTCCGTAGTCGCCCTGAGGCGGCGTGCTCTTGGGGACGCTCTCCATCATCCGGGCCAGCGTGCTGGCGGCGGGAACGCGGCCCGCGTAGCGGTCGATATAGGCGGCGCACTGCCGGTCCCGTCCGGACAGCACACCGTAGGCGTAGATGGCGGCCATCATCTCCGGGCTGGCCGGATCCATGATGGCCAGATCCAGCCCCGCGGCCAGCGCCAGCGTCAGGAAGATGGTATTCAGATACGCCCGGCAGGGCAGGCCGAAGCTGATGTTGGACACGCCCAGAATGGTGCGCACGCCCAGCTCCTCCTTGCACCGCCGCAGGGCCTTCACCGTCTCCATCACGTCGTCCTGCTGGGCGCTGGCGGTCAGGGTCAGGCAGTCGATATAGATATCCTCCAGAGGGATACCGGCGGCCAGCGCCGCGTCACGGATGCGGCGGGCGATGGCCACGCGCTCCTCCGCTCTGGCGGGGATGCCCGCGCCGTCCACCGTCAGGCCGATCACCGCCGCGCCGTACTTTTTGCACAGGGGCAGCACATGCTCCAGCACCGCCGGCGCGCCGTTGACGGAGTTCAGCAGGGGCTTGCCGTTATAGGCACGCAGGCCCCGCTCCAGCGCCGCCACGTTGGTGGAATCCAGCACCAGCGGCTGGCTGATGACGCTTTGCAGCGTTTTCACCGCCTGCTCCATCAGGGCAGGCTCGTCCACCCCCGGCGCGCCCACGTTCACATCCAGCAGGTCCGCACCCTGCTCCGACTGGGCCACCGCCTGCTGCAAAACATAATCCATATCCCCCTGGGCCAGCGCCTGCTGGAACCGCTTTTTGCCGGTGGGGTTGATGCGCTCGCCCACCACCCGCACGGCGTCCACCGCCACGCAGGACACGGGGGAACACAGCACCGACGGCATGGGATGGGCCTCACGGCCCGGCTCGCAGTCCCGGAACACGCCGCCCAGCAGGCGAATGAAATCCGGCGTGGTGCCGCAGCAGCCGCCAGCGGCGAACAGGCCCAGCTCCCGGTAAGGCTCCATCTGCTGGGCGAACAGCTCCGGCGTGATGTCATAGCCGCTGCCGTCGGCACGGGGCAGGCCCGCGTTGGGCTTGACGAACACCGGGAAATCCCCCGGCAGGGCCGCCGCCAGACGACGGGCCATAGGCAGGATCTCCTTGGGGCCAAGAGAACAGTTGATGCCCAGCGCGTCCGCGCCAAGGCCCCGGGCCGTGGCGGCAAAGCTCTCCACCGTGCAGCCGGTGAAGGTGCGGCCGTCGGCCTCGAAGCTCATGCTGGCCAGCACGGGAAGATTGCAGTTCTCCTTCACCGCCAGCAGGGCGGCTTTCAGCTCGTACAGGTCGGTAAAGGTCTCCACCACCACCAGATCGGCTCCGGCCGCCGCGCCCGCCCGGACGATGCGGGCGAAATCCGCCACGGCACTTTCAAAGGGCAGAGTGCCGATGGGCTCCAGCAGTTCGCCCAGGGGGCCGATGTCCAGCGCCGTCAGCGCCCCGAAGGGCTGGCAGGCACGCTTGCAGCAGGCCACGCCCGCCGCCACGACCTCCTCCAGCGTATAGACGCTTTTTGCCAGCTTGCGGGGCGACGCGCCGAAGGTGTTGGTGTTAATGATCCGGCTTCCGGCGGCGGCATACATGCCATGGATCCGCTGGATCTGCTCCGGATCGGTGATGTTCAGCTCCTCAGGCCGCGCGCCCAGCTGAAGGCCCGCCGCCTGCAGCATGGTGCCCATGCCGCCGTCCAGCAGGATGGTATGGGGATGGTTCCACAATTCATTGACTTGCACAGGTCTTCCCTCGCTTTCGATACTCACATCTGTCCCGCAGGGCGCAGTGTCCGCACCCTGCCAGGTGGCCCGTCACCGGGCGACGGCTGACGCCCAGCAGCGCCGTTACGCTTTTGCGCGGCGTCATCAGGGCGGTGTCCGTGACGTATAAGCCGATCTGCCGTCCGGCGTCCAGCAGCTCCGCCGCCTGCGGCTGCACCGTAACGGGCCAGTCGCCGTAGCCGGGGGAGTAGCGGCAGGTGAGATACCGCCCCTCGGCGGTGATCCTCTGCCGCAGCAGCGCCTCCGCCTGATCGGCGGACTGCTCCGCCAGCGCCGAGGCCAGCGCGTCCGCCGCCACACCGGCGGCGATGTCTCCGATACCGGACAGGCGGATCTGCCGGTCCACGCCCGCACCCAGCGTCACCGCCAGCAGCAGCGCCTCGTCACAATCGGCAAGGTGGATCGGTACGTCCTGCCCCTGCAGGAATCCGGCGGCGGCCAATTCTGCCACATCGCAGCGCCGCCACACAGCCCGGGGCATGGCAGCCGCCAGCACCGGCGGCGCCACGCGCGCCAGCAGGGCCAGCGTGGCAGCGTCAGGTTCGCCCGGTTCCCCGAAGTACCGGGCCGCCTGACGCAGGTCGACCTGCGCCGCCTTCTCCAGCGGCAGCGTTGTCACCGGCCCCATGACCCCGCCCCCTTTCCCTTCTTTTCGTCCAGTATACCCCACAGAGCTTCTTCGCGCAATCCCGTCTTTTGCCGGAAAAGAGAATTTTTCGGGGCAAAGTCTGCCAAAATCGCCCGATACTGGAATAAAAACTCTTGTCAGGAGCGGCGGCAGGCCGTATAATGGCAGAAAAAGGAGGGGATGTCCTGTGGAGACCGGCAACCGGCAGTACGACAGCATGCTGGCCGTGGCAAGGGAGCGCCTTGCCCGCCACGATCCCGCGGGCATCGCCCGGCGGGCCGCCGTGACCTTTGACGGGCGGCAGTTCACCATGACCAGTCTGGGGCAGACCGTGACGGTCAGCTATCCGGACTTTCAGGTGTCTCCGGCGCTGGACATGTGGCACACGCTGCCGCTGCTGCACTATCTGGATCTGGCGGACGGCACGGCATTGTCGGGCCGGATGATGGCCTTTGCCCAGTACCCCGACGGCATGGTGCGGGGCGGCGGTTTCGACCGGCGGGTGGAGTCGGTGATCCGTCAGCGGCTGGGCCTGCTGACGGTGGAGGAGTTGCGGCGGCGGTGTCTGGCGCTGGGCGGGGAGCTGCTGGACAGCAACGCCGACGTGTGCGCCTGCTTCCGCTTCCTGCCCCGGTATCCCCTGTGGCTGCGGCTGTGGCTGGCGGACGAGGAGTTCCCCGTCTCGGGACGGCTGTTTCTGGACGAGTGCGCCGCCCACTACCTGACGGTGGAGGACGCGGTGACGGTAGGCGATCTGCTGCTGGAGCTGCTGTGCAGCGGCGGCAGCGTGATACAGACCATCTGAACACAGAAAAACCCGGCCTTATGCCAATGGCATAAGGCCGGGTTTGCTCTTTGGGGACAGGGAAGTTACTCCAGCTCCATCAGCAGCTCCTTGGCCTTGACGGGCTGGCCCTCCTTCACCCGGACGGACTTGACCGTTCCGGCGGTACGGGCGGTGATGGCGGTCTCCATCTTCATGGCCTCGATGATGATCAGCACCTGATCCTTTTCCACATGGTCGCCCTGCTTCACACACAGCTTGGACACCATGCCGGGGATGGAGGTGCCCACCTGCAGGGGATCGGACTCGTCGGCCAGCGTGGCCTGCCGGGTCTGCTCGGAAGCGTGGGGGTCGCGGACGGTGACCTCGCGGCGCATGCCGTTCAGTTCGAACTGGACGTTGATGGTGCCGTCGCTGTTGTGGTCGCCCAGACCCAGATACTTGATGACCAGTGTCTTACCGTCCTCGATGTTGATCTTGTTGGTCTCGCCCAGGGCCATGCCGTTGAAGAACACATGGCTGCCCATACGGGTGATGTAGCCGTACTCCTTCCGGTGGCGGCAGAAGTCCTCATATACCTTGGGATACATGGCGTAGGAGATGAGATCCTTCTTCTCCGGATTCTCGTGGAACTGCTCCACCTCATGCTGCAGCTGATCGAAGTCCACAGGCGCCAGCAGCTTGCCGGGACGGCAGGTGATGGGCTCCTCGCCTTTGAGAACGACCTTTTGCAGATCTTTCGGGAAGCCCCATGCGGGCTGGCCCATCATGCCCTTGAAGTAGGACACCACGGAATCGGGGAAGGCCAGCGCCTCGCCCCGCTGGACGATGTTCTCCGGCGTCAGGTCGTTCTGCACCATGAAGATGGCCAGATCGCCCACCACCTTGGAGGAGGGCGTCACCTTCACGGGATCGCCCAGCATGTCGTTGACGGTCTTGTACATCTCCTTGACCTCCTCGAACCGGTCGCCGAGGCCCAGAGACTCCACCTGCGGGCGGAGGTTGGTGTACTGACCACCGGGGATCTCATAGCGGTAGATGTCGGTGGTGGAGGATTTCAGGCCGTGGTCGAAGCTCTCATACCGCAGACGCACGTCGGCCCAGTAGTTGCTCAGCTCCTGGACGCGGCGCAGGTCAAGGCCGGTGTCGCGCTCGGTGCCGTGGAGGGCGGCCACCACAGCATCCAGCGAGGGCTGGCTGGTAAGGCCCGCCATAGGCGCGCAGGCCACGTCCACCACGTCCACGCCGGCCTCGGCGGCCATCAGCAGGGCGGCCACCTGGTTGCCGGTGGTATCGTGGGTGTGCAGGTGGATGGGCAGGCCCACCTCCTGCTTCAGGGTGGACACCAGCTTCTTGGCGGCGTAGGGCTTCAGCAGGCCGGACATATCCTTGATGGCCAGCATGTGGGCGCCCCGCTTCTCCAGCTCCTTGGCAAGATCCACATAGTATTTCAGGGTGTACTTGTCTTTGGTCTCGTCCAGAATATCGCCGGTGTAGCACATGGTGGCCTCCAGCAGCTTGTTCTGGCGGAGCACCTCCTCCATGGCCACCTCCATGCCGGGCACCCAGTTCAGGGAGTCAAACACACGGAACACGTCGATGCCCCGCTGGGCGGCCTCCTCCACGAAGGCGCGGACAAGGTTGTCGGGATAGTTGGCGTAGCCCACCAGATTGGAGCCCCGCAGCAGCATCTGGAAGGGGATGTTGGGGATCTTCTCCCGCAGCAGCCGCAGACGCTCCCAGGGGGACTCATGCAGGAAGCGGTAGGCCACGTCGAAGGTGGCGCCGCCCCACATCTCCAGAGAAAAGCAGTCCCGCAGGATGTCAGCCATGCCGTCGGCGCCCTTCACCATGTCGCGGGTACGCATACGGGTGGACAGCAGGCTCTGGTGGGCGTCACGCATGGTGGTGTCGGTCAGCAGCAGCTTCTTCTGATCCAGCACCCACTGCTTGACGGCCTCGGGGCCCTTCTCATCCAGCAGCTGCTTCAGACCGGGGCCAAGCGGCTCCTTCGCCTCGGGGAAGCGGGGGATATCGTACTGGTGGCGCTCGGCGTTGGGGTTGGCCACCTGAATTTCGGAGATGTACCGCAGCACGCGGGTGGCACGGTCGCGGGAGTCCACGATCTCGAACAGCTCCGGCGTCTCATCGATGAACTTGGTGTGGCACTGGCCGTTGACGAAGGTGGGGTGGGCCAGCACGTTGGTGACGAAGGGGATGTTGGTCTTGACACCCCGGACGCGCACCTCGTTGATGGCGCGGGCCGCCTTACGGCAGACGGCGGGGAAGCTGCGGTCCCAGCTGGTGACCTTTACCAGCAGAGAATCATAGTAGGGGGAGATCACGGTGCCCACGCCCACGTTGCCGCCGTCCAGACGGACGCCGAAGCCGCCGGGGGAGTGATAGGCGGTGATCTTGCCGTTATCGGGGGCGAAGTTGTTGGAGGGATCCTCGGTGGTGACGCGGCACTGGATGGCATAGCCGTCGAAGTGGACATCCTCCTGCTTCGTCAGGCCGATCTCCGGGCAGCTGAGGGGATAGCCCGCCGCCACCAGCAGCTGGGCGCGGACGATATCCACGCCGGTGATCATCTCGGTGACGGTATGCTCCACCTGAATACGGGGGTTCATCTCGATGAAGTAATGGTGGCCGGACTTGTCCACCAGGAACTCCACCGTACCGGCGCTGACGTAGTTAACGGACTTTGCGATCTTTACCGCGTCCTGACGCAGGGCCTCCACCGTCTCCTTGGGGACGGACCAGGCGGGGGCGTACTCCACCACCTTCTGATACCGGCGCTGGAGGGAGCAGTCACGCTCGCCCAGATGGTAGACGTTGCCGTACTTATCGGCCAGGATCTGCACCTCGATATGCTTGGGCTCTACCAGGTACTTCTCGATGAAGATGTCGCCGCAGCCGAAGGACTTCTCCGCCTCGCTGTGGACCAGCTCATAGGCGGTCTTGACCTCCTCGGGCTTGTCGCAGCGGCGCATGCCGCGGCCGCCGCCGCCGGCAGCGGCCTTCAGGATGATGGGGAAGCCGAAGCTGACGGCCTTTTCCAGCGCGTCGTCGGCGTCCTTCAGGGGTTCGGTGCAGCCGGGGATGATGGGCACGCCGCACTGAACGGCGATCTCCTTGGCGCTGAGCTTGTCGCCCATCTTGGCCAGCACGTCGGAGGACGGGCCCACAAACAGGATGCCGTTATCCTCGCAGGCGCGGGCAAAGTCGGCATTCTCGGACAGGAAGCCATAGCCGGGGTGGATGGCGGTGACGCCCCGGCGCTTGGCAAGGCCGATGATGCCGGGAATGTCCAGATACGCGCCCAGGGGGGACTTTTTCTCGCCCACCAGATAGGCTTCGTCCGCCTTGGTGCGGAACAGGGAATAGGTATCTTCGTTGGAATAGATGGCTACGGTATGGAGGCCCAGATCGTAGCAGGCGCGGAAAATACGCACCGCGATCTCGCCGCGGTTGGCCACCAGCACCTTCTTCAATTGCGTGATCTGCTGCATACGGTTCTCCTTTCTTTGCTTATGAAATTCTAAATTAGAATTATTATACACTTTTTTCCCCACTGCGCCAGATGCAAAATAGCCAAAATATCCTTCAGTATTGGTTGTAAAAGTAGCCGTTTCCATAAGCAGAAGTTTTAACAATCTCCTACGCGCCAAAATCGCGTCAGGAGAAACGTGTATTTTGTTAAAAAACACCTGTGCGCCAGCCGTGGCCGCTTGGTGCTGGTGCAGCGAGGGCAGGAAGCGGCACCAAATCACCGATAAATACAAAGATGCACCCCATCGAGGGGTGCATCTTTGTGAGTCTCGATTCTCACTAACGCAACAGTCCACCGGACTGTTGCTCCCGGTTTCGACGCCCCGTTGGGGCGTGCGAAAACCGGAGCTCGTTTCGAGCCATCTCATTCCATTCGCTCCACAAAAAACAAGACCACCAATGGGTGGTCTTGTTTTTTGTGTGGTTGCCCACAGCTTTTGTTGTCAGTGAATCAGCGCTTTTTGTCTTGCTTTTCTGACTGTGCAGTAGCGCCTTCCAACAGATCTGTCACGACCTGATTGATCTGCACAGCGTTCTTGGAGGTAATAACAGGGACACCAGTTTGGCTTTCGATGGCTTTCCGTGCGTCACCGGCCACCTTGCCTCCGGCGCGCGCCACATCAATGTTTTCCGAAAATGTCTCCGGAGATTTCTGCTTGGATATCTCTGTGGTGGTTGCTTCCGCCAGCATATTCAGCACCAATTCCAACGTAGTCATATTGTCACGGAGATTCTCTTTCTTCAAGCCCTTGAGATTTTTATATTGCCGCGTGGACATCCCCGACCATGCGCGGGAAATCTCATCGGTAAGTATTGCGTACTCCACACCCTTCTGCACACCACGGGCATCCCACTCATCCGTCAGTTCCTTTCGGACTTGGATGGCCTGCAACCGCTGGTTGATCCACTCGCGGGTGTAGCCTTTCTTGAGGTATGTCTCCAATGCCCGTTCAATGGTCAACTCTGGATCGATGGTTTCCTCAATGCGCTCTCTGCCAACCTGTGCCAGCCACAGCTTGAACGGTTCCGCTTTGGGCGAGGGAATAGACTGGATGATACGGAGAAGTTGTTCGGTGTCGGCTACATCGGTCAGACGCTTTTTGCCATCTGAGGCGGTCATTTTCAACTGTACGATTTTTTCGTACAGTTCAACCGCTCCCTCAGATTTGAGTTTTCTCTTGAGGTCGCTCCAATAGCGGCGAGGATTATCTGTTCCACTCAACACCTCGCAGACATCGACGATAGAAAAGTACCATTCTTCCTTTTCTTCGTCCCACGCGGTACGGATGCGCTTGTCCTCGAATAGCTGGATCTTGTCATTTTGTGCCATTCTGTTCACCTCGCTTCTGTAGTAACTCTTTCAGTAATCCCTGACATCCTGCCAGCCCATCCTGCCATGTTGCCTCGAAATCTCCAGTGTACCACGGGTCTGCTACATCGCGGGGATAACGGGTGTAGTCCAGCAGCAGATGTATCTTATCATGCGGGTCACCGCCGCAGATGCGCTGCACATTCCGGAGGTTGGCTTTATCCATGCCGATGAGCAGGTCGAATTCCCTGTAGTCGCTTTTGGTGAGCTGCCGCGCAGCGTGGCCGCCGCGGGCAATCCCGTGTTCGGTCAGCTTGCGCCGTGCCGGAGGATAGATGGGGTTGCCGAGCTCCTCGCGGCTGGTGGCGGCAGACTCTATATGAAATTGGGCTGCCAGCCCCGCTTTTTCTACTAAGTCCTTCATCACGAACTCAGCCATCGGGCTGCGGCAAATATTTCCATGGCACACAAAGAGTATCTTCTTCATATCGCGGTGTCCCCCAACTATTCAATAGAAAAATTCATAGAAGAAGATTATAAGAAATTTTAAGTATCCATATCAGTATAGGGCTCTATGAGTATAATTTCGACAGTTTCTCCGATGACATTACATTTGATAAATAAATTGCTGTGTTCCGCCACTATCCCAAAAGTCTGTGGCAGGTCATTTGTCTCACCCTTTTCAATGACTTTAAGAATAGAATTTTCAACATCATTCTGCACATTGCTCTTTTTTATATAATCTACAGCATCAGACGAATACATAAAAGAATATACTTGCGAGAACTTTGACAAGCTGTCATTTTTCCCCTCACTTTGAAAACTAAGTGGGGCCGCTGTAAATAAGAGAATAGCGAAAAGGCAAATGAGGGAATTTCTGATACATTCATAAGAAGTAAAAAGGAAGTTATTTCGAATAGTATTTTTATTTCGGTTTTGTGAAATGCATTTGTCATAGTCGTCTCGTAGTATTTCTTTGCCCAGTATAAGGCTATTTAAATTGACTACATAGACTTCATTTTCGTTGGTCAGCAATCTAATAACAAGGATGCCAGCGGTAAGCATATAGGCAATAGAAACGACCATCAGAGCAAATGTTATCCATGATAGTATTGGTAACTGGTATTTATCGTTGACCACAGATAATATTCCTGAGGCTCCCATTATTAAGGTGATTGAAATACTAATACCAATAATGTTAGTCTTGGCTTTGTCTTCAATTTTTTCTTTAATCCTAAGTGTTTCACCGTACTGATTCTCTAGCACTTTCAAATCCAGTTCATTAGAGTTTTCAATATGTGCCAGGATACCTTCTGGCTCGATTTTGTTGCCTTCATCATCTGTGGGATGTATCTTTTCACGCACCTTCAAATTATCCCTGTAATTGGCTATCATAGGGAAAATCGCATCAAAAATCTTACCCATGTGCGTTTGCTCCTGTCATACATTTTACAATAGCTTTGTCAATAGGAAGATTAACGGCTGATGCTAACCACCCCCATTCTCCAGTGGGGTTTACCTCTATAAAATAATAAGTACCACCAACTAAAGCTAAATCAATACCGCCAAATGTCAAATTCAGCTTTTTCATTAACGCAATAATTTGACTAGTAACGCCCCATGGCAACTCAACTGGTATATACTCAAGGTCATCTTTACTCGTTTTTCTCCAATCGCCAGTAATCGATTTTCCATGTTTCATAATTGCCACAGGAAAGATTTGATCTCCAACAACAGTAACTCGCAAGTCCGTCTTGGATTCAAGATACTCTTGGAGAATGATTGGTGCCAATTTTAGATCAGCTTCCAGAAGCTCCTGACCGCTAATCATTGTAGAATAAGTAAACATTTCTTTTCCATTGTTATAGAACAACGCAGTATCAAGTGATTTTACAATGTACATCTTTTCTGGACTAATGTTATCTGGTAACACATTTCCAACATAGGTTTCAGGTACAACCATACCGCATTCTTTTGCTATTTTTAGTTGGTACAGCTTATTCTCTGACTGATATACTGATGGCGGATAATTTATCCACTGTGCTTTGTCAAATACAATCATATTTCGAATAAAAGAGCTCCATTGACTGCGTTTCAGTTGCTCTTCCAACGAATAAGCTTTTCCTGTTGTACGATAAAAGACTGGAGCTCTAAAATAGACAGAGTCCACATGTTGTACACTTAACTCGTACCATGTATCCCCCATTTTTATTTTAAGGGTGTCGCCTTGTAAAGTATAGTTGATTTCGTATTCTGGGAAGTGATCCCGATTAAGTCGTAAATATTTTAATCCACGTTTTTCAAGTTCAATGCAGATTAAATCTGTTGAATAGTCTGTCGTTGTTGACAAAATTAAATGATTAATGTCATTCACCTTTTTGATCCTCACCAGTTTCACGATCTTCTTTTTTTGTTTGTGGACGATATGAATCTTTACTCAACATCAATATTTCCCCCGTTATTGGGTTTTTCCAGTACCCGTTTTTTTCAAAAAACTTGTAGTGCTGAGGGGTGAAAATTCCTATGGGTTCCGGGTAGGTATATGCTTTTGCAATCAAAATGTGTTGTCCCATTTGCTGATCTCCTAACAAACTATCAAAAAAATTTCATCAATACTCAGGTTTATTGCCCCTTTTGATCTTCTCCGGTTTCACGATCAAATTTTTTTGTCTGTAGGTGTAGTGGGTTAGCACTTAACATCATTATTTTACCGGTAAGATCGTCTATCCAATATCCATTATTTTCGAGAAAAGTACAATTGGAAGGAGGTGCAACTTCAATCGGATCTGGATAGCAAAATGCTTTTTCTAACAAAATATGTTGTTTCATTAAGTATACCTTCTTATATAAATTTCGAATATTTTCACCTATTGCTTGTCATCAAGCGCATCGAGCTGCAAAATTCTGTGATCTTCCGTCAGCACCTTCATCTGGCTGATGGCGATGGCATTGAGTTTCGCCAGCCGTTCTGCCTGTGATATCCCTTCACTGATGAACACTGCATTCAGATTTTCCAGATTGGACAGGCACACAAGCTGCGAGACATTGGCATAGTCCCGAATGTTACCCTTGAGATCAGGATGGGCGTCGCGCCACTCTTTGGCAGTCATACCGAACAGAGCCATATTCAGAACATCGGCTTCGCTGGCATAGACCGGCGAAATCTGATGGGCAGACAGTTCCGGCGGAATCAAGTTCTCCTTGATAGCATCCGTGTGAATGCGGTAATTGATCTTGGCAAGATTGCGTTTGATATCCCAGCCAAGTTGTTTCATCTCCTCGGTCTTGAGCCGTTCAAACTCTTTAACCAGGTAGAGCTTAAACTCCACGGAGATCCATGAAGCAAACTCAAACGCTATTTCCTTATGGGCGTAGGTTCCACCATAGCGTCCGGCTTTAGAAACAATGCCAATAGCACCGGTCGCATCCACCCACTTCTGAGGCGTCATCACAAAACTGTTCAAACCGGCTTGACTTCTAAACGCATCGAATTCGACACGGTTAAAATCCGGATTGTAGAGCGTTTCCCACACGCCGAGAAACTCAATGGTATTTCTGTTGCGAAGCCAGTTTTGGATGATGTATCTCGGATTGTCGCTATCCTTGATCTTTGCAATGTCTGTCAAGCTGAGAAAATCATCTCGTTTAAGATCCCACTGCACATTGATCTCCGTTCCGCGAACGATCAGCTTGCTCATCTTCACCGCACCTCCTTGCAGCCAATTCTTTCAGCAGTTCTTGGCCTACTTTTTTTAGTATAGCAGAAAACCACCTGTTCGTCGAGAGAAAATCCGCCCATGCTTGGGATTCGTCTCTTTTCTTCCATCTGAAATGCAGCATAGTGTGGATGTGCCATTTTTGCTTGTTTTGATGACGCATTTTTCTAAATTTCCGCATTCCGAACCAATTGAACCACTCTATCTCCGTATTCTATCATACTAAGCGTTCCTTTACCTCGATCCCGCTTTTCAGCCGTACCAGTATTTCTTCCTTGGAGAGTATCCTGACCGACGCCACAAGATCTCGAATGTTGCGCTCGTTCCATTCCGTGATGACAGTCCCGGCCTGCTCCATTATATCGGCGGCCTCCCCCATGTGGCTGGTCAGTTCCGCATCTTCTGCTTGCTGTCGCTCCAGTTCGGCACGTTTGGCCTTCAGCTCTGCCTGCTGGGAAAGGATTGTCCTGAAACGTTCCATGTAGTCGGCACTATTGCCGGAGGCCACAGTGATGAAGG
This sequence comes from uncultured Oscillospiraceae bacterium, assembly GCA_934597345.1. GTDB lineage: Bacteria > Bacillota > Clostridia > Oscillospirales > Oscillospiraceae > Vescimonas. The sequence continues at coordinate 28,023 of CAKTRJ010000028.1, forward strand.
CGGCGTCAAATTCTTGTGCCAGAGATTCCAGTTGATGGTCAATCTCCGCGATGGTAAGTTCTCCGCTTCGACCGGGATGTATCACCACCTGTAGATTTTCCGTAACCTGCCGCACCAGTGCGGGTTTCTCAGACATTATGCTGTTGATAGCCCGCAGGATGGCCTGCTGGAGCTGCTGCTCATCCACAGAGGGCGAATCGTGGCAGTACTTCTTTCCATAATCAAAGCGGCTGATGCAGCGCCAGACGATGTGCTTCTTTCCCCTGTTTACCCATGTGCAACGGCGGTACAGTGTGCCGCATTCGCCGCAGATGAGACGATCTGACAGGGCGTATTTCGGCGTATAGCAGCTTCTGCCGCTGGGGGTACTTTTCTGCGTATTGCCCTTCAGTGCGTTGCGCCGCGCCAGTTCTGTCTGAACCGCATTATACATTTTGCGGTCTATGATGGCTTCGTGATGATCCGGCACCAGATACATGGTGCGCTGCCCTGTGTTGCGGATGGTTTTGTGGCTGATACAATCCTGCTGGAAGGTTTTCTGCATCAGGACGTCACCTGCGTATTTTTCGTTGGAGAGAATACCTCGTACTGCGGTATGCGTCCATGTTGCGCCGCCGCGGGCATTTGGAATGTGGCGTTCTTCCAAGTCTTTGCGAATCATGTTAAGGCTGTCACCGTGGAGGTACTTCTGGTAGATTTCCCGGACGATCTCTGCTTGTTCCGGAATGATCTGCGGATTACCATCCGGCCCTTTCTCATAGGCATACAAGTTGTGGTAATGGATGGTGGCTTCACCCCGCTGCATGGCGTAGCGCTTACCCGCCTGAATATTGCCAGAGATGGATTCGCTTTCCGCTTGAGCGAAGGCTCCCATCATGGTCAGCATCAGTTCTGTGGACTCGTCCATGGAATTGATGTTTTCTTTTTCAAAGTAGACTGCTATGCCCTGTGCTTTCAGCATTCGGACGTAGTTCAGGCAGTCTACCGTATTGCGGGCGAAGCGGGAGACAGACTTGGTGAGGATCAGATCGATCTTGCCCTGCTTACACCATTTCATCATCCGCATGAAGTCTGCCCGCTTCTTGACCGAAGTGCCTGTGGTGCCCTCATCCGCAAAGATGTCGGCCATCGTCCACGACTTGTTCTCCATGATCTTATCGGTGTAGTAGTTTTTCTGCGCCTCGTAGCTGTTGAGCTGATCCTCCTCTTTGGTGGACACCCGGCAGTAGGCCGCTACCCGGAGCTGCCGCTGCTCGGCGGCCCCTGTGTTCTTTGGCGCGGCGGGTATCACGATCACCTTCGGCTTGTTTTCTCCCACGTTTATGCTCTCCCCTCGATGATCTGGCCGTTTTTCAGTAATAGACTGGCCTGCCCCTTTTTGACATAGACCTGTGACACGGCGCTTTTCAGCAATTCGGCGTCGATCTCCGCCATCGGTGCGGCAGCGGTGAATAGATGCCGCAGGCGCTGGCTTTCGTACTCGCTGCTGCCGATGGCGTTATATTGCATCCCTGCCAGCCGCAGGGCGATCTCCTTGGCATTGTCCTCATCCACCGGGCTGGTGGTAAGCGCTGCCGAGAAGCGCCGCTCCATTTCGGCCAGCTCACCACGATTGACCGTCTGCGGCTGTGGCTTGATCTGCTCCGGTGCTGCCGCAAGGCAGTTCAGCAGGGACAGCACCTGCGATTCCACTGTCGCGCTGGGTCTGCCGTTGCACAGGCGGCGCAGGGCCTTTTGCGCTTCGGTGATCTGCACTACAGGCTTGCGCTCTGACCGGCGCTGGATGGTTTCCTGTAGCTGCTCCGCAGAGAGGATAGCCGGAAATTGTTCCGTACCGGCGTAGCGGCTGTCCTCCAGAATACGGGCCACCATATTCTTGTTCCACGGCTTGTCCGCATCGTAGGGTGGGCCTTTTTCTTTCAGGTGGTCAGTAATGTCGTTGAAGGATGCCCCCGCCAGATAGCGGGTATAGATGCCCTGCACCGCCTGTGCCTCCTGCGGATGAACGACTATCTCGCCCATGACCATCTTGTACCCGAAGGGCAGCTTCCTGTTGCCCATTACCGCACCGTCCTTTCTATACTTTCCCGCAGCTCCAGCCCATTTTTTAGGCGAAACCGCAGGCTGGTGTTGCTCTCGATGATGACCTTGTCAATAAGCTGACCGAACAGCTCCCCGTCAAAATCACGCAGCGTTTCAGGCCCTCCTTTTAGGATGGTGATAAGCTCCTGGGTGCAGGGGATGGTATCATCACCGTCTTGGTTGAGGATCCTGCTTTTGGCTTGCTTGGCGGCGCGGAGCTGTTCGGTCAGCGCATTGCTCTTGGATATGAAAATGTCAGGATCAACACAGCCGCTTTCTCTCAGAGTGGCCAGCAGTTGATTCTGACTGGTAAGTTCCGCTATTTGTTTGTTCAGCTCAATGACATCCACACTCCAGAGGAATTTCCGTTCCCGGATAGACTGGAGGTTGGTGATGAGGTCGGGCAGAATGTGGCTGCCTTGGTGCTTGAGGTTGTAATACAGACGAAGGAAGGCTTGCTGGATTTGGACTTCGGGGATCTGGGTAATGGGGCAGGCAGCCTCGTCGCTGTTATGCCGTATACAAAGCCAGTATCTTGCGGATGTTGAACGCTTTGATCTACACGCAGCACCGCAACTGCATTGGACTCGGCCATGAAAAGGTGTCTTTTCTACTGATACTGTTCTTTCTCGGCTCTTAAGCAATTTCTGTACTCGCTCAAACCAATCCTGCGGGATAATCGCATCGTGTATTCCTATAATATAGTAACTGTCGTGCTCTCCACTGTTTCGTATTCTTTTTCGGGGGAGGGTGTCCGTGGTATATTTTTTCTGTAGTTGCACATCACCTATATAGCGCTCGTTCCGAAGGATATATTCTATCCGTCCACGCTGCCAGTGAATGTTTAGCACATTGCTCTGATTCAGCATCCTTGTGATCTCTGTGGTGTTTATTCCTCGCAGATACATTTCGTATATACTGCGAACCACCGCCGCGCATTCCATATTGATAATAAGTGAGCCATCCACAAGGTCATATCCCAGCGGGGCACTATAGGTGCTGAACTCCTCACGCTCTATCCGCTTCTGATAGCTCCAGCGTATATTGCCGGAGATGGACTCACTCTCTGCCTGTGCAAAGGCTGCGTACAGGGCGGTCATCAGCTCTGAGGATACCCGCGCCGTATCGATGTTCTCCTTCTCGAAGAAGATGGTCGTTCCGTTGGCACGGAACTGTCGAATGGCCTCCAAACACTCCGATGTGTTGCGGGCGAAGCGAGAGATGGATTTGACCAGAATGCGGTCGATGAGTCCGCGTTCGCTGTCGGTCAGCATCCGCTTGAAATCCGCTCGCTTCTCCACAGAGGTGCCGGTGATGCCCTCGTCAGCGTAGATGTCCACCAGCCGCCAGTCCTCATGCTCGGTGATGTACTGCGTATAGTGGATGTTCTGGGCCGCGAAGGAGTTGAGCTGATCCTCCGAGGAGGAGCTCACCCGGCAGTAAGCGGCCACCCGAAGCTTCTGGGCATTGCGCTCATGGTTGGCTTCGATCCTGATGACCCGTCGCTCCTTGCCGTTCAGGGCAAGGTTTCCGTTGATCTTTTTTTCTTCCGTGGCCGCTCACCTCCTCCTTGTAGCAACACAACATACCACAATCATCTCGTTAAAGCTACTGCTTTTTGCAAAGAAATTCAGAAAGAAATAGGGATCGTTGCACCGGTCTGCACCGCGATGCGCGCAGCGACCTGCTCCAGCTCTGCCTTGGGAAAACCGGCTTTTTTCAGTGCTGACAGAAGATTCAGAATACCGCAAAAATCAACGTTCTTATCCTGCATGATAGTCTCCTTTTATACGTTTTCTGATGGCACAAACACGGACACTGTCAGACGTAGGGTGGGTGGTGAGAGAAGAATCAGACGCAGTAAAACGAAAGGGGAGAGAAGAGAAACCAGTGTCCGCGTTTCTGCCATCAGGCAAAAGCATTATGGCGGGGCCGCTCCAAGGCGTGTTGGAGCGGCCCCTGCCGTTTCCATCATTTGTTCAGTCCTATTCGACACTACTTCCCGGACTGGCAGGCGGTCAACTGGTCAGCGGCTGGCGCCGCACATGGGAATTGCACCCCTCCGAGGATCGCTCCGAGCTGCACCGATGTTTTGAAAGTATCGCTATGCAGAAGTACCATTATAGGCAGATGAGGTCATGGCGAGACAGCCTGCCACGGCTGCTTTTGGATGAACGGGTATCGCTGGGCACCTTCCGGTTCGGGGCCTGCATTGACACGGGATACTCCCGTGCAGGTGGTCATGGCGCGTTCTCCGCATCGCTGTCCTTTGTTCAGGAGGCTCATCTGCTGATGTGATCCAGTTGCCGGATATGGCCGAGTGCGGCGTTTTTCAAAGTACAATCAAGCCGTTATCGTTAGCTCTGGTGTAATTGTACCTCGCAGAAAAGCCGCATAACAGAAACAGATTGGAACATTACATACCCAAAATGGAACATCTCACAGTTCTGCCTCTAATTCAGCTAAGAAGGCAATCGTCATTTGCAAGCACTGCTTTCTTTCCATCCGCTGGTTATCCTTTCCCAGCAAAAGGTAATCCAGTGAAACATTAAAGAATTTTGCCAGTTCGATGGCAATTTCAATCGGCCCGATTTGTAGGCCACTTTCTATTTTGACTATGTATGTCCTGCTGATGCTTATTTTTTCGGCAAGCTGTTCCTGCGTGAGTCCCTTGCTAATCCGCAGTTGCCGAATCCTTGTCCCATATGATTTTCGGTCAAAGTGCATTTTACTTCCTCCGTTTCGTCATTTTTGAAAAATTCGCAAATGACGGAAACGGCGGGCCTCGACAATGAATAAAAACCGACGTCTTTCGACAGCAAAAAAGGCGCGACGAACCACGGTTGGTTCGTCGCGCTTTTTTGCTGCTGTATATGAAATTATTTTTCTTTCACACAGATTGCTTTTAGCATTATATCTGTACGATGCTGTCG
>CAKTRJ010000029.1 GCA_934597345.1 uncultured Oscillospiraceae bacterium
GTAACGGTCACATAGGCACTGACCTTGAAGGTCACGTCCTCGGTGATAGTGGTGCCGTTCACGGCGTCCTCCCGCCATACGGTGGCGTTGATCTTAAAGGGCACGGCATAGCGTCCCTTGCTGGCGAACTCGCTGATCTTGAACTCGAACCACACCTCCGCCGTGGAGTTGTAGGACATATCCTTTAAGCGCTGCACATCGCTGGCGTAGATCAGCTCAAAGGGCCAGTTGGACACGCTGGCGTCGGTAGGCACATCGGGATAGATGTTGATGCTGCGCAGCATGTATTTCTCGCTGGGCAGATATTCCTTGTTGACCGCCAGCGGCAGCACGATCTTCACCACCTGACCGGGAACGCCTTTGGGGGACTGTGCGCCGGTATCCATCAGGATCAGGGCGTTGGCGTCGCTGGGTATGACCTTGATATCCGTGTTGGGCTTTTCGTCCGTAACCGAGACCCCGCTGACGCCGGCATCCTCTCCGTTTTCGTAAGACGTGTAAGCCTCAATGGTGCTGTCATCTATCACATCCTCTGTGACTTCTTCCGCCATAGCGACGGCGGGCAGCAGGGATACTGTCATCCATACGCAGATCAACAGGGCCAGTACCCGTTTTACCGTTTCTCTTTTCACTGTGCGTTCTCCTCTCCGGTGTGGTGATTTTCTATCTCTATCTTTCCGTCACTGAAATAGACGGTACGATCCGTGTAACGCTGCATCTGCGGGTCATGGGAGCTGAGGATGAAAGTGGTGTTCCGCTCCCGGAAGATCTCGCACAGCAACTCCATGACCTCCTGGCCGGTACGGCTGTCCAGATTCCCGGTAGGCTCGTCCGCCAGCACGATGGAGGGCTCCGTAATAATGGCCCGGGCGATACTGACGCGCTGCTGCTGACCGCCTGACAGCTCCGCAGGCCGGTGATCTACGTGTCCGCGCAGTCCCACGCGGCTCAGGGCCTGCCACGCCAGCCAATTCCGTTCATCCTCCGGTACGCCCCGGATGGCCAGCGGCAGTGCCACATTCTCCAGTGCCGTATACTGGGGCAAATTATTGTAGTTCTGAAAGACGAAGCCGATATAGCGGCGGCGGAACCTTGTCCGCTGCTCCTCGTCCATAGCCTCCAAATGATGCTTGCCTCGGACAATGATCTCCCCCTCCGTGGGCGGCTCAAGACCTGCCAGCATATTCAGCATGGTGGACTTACCGGAGCCGCTGCGGCCTGCGACACAGACAAATTCGCCTTGCAGCACGGACATGTCCACGCCATCCAGCGCACGAACCGTGTTGCCGCCGACGGTGTAGTGCTTCTTCAGCCCCACCGTCCTGATGATCGTTTTTCGTTCACTCATAGTTCTCTCTCGCTATCTCAAATGTGGAGGGCGGCAGCACATAGTTCCGCTCCTCCGCCGTCAGGCCGAATTTGATCTTGATGCGCTCCAGCTTCCGTACCCACGGGTCGCCCAGTGCCCACAGCACCAGAAACGTACACAGCCCGTGGCAGAAGTCGAAGAAAAAGCTGGATAGATAGGCCGCGCCTATCGTCTGCCAGGTAAGGGGGCTTACATACCCGATGATGAAATACAGGTTCATGATCCAGCCGTACAGAAAGCCGGACAGGAAACCATAAAGGCACAGCCGCAGGGGCGCGTGGTCGGTAAGCTGCCGCACAAAATGCAGCAAATCGCCCCGGTTGGTATTCTCCGGACACAGCCTGTCCCACCATTGCGCCGCAAAGTGACGGCGGCTTCCTCCCTTGAATGCACCTGCATTTTGCAGGATACCGGCCAGAAAGCCCACCAGACCCCAGGTGAACATCTGCCACGGCGTCCATGGCCCTTGCCCGAAGATGAAGTTGCTGACAAAGCCTGTCAGTGCGCCGGTGAGGAAGCCCGCCTCCGGCCCGAAGGCCACCGCCGTAATGATAATGATGGCGGAGCAGGGCTTGAAGTTGGGCAGGGGGATGATCTCGAACACGGTGCGGCCCACAACGCCAATGGCCGCCATCACCGCGATGGGCACCAGTTCACGGGCCTGAGGCTTCTTCTTATCAAATACCAGAACGAAAGGGATAGCGGAGGCCAGCAGGAACAGCAGGCCCAGCAGAATATCCGAATTCAGGATGATGTAATCCCAGAAGGTACGGGAGCCCACTGGATTGACCGCGGGGCGATGGCTGTGGTAATAGCCGAAGGCCACCATCAGGGCGGGCAGTACCAGAAGGATCACCCACGCGGCGGCTCTGGTGCGTTTGCTAACAAAGAGCTTCGACACGACGCGATCACCTCCTCACAGGTAATGTCCGTGGGGAAATGCTCCGCCGCGATGCGGTTGGCGTCGGTGGTATAGAAGCGGTTGCCCGCGAAGAAAGCGTGAGGCTCGCCCTCAGACAGCAGCAGGCCATCAAACATCAGGGCGCAGCGCGTGGCGTAGCGGGCGGCAAACTCCACATCGTGGGTCACGATCAGGATGGACGTGCCGTCCCGACACAGCGCCTGCAGCAGCTTTGCCAGCTCCGCCTTGGCGTAGGCGTCCAGTCCCTTGGTGGGCTCGTCCAGCAGCAGCACCGTGGCCTCACGCAGCAGCAGCTTACCTACCGCCAGACGTTGGATCTCACCGCCGGACAGGTCGTAGGGGTGCCGCGCCAGCAGGGGTGTCAGTTCCAGCTTCTCCGCCATCTGCATGGCCTTAGCCTGATCCTGACCGGCGCTGTCCAGCAGCTCCTTTTCCACCGTATCGGCCACGAACAGGGAGCGTGCGTTCTGGGGCAGCATACAGAGCCGCTGTCCCTTCGATAGCTTCACCTTGCCACGATAGGGCTTCTTGAAGGTTGCCAGCGTTTGCAGCAGCGTGGTCTTGCCCGCGCCGTTGCCGCCCAGCAGGCACAGCAGCTCGCCCTCCCGGAGCGTCACGTCTGTGCCCCGCAGGATGTCTTTGCTTTTTTCGGTATATCGGAACCAAAGCTCCTTGCCCTCTAAAACAACAAGGCGCTTTGCTTCTTTCTCAGTCTTTTGCGAATCAGGCGCGGCAGGCTCCTCCGTGATGGGCAGCAGCCGCTCCAAGCGGCGGCGGCCATCCCGCACCGTCAGGGGCAGCTCGTCCGTCTGCTCCAGCTCGCTGAAAATGCGGACAGCAGCGGGAAGTCCGAAGTAAATGCGGCTTTTCTCCGCGCTGCCGGACAGCTGCCACGCAATCTCAGCCGGTGCGCCGTCCGAAAGGATGCGGCCCTTGTCCATGGTCACTACACGATCGGCGGCGGGGAATACCTCGTCCAGCCGGTGTTCTGTCATAAAGATGGCAACACCCAGTTCGCGGTTGATCCGCTGGACGGTGGCAAGCAGGTTGCGGGCGGCCAGCGGGTCTAACATGGAGGTTGGCTCGTCCAAGATCAGCAGCTTCGGCCCCATAGCCAGCGCCGAGGCCAGATTCATCAGCTGCTTCTGGCCGCCGGACAGCTCCGTGGTCTTGCTGCGGAACCATGTCTCCATGCCGAAAAAAGCGGCCATCTCCGCCACACGGCGGCGGATCACGGGAACAGGCAGGGCCATATTTTCAAGGCCGAAGGCCAGCTCATGCCACACGAAATCGGTGACGATCTGGTTATCCGGATTCTGCTGCACGAAGCCGATCTCCGCCGCGGCGGTCAGCTCCGGCAGCTGAGAGAGAGGTTTTTCCTTATAAAAGGTCTCGCCGGCCTTTGCCCCAACAGGCAGCAGGCCGGGCTTGGCATGGCGCAGAAGTGTGGTCTTGCCGCAGCCGGAGGGGCCGCACAGCACCACATACTCGCCTTTCTGTATCTCCAATGTCACTTCGTCCAACGCCCGCGTTTCGGCCAGCGGGTAGGCGAAGCTCAGTTGGTCAAACCGTAAGAGCGCCATCTGATGCCCTCCTTTGTCTCAAGAATACCGGGCAGGAACATCAGCACGGCGTAGAACGCGAACATGGTATAGCTGGCACTGCCCAGCACCACCGGCGTCATGGCGGGATAGAACTCCATAGTACCATGCCCGAAGGCGCGGGCGGTGATGCAGATGCCCGCCACCGACAGGATAAGGCCCAGCGTTCGGGCATCCCGACTGTCAAAGCGGAACAGGTGGAAGGTGGTACGCCGCTTGGCACCATAGCCCCGGGCTTTCATGCTGTCCGCCGTCTCCACCGTCGCCTCCATGCTCATGGTCAGCAGCACCGACAGGTTCCGCAGGGCGCTGCCCAACCTTTGCAGCAGGCGCGTACCTTCTTCCTGTAACATGGCCTGAGACTGCCGGATCTCGCGGCGGTTTTGCTGAAGCTGGGGGATGAACCGCAGCGTCATGGTGATCAGCAGCGATGTGCCAGGGAAGGGCTTGCCGAAGAGATACAGGAACTTATCCGAGGTCATGACCTCCTGATAGCAGGTGAACCACATGATGACTGCGCACAGGGAGCAGCCGGACACCAGACCGTAGCACACCGCTTCCAGCGTGTACCACAGGTGGTTGATGGTAAAGAGCATGGTCACGCCCCGATGGTTGAATAGCGGATTGGCAAGGGCAATCAGCAGAAACATAGGCCCCACAAACCGCATGGTGTGGCCGTAGGCCCTCCAGCCTCGCAGCCGGATGGAAAACCAGCTGGCGCCCAGGAACGACAGCACCACCGTGACCGGGTGCATACAGGCCAGTGTCAGGCCCAGAACCAGTACGAAGTACGCCATACTGACCGCCGGATGCAGGTTCCCGAAGAAACGCATCCGGGTATCAGTCATGGTTATCCTTCCATTCCTTGCCGTAGCCGTAGGGATCTCCGTTTTCCAGATCGCAGCCGAGGTCGCAGGTGTAGTTCCACTCAATGACCTCGCCGGGCTTGACGAAGTACACGCCGCAGCCGTAGTTGGGATACCAGTCGTTGACACAGTACATCCAGCCGCTCCAGCGGCCGCCGTCGAATTCATAGAGGTTATTGATGCCATCCACATAGCAGCCACTGGAGGTACCGCCCCGATAGGACATGTGGATCTTATATTTGTCGCAGACATAGGAGAGGACATCAAAGACCGTATCGCCCTCCTTGATCTCCACCGTGGTCACCGGCAGGATCACGCCGGAGGCGGGGACGATACCCGCCCACTTGCTTTCCAGATGCATGCCGTTATTCACCGCCGTATCGCAGCGGATGGTGATGGTGACGGTGTTCTTCTTGCTATCCGGCTTCTGCTCCGGTGTGGGCGCGGGGGTATTGTTATCCTCGGGCTTCTGGTCGTTCTTCTTGCTGTCGTCCTTCTTACCGTTGGAAGTAGGCGCTGTATTGGTGACTTCCTCCTCCGGTGTTGTATCAGCACTCTGGTCTGTCTTGCTGCCCTTGTTGCCCTGGGGCGTGTCCGCGTCGCCCTGGGTATAGAAATCCGCCACGCTGTCAGGCTTGCTCTGGGACGGAGTGGTTGTTGTCTCCTTCTTTCCGAAGCTGAAAGCGTCCGTGATCCAGGAGTACCACGGCTTTTCCTCTTCCGGCTGGTCAGTTTCTTCGCCTACATAGTCCAGATCCAAGCCGCCGTTGCTGCCGCTGCCAGTTCCGGTCTGAGCGCAGGCGCACAGGCTCAGCAGCATCATGAGCGCCAGTATCGACGCGATGATATATCTTAAATTCTTTTTCATGTTATCTCCTTCAGTCCCGTTCCGGGCTGTTATTTTTGAGGTTGGCGGGAGGGGCCGGCAAACCCCTCCCGCTCTATGGGAAAGACTACGGCATATGCCGTCTCGGTTTGGCTTTTTGAGGAAGTGGGGATGGGGCGGCTTAAGCCCCATCCCCTATGGAAAGCAGACAGTCTCCGTTCAGACTGTCTCAGCTTGACTGGGGGATGTTCCTGCTGGTTCCTGTGTCTGCGCAGCTTTTTCTGCTTCGCGCTGGCAGGCTGCTGTGTCGCGGGCTTCTTTTTTCTCCCGCTCCCGTTTTTCCTTCAGCTTCGCCTCCTGCGCGGCGCGGCGAATGGCGGATCTGGCTCGTTTTTCTTTCTTTTTGCGCTCGGATTCCTCGAAAAACAGCGGCTCCTGTATCTTCTTTTCCGCCCGGTAACGGGCGGTCTCCTTCAGCTGCAATACCTTTCTCACAGGCGGCAGCTCTGCCATTTCCAGCGCCGCTTCCCAGCTGCCGAAGCGCTGCTCGATAAACGCGCCGCCGTCCACCTCGCAGGGAGAGGGCGTATGCCGCAGCAGTCCAGCGTTGCGGGCCAGATACTGCGCCAGCTCATTAAGCGGCGTCTCCGCGTGTTCTTCGGCAAAGGCCGCGTCGCATTCCGCCAGTGCTGCCTCCGTGCGCTTGACCACATTGCGGTCAAACCAGCTCTTATAATTAAATTTTTCCCGTGGGTGTCTGTTGGACATGGATATACTCCTCCCTTACAAAAAATCGCCGGTTTTCCAAAGAAAACCAGCGGTGATCCGGCAGAAATAAAAACACGCTGACGACCCTCGTCAGCGCGCACTCCTGCCTATGCCGTCAGGGAGAGAGCGCCCGCTGTACAACACTGATCCTCCATCGTGCAATTCTTCTGCCCTAACGTCATGAAGGACTTTTGTCCTTCTCGTACCTGAACCTACCTTCTCAGAGCGTTCGCTCCAATGGCTGCTATTCGCCACACGGCATTTCTGCCGCTTTGGTTCATTCCTTACGTCAACAGCGCCGTCCGCAGGGGGTATTACCCCGTTCCTTCAAAACTGCCACCTGACGATCTCTCGCCTTTACAGTGACAGCCACACGACTTCGCAAGATCTTATTTACTTGTCTGATATGGATGAATTATACTGTTGGAGTATGCGCATACTGAAAGATGCCGACAGGCAGCCGGTGTATTTCGTAAATCAAACACAATTTACGATAGTATAATGACACAAATTCCGCTTCCTACTATACATTGTTTCGTAAAGGAAGTCAACGGGAAAACCGGAAAAATTGCGGAAAAGCTCAAATTTCCTGTAGGACCGTGAAAAGAAACTGTTAAAAATTCCAAAAATTGGAAATCACATTTTGGAAACGCTGTGCTGTCTCATTTTTTGCCGTCAGGATCATCGTCAAGGAGGGAAGTTTATGCCACGTCGCGGAGAGAACATCTACAAACGGAAGGATGGCCGGTGGGAAGGCCGCTATATTCGCGGCCGGACACCTGCCGGAAAGGCAGAGTACGGATATGTTTATGCCAGGAGCTATACGGCCTGCCGTGAGAAGCGGCGGAAGATGGAAAAAGCCATCCCGCAGAAATCTGTTCTAACAGGTGAAATGTCTGTGGCTCAGGCGGTTTCGTTCTTTCTGTCAGACCGTCGCGGCGAACTGAAGGCTTCGACCATTGGACGCTATGCGTATATGACCAGCCATTATATCATTCCGGAGTTGGGAACGGTCATGCTTCATGAGTTGACGCCCGAAAAGCTTTCTGCGTTTTTCAGGCAGCTGCAAGACGGAGGATTGTCATGCAAAACCGCAAGGGATATCGGCGTGCTGCTAAAGACCATTTTCAAAGTTGTAAAGAAGAAATGCCGGTGCGATTGCCCCGGCCGGGATGCGGAACTGCCTGCGTATCGGGGTAAAAAGGTCGAGGTATTTGCCGATCACGAGATAGCCGCGCTGGCACAGAAGGTGTTGGAAACGCCGGACATCACGGGACTGTGTATTCTATTGGTCTTGAACACGGGACTGCGGCTTGGCGAGATCTGCGCCCTGCGCAAAAGCGATATCGACTATCGCTCCGGCTTTCTGCGGATCGAGCGCTCAGCCGCCCGTGTGCGGGACACATCGGGAACTCGCTTGACCGTGCAAGCCCCGAAAAGTTCCAGTTCCGCACGTCTTGTGGCGATCCCCAACGACATGCTGGAACTGCTGGAAACGACCACGCAGCACATCCGGAGCGACAACTATCTGTTGACCAATACGGACACGCCGATGGAGCCGCGCACACTGCAATACCGGTATCGGAAGCTGCTGGAGCGCTGCGGTATCCGTTATCGGAATTTCCACGCACTTCGACACACCTACGCGACCCGGTGCATGGAAAATGGCGTGGACATCAAGAGCCTAAGTGAGCTCTTGGGCCACGCCGATATCCGGACGACTTTGCAGACGTATATTCACTCTTCTCTGGCCCACAAAAGGCAGGTGGTTCAGAGCATATGCTTCTTGCCCGTTGAAGGTGCGTGCGGCGTTTTAGTTCCGTCAAAAAATCCGTCAGAACTGTCAGCAAACACTGTATTGTCCAGCGAATCAGAAGCCTGCTTCGTAAATTGTGTTTGATTTACGAAAACAGAACTTTGTGTGATCTCACCGCAGGCGCCTGTGCCTGCGGTTTTTTCGTCCGTCGTTTCTGGTGATCGGATCGCCGCAGTAAGCACAGTCGTTTCTTTAAAATTACCACGCCTTTCGCGCGAATATTGTCGGAATAAGTAATATGGCGGTAATAATTGTCAAAATATGGACATGGTTCCCCTCAAAGCGCAGCCGTTGAACAGACAGACGTGCAAGCCACTCTCCGCAGCGAGGCTCATCCCCAACCGCCGGAAATGCTCAGAACAGAAAAAACTCCCATGCCGCGCGGCACGCGCAGTATGGGAGAGGCTCCTCACGGAAGCGCTGATACGCTCCCTCCATGACCGGCAGTCTTTCACTGTCTTTCACAGAGAGAGCGTATCATCTGCTTCATGAACTTTGGTACCATTGATCCACAAAGGCAGACACGGTTTTGGCGGATAAAAATACGCCCGTACCGCATCAAGCCCCTTGGCAATTGCAAACATTCACCGCCGGTCTTTTCCTGCCCGAATTCAGGTAAACAGCGGCAGGAGCTTCTGAATAAGCGCCACGCAGCCGTCCTCGCCCAGCTGCTCGGAGTCCAGCGACAGGTCGTACCCTGCGGCGTCCCGCCATTCCTCGCCGGTATAGTAGCGGTAATAGGCGGCGCGGCGCTTGTCCTCGGTGCGGACATACTTTGCCACCTCGCGGCCGCTCCAGGCCAGAGAATAGGACGCCACACGGGCCAGACGGGCCTCCAGCGGCGCGTGGACAAACAGCCGCAGCAGTCTGACATTGGGCTGATCCATCAGAAGATAGTTGGCGCACCGGCCCAGAATGATGCAGTCCTCCGTGGCGGCCAGCTCCTTGATGATCTTCGCCTGAAAGCTGAACAGGTTCCGGGTGGAGATGAAATCGTTGCTGTCCGGCGGCAGAATTTCGCCGGTATAGACCTTTTCCGCGGCGGAAAGCATCTCCTTCCAGCCGATGCGCTCATCCGCCGCGCCGAAAAGCCGCTCGTGGATACCGCTGACCTCAGAGGCCTTGCGCAGCAGGTCACGGTCATAATAGGGGATGTTCAGCTTCTCGGACAGCTTGCGGGTAATGTCGTGGCCGCCGCTGCCGGTCTCCCGGGCGACTGTAATGACAAAATGATCCATAGCTACTCCTCCCTTACGCGCCCAGATAGGCTTTGCGGACCCGGTCGTCCTCCGCCAGCTCCGATGCCGCGCCCTCCATGGAGATGGTCCCCGTCTCCAGCACATAGGCCCGGTCGCTGACGGCCAGTGTCATTTTGGCGTTCTGCTCCACCAGCAGAATGGTGATGCCGCTTTTATGCAGCTCCTCGATGATGGCAAAGATCTCCTTCACCAGCAGGGGACTCAGGCCCATGGAGGGCTCGTCCATCAGCACGATGCGGGGGTTGGTCATCAGCGCACGGCCCGTGGCCAGCATCTGCTGCTCGCCGCCGGAGAGAGTGCCCGCCAGCTGGCGGCGGCGCTCCTTCAGCCGGGGAAAATGGCCGTAGACCCGCTCCATGTTCTCCGCCACAAGTCTGGCGTCGGAAATGGTGTAGGCGCCCATCTTCAGGTTTTCCTCCACGGTCATCTGGGCAAACACATGGCGGCCCTCCGGCACATGGGCCAGCCCCATCCGGATGATGGAGTTGGCGGGGACGGACTGAAGATCCGTGCCATCCAGCGTGATGGAACCGGAGGCGGAGCGCAGCAGGCCGGAGATGGTGTGCAGCGTGGTGGTCTTGCCCGCGCCGTTGGCGCCGATCAGGGACACCAGCTCGCCGTCGCCCACCGTCAGGGAAATGCCCTTGAGGGCGTGGATCGCGCCGTAAAATACATGCAGATCTTTGATTTCCAGCATATGTGTTCCCTCCCTTACTCGCCCAGATAGGCCGTGATGACCCGGGGATTGGCGGCGATCTCCTCCGGCAGGCCGGACGCGATGGTCTGGCCGTAGTCGATGACCTGTATCCGCTGGCACACGTTCATCACCAGCGACATATCGTGCTCGATCAGCAGAATGGCGATGCCGAAGCGGTCCCGGATGGTGTTGATGCAGGCCAGAAGCTCCGCCGTCTCCGTGGGGTTCATGCCGGCGGCAGGCTCATCCAGCAGTAAAACCTTCATATTGGTGGCCAGGGCGCGGGCGATCTCCAGCTTGCGCTGCTGGCCATAGGGCAGGCTGGCGGCGGCGATGTCCGCCTTGTCCCGCAGTCCGCAGATCTCCAGCAGCTCCAGCGCCTTATCCGTGGCCTCACGCTCCGCCTTCCAGAATTTCGGTGTGCGGAACGTGGCGTCAAACAGGTTATAGTGGAGATCCTTGGTAAAGGCCACCTTCACGTTTTCGATCACCGTCATGTCCGTAAACAGGCGGATATTCTGAAAGGTTCGCGCGATACCGGCCTCCACGAACTGGTGGACTTTCTTTCCGTTCAGGGGAACGCCGTTCAGAAGGACGGTGCCCTCCGTGGGGACGTACACGCCGGTAAGCAGGTTGAATACGGTGGTCTTGCCCGCGCCGTTGGGGCCGATGAGACCCACCAGCTCGCCGGAATAGATGGAGAGGTTAAAATCCTGCACGGCGTGCAGGCCGCCGAAGGAGATGCCCAGATGTTTGGTCTCCAGCACCGGCGTTTTCGTTGTTTCAGACATGATGCCTGGCCTCCTTCTGTACGGATCTGCCCTCGGAGCGGGCAGCGCGCCACGCCCGGAGCTTTGCGGGCCACCGGGGAATATCGCACAGGGTAAACTCCCTGCTGCCCATGATGCCTCTGGGCCGGAACATGATCACGATGACCAGCGCGATGGAGTACACCAGCATGGGATAGGTGAACACATTCTGTAAAAGCGCAGGCAGCGCGGACACCCACGCGCCGTTTTTGATGGTATAGTTCAGCAGGAACAGCACCACGGCGGCAATGACAGAGCCGGTAAGGGAACCCATGCCGCCCACCACCACCATGACCACGATGAACACGGAGTTCAGGATAGAACCGTTGGTGAAGGCAAAGGACGTGGTGGAAAGGGCCGCGTTGCAGCAGGCGTACAGCGCACCGGTGATCCCGGCGAAGAACGCGGAAATGGTAAAGGTCAGCATCTTGTAGTAGCTGACATTGATGCCGGAAGCGGCGGCAGCGATCTCGTTGTCCCGGATAGCCCGGATGCTGCGGCCGTACTTGGAGCGGACGAACATGAACATGCAGGTCATGCAGAGGATGATGGCCAGCGCCGCCACCCACAGATACCGCATCTTTTCATCGTTGGAAAAGCCCAGGCCGGTGGCATACAGTGACGAGGAGGCGGAGCCCTGGGCGAGGCCCTGCTGCCCGCAGAAGGGCAGGTTGTTGATGAGGTTGACGATGATCATGCCGAAGCCCAGGGTGATGATGGCCAGATAGTCGCCCTTCAGCCGCAGGGCCGGAATACCCACCAGCAGGCCCAGCAGGGCGGCGGCCGCTCCCGCGGCCAGCACGCTCAAAAGCAGCACCAGCAGAAAGACGGGGCCGGATTTTTCCGCATAAACGCCCGCCCGCTGAAATGCCAGGGAGATCAGCGCCGCCGTATAAGCGCCGACGGCCATGAAGCCGCAGTGGCCCAGGGACAGCTGCCCCAGGAAGCCCAGCACCAGGTTCAGCGATGCCGCCATGATGATCAGGTAGCTGCACTGCCAGATGGACGGGGTGATCTTCAGCTTCATGGCGCTGCCGCCCAGCTGGCCCATCAGGATCACGGCGGCGAACAGGATCACCAGCGCGATGAAGTTCACCAGATAACGCAGTTTCGTGTTTTTCATACTTTTTCACCCACATTCTTTCCCAGAATACCGGCAGGCCGGATCATCAGCACCACAATGAGGATCAGATACACAAAGGTGTCCGACATGGAGGAATTGATATAGGTATTGGCGCCGGACTGGACAATGCCGATCAGCAGGCCGCCCAGCATGGCGCCGGGCAGGGAGCCGATGCCGCCCAGCACCGCCGCCACAAAGGCGTAGATGCCCAGCGTCGCGCCCATGGTGGTATACACCTTGGGATACTGGGCGATGTACATCAGGGCCGCCACGGCGGCAAGCCCCGCGCCGATGCCGAAGGTGGTCAGGATGGTGTGGTTCACGTTGATGCCCATCAGCGTGGCGGCCTCCTTGTCCTCGGCCACGCACCGCATGGCGCAGCCCACCTTGGCCTTCTGGGTAAACAGGTACAGGGCCACCATGATAACGGCAGACACCGCCACGGTGATGATGGTGGCATGGCTGACGGACACGCCGCCGATGGTGAAGGTCTTGGCAAACAGGGTATAAGGCACCTTGGGGTCCGGGCCGATGGCCGGGATGGCCTGGGCCAGATTCTCCAGCACAAAGCTCATGGCGATGGCGGTGATGAGGCAGGTCAGGTTATTGCCGGTCTTACGGACGGGCCGGTAGGCCAGCAACTCCACCAGCATGCCCACGCAGGCGCAGATGATGATGGCGGGCACCACGGCCAGCCATCCGGGGATCCCCGCCGCCATCAGCACGGGAATGGTGAAGAACAGCGAATAGCCGCCCACCATGATGAAATCGCCATGGGCGAAGTTGATGAGCTTGATGATGCCGTAGACCATGGTATAGCCTAGGGCGATCAGGGCGTACACGCTTCCCAGACGCAGCCCGGTTATCAGGAATTGGATAAATGTGATCATGGAAAAAGTTCCCCCTCTCGGAAGCGGTTCAGAAATAGACGCACCTTGCTTCGCCGGCGGGCCGGCAGGGTGAGATGCGGATGGGGCGGCGCAGGCTCCCTGAAAATCAGGAGGGAGGCGCATGCGCCTCCCTCCTATGGCGCGTTGTCCGCGTTTGTGATACCATCGATTGACAAGGGCAGACGCGGTTTTGACGGGCAGAAATGCGCCCATACTGCGTCAAGTCCCTTGACAATACGGCAAGTATTCTCTGCGGGCCGTTTCTTGTCTGGGCACATTTCTGCTGGCGGCAAAAACTGCAAGGCACCTGCCAGCGATGTATTTTCGAGTGATTTTTGGTTTTTGAGACGCAGGCGGGCTGGCGCCCGCCAAGGTGAAAAGGGCAAAAAGCACCGGAAAGACACGCTGTCAGGCGTGTTTGCCCTTGTTAATCGATGGTACGGTCAGCTCTGGCTCAGAGCCTTGACGGTGATCTTGGTCACGGCGGCATCGCCGTCCGTGTAGGTGTAGCCCATCAGGACGCCGTCCTTGATGGGCGTACCGGTCCCATCGAAGGAGAAGGTGCCGCAGGTGCTGTCATAGGCGGCGCTGGTATCAGCCAGAGCAGCCTGCACGCTGGCAGCGTCGGAAGAGCCGCAGGCCTCCATGGCGGCCTTGTAGACATACACGGCGTCGTAGGCCAGCGCGTCAAAGTTGTTGGGGGTCTCGCCGTACTTGGCCTCATAGGCGGCAATGAATTTCTTGGAAACATCGCTGGTGGCCAGTTCCGTGGAATAGTGGTTCACAAAGTACACATTGTTGTAGACGGACAGATCCGCACCGGCGGGAATGGTGGTCTCGGTGCTGTCCACACCGTCGGCGCCCAGCAGGATGCCGGTAAAGCCTGCGCTGCGGGCCTGAGGCACCAGATAGGGGCCCATCACGTCATAGTAGAACGGGGTGAACACCAGCTCCGCACCGGCGGAGACCATCTTGTTGAACTGGTTGGTGTAGTCCACCTCGGTCATGGTGGCAACGGACTCCTCGGCCACTACCTCCAGGCCCTTGCTCTGGCAGGCCGCGATAAAGGCGTCACGCAGACCGGCGGAGTAGGTATCGGCGGAGCAGTAGACCACGCCCACCTTGGTATAGCCCTCGTCCAGCGCGTACTGGGCGGCCAGCTCACCCTGGAAGGAATCACGGAAGCAGGTACGGAACACATAGTCCATGGTGGTCGTCAGGGAATCCGCCGTACCGGTGGGGGTGATCAGGACCACGCCCTCGGAGTTGGCGATGGCGGTGATGGCGGAGGTGCAGCCGGAGGTGGCGGAGCCTACCACCAGCTGGATACCGTCGGAGATCAGCGCGTTCATGGCGTTGACGCACTCGGTGGAATCGCCCTGATCGTCCTTGACCTCCAGCGCCAGCTGATGGGCGCCGTCGCTGAGCGTCACACCGCCGGCGGCGTTGATCTCCTCAATGGCCAGCTTGGCGCCGTTTTCATTGTGGGTGCCGTAAACGGCCAGGCTGCCGGTCAGCGGGCCGATCAGGCCCAGGGTAATGGTGTCGCTGCCGCCGGATGCGGCATCGTCAGACGCGGCGTCATTTCCAGAGCTGCCGCCGCAGGCGACCAGGCTGAAGGCCAGACAGCAGGCCAGCAGCAGCGCAATAATTTTCTTCATTTTCATCAGAATGCCCTCCTTGTTTTGATTTTGGTCTGAATAAACAGAAAAGGCGTGTGTCCGGACGATCCCGGTCACACGCCTTTGTGTTGCGCTTTATCATAAGCGCAAATTTGGAGCTTGTCAATCGCCATAACTCCACAAAATATCACGTTGAATCATATACACATTTGTTACATCAAACGATTTTGCGGCGCAGTGGGCGAACATATGTAGAATCCATCCCGCGCACACAAATGTCCGTTTGTGGAATTTGCGCAAAACGGGTAGTTCTGGTACCCGCCATCAACTGCCATTGGCAAACGGGAAGCCTTCAGGTCATGTATGGCTCCGGTTAACAATGCGCGTTTCATTCAAGAGAGAGGGGCTGCCTGTGGGCAGTCCCTCTCTCTTTGACCATAAACCACGATATAACTCTTTTGCGGAATTCTTACTCCACCTTGGTATACGTCCGGGCGGATTCCTCACCGCGGAGGACGCGCAGGCAGCCGAAGGCCAGGGACTGCATCTCGTCCTCGCCGGGATAGACGATGACGGGAGCAATGAAGGACACGCGGCGGCGGATCTCCTCGTCGATATACTCCGAGTAGGTGATGCCGCCGGTCAGCAGGATGGCGTCCACCTTGCCGCAGACGCCGGGTGCCGTTTTGCCGATGAACTTGGCCACGTTCAGGGCCATGGCGTCATAGATCAGCTTGGCGTGGGCGTCGCCGTTGTGGATGCGCTGCTCCACCTCGCGGCAGTCGGTGGTGCCAAGGTGGGCCAGCAGGCCGCCCCGGCTCTTCACCAGCTTCATCATGCTCTTGTCGGACTGGCCCTCCTCAAAGCTGCGGTGGATCACATCGTACACGGGCAGGCCGCCGGCACGCTCGGGAGAGAACGGGCCCTCCTCATCGTTGACGCAGTCCTCGATCCTACCGTTGTGGTGCAGGTTCACGGTGATGCCGCCGCCCAGATGGGCCACGATGACGGTGATGTCCTTGTAGGCCTTGCCCTGCTCCCGGGCGTAGCGCATGGCGGCGGCGCGGGTGTTCAGGTTGTGGCCGATGCCCTTGCGGTGCATTTCCGGCAGGCCGGTGATGCGGTTGATATCCGTCAACTCGTCCACGGTGATGCCGTCATAGATGTAGGCGGGGATGTTCAGCTCTTTCGCAAGAGCGTGGGCGATCATGGGGCCCACGTTGGAGGCATGCTCATGCTGGGGCTTATACTGAAGCTGTCACACCATGTCCTCGTTGATCTCGTAGGCACCGGCATGGATGGGAACCAGCAGACCGCCGCGGGACACGATGGCGTTCAGGTCCCGGACGTCGAAGTCATGGCGCATCAGGCAGTCCAGCACCAGACGGCGGCGGAAGTCATACTGCTCCACCACCCGGTCAAAGGGCGCAAGCTCCTCGGCGGAATGGGTCAGGGATTCGGTGAACAGGGGCGTTTCGCCGTCGAACACGGCGATCTTGGTGGAGGTGGAGCCGGGGTTCAGAACCAGAATTTTCTCCATGGCGCCTCCTTACCGCTGCTCCGCGCCCAGCTTCAGACCCAGCTCAAAGGCCTGCTTGTTCAGGGGCAGCAGGGCGGGCTTCTTGCCCAGCTTATGCTCGATGGTGTTCCACACCACATCGGCGGGCACCACCTTGGTATAGCCCACATACACGCCCAGCATGATGATGTTCAGCACCTTGGCGTTGCCCAGCTCCAGTGCCAGCTCCGTAACGGGAGCCTTCACCACCTTCACATCGCTGCGGGTGATCTCGTCGGTGACGATGGAGCTGTTGATATACAGAGTGCCGCCCTCCTTCAGCTTATAGAGGAACTTATTCAGGCTGGGGCCGTTCATGACGATCAGGTCGTCCATCACGTCGCCCAGGGGCGCGCCGATCTTCTCGTCGGAGATGACCACATAGCAGTTGGCGGTGCCGCCACGCTGCTCCGCGCCGTAGGAGGGGAAGAAGGTCACGTTCTTGTCGGTGGAGTCGCAGGTGGCCTCCGCCAGAAATTTGCCCAGGGTCATGACGCCCTGACCGCCGAAACCGGCTACCATCAGATTCCGTTCCATCGTTACGCCTCCTCCTTGCTCTTGTCACGGACGACGCCCAAGGGGAACTCGGGCAGCATCTTTTCCTCGATGTAATCCAGGGCCGACAGGGCGTCCAGGCCCCAGTTGGTGGGGCAGCTGGTGACGATCTCCACCATGGAGAAGCCCTTGCCATCCAGCTGATTCTGGAATGCCTTGCGGATGGCGACCTTGGTCTTGGCCACGTTGGCGGGGGTGTTGCAGCTGGTGCGCTCCAGATAGTAGGGCGCGGTCAACTGGTTCATCAGCTCACACATGTGCATGGGGTAGCCGTGCTCCTTGGGGTCGCGGCCCTTGGGCGCGGTGGTAGCCTTCATACCCACCAGCGTAGTGGGTGCCATCTGGCCGCCGGTCATGCCGTAAATGCCGTTGTTGACGAAGATGACGGTGAAGTTCTCGCCCCGGTTGGCGGCGCTGAGGGTCTCGGCCAGGCCGATGGAGGCCAGGTCGCCGTCGCCCTGATAGGTATATACCAGAGACGAGGGGTTGCTGCACTTGATGCCGGTGGCCACGGCGCAGGCACGGCTATGGGGCGCGGTGGTGTTGTCATAGGCGATGTAGTCCATGTGCAGGCCGCAGCAGCCGATGCCCAGCACGCAGGCGGTGTTCTGCACCTGTCCCATCTCCTCCAGCACCTCGCCGATGAGCTTGATGACGGTGGAGTGCATGCAGCCGGGACAGAAGCCGGAGACCTTGTCCTCCTGAATGGTCTTGGTACCGTAAGGTATCGGGCCTTCTCTATTACACACCAAGGAGGATCGACATGCACGCACAACGAATGCCGCCGCACATTACTACGCCCTTTGATGATTCCGGCGCCATGCGGCTGCGGCGGATGGGGCTGCTCACACCCGATGGGACGCCGGGCGAGCACATTAGAATTGTATAAGTAACCAAGGCGCTGTACAAGCATCACTGAAAAGGTACCGTGCCTTTTTGCGTATGCCGTTTATTAAAGATTCGGTATCCCCTAACAATCCATATTTCCTTGAGCGGATTTGATTCTCCTATACATCTCCTGCATCTGTCGGTCAATTTCGGCGATCTTGCCCGCGCATTCAAGCATCTCCTCGTTGATGCCCTCCGGCAGCTTTGTCTTATCTACCTTATACCGAATATCGTGCTCTAGACTGGCCCAAAAGTCCATAGCGATCGTGCGGATCTGAATTTCCGCAGTTACCTGCTCCGTCCTATCTGACAGATACACCGGCACCCGGATATCCAGATGCAATGAGCGGTATCCGTTATAGTTTGGTATGCGGATATAGTCTTGTCTTTTGATAATCCTGACATCCTTTTGCAGCTCCAGCATCTCCGCCACCCGGTACACATCGTCGATATAACTGCACACTACCCTGACACCGGCAATATCATTGATGCTCTCCCGTGCCGCCTCGATGGTCAGCGGCAACCTTTTATTCAGCAGCTTGGCTGCAAGGCTTTCCACAGATTTTACGCGTCCTTCAATATGATGGATTGGGTTTCTCGAGTAGAGCACTTTGAACTCATTGTTCAGTATTTCAAATTTCAGCGACAACTGCTTTACAGCTGAATCATAGAGGTTTCGCATTAGTCGTATCTCATACGGATCGTTACAAAGGGCTGCTCGAAATTCTGTTCTTAACATTTGCGTGTTACCTCCCTTTTTAATTTCCACCCTCCGAGGCACCAGACAAAGGCCCTCCATAGCGAGCAGATGGCGGCTGAGCTGATACTGCGTCTTTTTTCAGCATCCACAGTGTAGCAGTCTTGAGAAGTTCCTTCTTGCGAGCATTCTTTTATCGGAACAGCAAAAGGCTAACCTTCACTACCTGACTGACAAAGTAGATCATTTCCTCCTTACTGTACTTGTCATAACCCTCTACAATAACATGCATCAAGCCGTTGGAAAGATGCGTATACATCATCTCCAACTCGGTTTCACTGGCCTTCGGCAATTCCCTGTGCCAATAAGCAAGGCTGTCGGTTTTCGCCAAAGCGATCATTTTCGCAATGACAGCCGAACTGGTATTCCCCAGAATGAGTGTTCGGCAGGCTTCCTGATTTTGATCGACCATGTCATAGAGGGCTTCAATTAGAGCCGCCACATCAAAGGAATTGACATATCGGAGGGATTTCTCAAACGCATCAATGAGCTCGTTCTCAATGCTCTCCAGCAGTGCAAAGCAGTCGCTGTAATGGGTATAAAAAGTAGCCCGGTTGATCTGGGATAGTTCGCAGAGCTCCTTTACTGTGATTTTATTGACCGGTTTCTCCCTCAGCAGCTTCAAAAAAGACTGCTTGAGTATCATTTGTGTATAGCGTTTCCTTGCATCCAGTTTCTCCATCCAGAAATCTCCTTCAAAAAGATTATAACGTTCATCAACACTTTGGTATGCTGTGTTGATTTTATTTCAGTTGTACGGCAAGTGCTGATTGTTTCTACTTTTCACTTCAAGTATACTATACTCGTGAAAGATAATCAACATCTGTATGCCTATTTTGAGAGGAGACTTTTTAGATGTACGATAAATATCTCATTACAGGTGCCACCGGCTTTCTCGGCAGAACTGTTGTGGAGGAGCTGGTGCACCACGACGCTCAGGTGCGTACACTTGTGCTGCATAACGACCCCTATATCAACCTGCTCCCGAAGGAAGTCCATACTATCGTCGGCGATGTGTGTGATAAAAACTCACTTGCAGACTTCTTTGCGGATGCCGATAGCCGTACCTGTGTGATTCACTGCGCGGGTATCGTCTCTGTCGCGTCCAGACCCAGCCCGAAACTCTATCAGGTCAATGTGGGCGGAACATGGAGAATCCTCCGGCAATGTTTAGAGCACGATGTGGGAAGGTTAATCCATGTCAGCTCCGTCCATGCCATACCGGAAAAACCAGAGGGCTGCGTTATCACGGAAAGCTGTGACCTCTCCCCAAGTCTTGTAGACGGCGATTACGCAAAGAGCAAGGCGGCCGCAACCGAACTGGTCTTCGACGCGGCCGAGCGTGGGCTGAATGCCAGCATTGTTTTTCCCTCCGGCATCATCGGCCCAGGCGACATACAGGGAGGGAGTTTCACCTCAATGGCAAAGTCTTTTCTGGCTGGGAAGTTGCCCTTTGCTGTTCGCGGCGGGTATGACTTTGTGGATGTACGGGATGTTGCAAAAGGCATTCTGGCCTGCTCCGAAAGCGGAGAGCCCGGCAAGGGCTACATTCTGTCCGGCCACTATATTACGATTCGCAAGATGCTTCAGCTTGTCGGAAAGGCCGCAAAGCTGAAGTATCATCCTATCTGTCTGCCATTGAGTCTTGCAAAGTTGGCAGCCCCATACTACGAACGCCGGAGTCTGAAGGATCGAAAGCCACTGTTTTTCACTCCCTATTCCGTTGCCGTTCTTGCCTCAAACGGGCAATTCAGTCATGCCGCAGCATCGGAATGCTTTGCATATCAGCCGCGCTCAATGGATGAGACTTTGTGGGATATGACAGTCTGGCTTATGGAGCAGAAAGAAAAAGGCGAAATATGAATTCGTCTCATCCAAAAGTGCCTCAGGCAGACTTCGTATACTATTGATATGCGCCGTGGTTTTGGTTGCCATCCATACACATCCCATAAGAAGGATTTAACAAAGAGAATGAGAGCTTATGAAAACTTGCATTCACTCATTGCGTCATGATGCCCCGCCTCTCGCTTAAGAAGCGAGCCTCCCGCCGCCATAAAGAACATATTGACGGGCCTGCTGTGGGAGGGCGCTCTCGGGAGCATCCTCCCTCTTTCTTTCCCGTCCGGCAGGAAAGAGTTGCGGTGGACGGCGTTTTGTGCTATATATTAAGGCATGTCTGCGGACACAGCCTGAAGAAAGCGAGGGCCTTGTCTCTTGAAAGGAACCACCAAGCATCTGCTGCCGACTGTCTTCGTGTGTACGGCAATCGCTATAGCCTATGCCTGCCGGATGCTGGCAAAATTCGACATCGGCGGCCCCGCCGTAAACCATATCCGGACGGCACTCTATCTGCTGCTTTTCGCCCTGTGGGGCTTTTCACTCGACCGGCGCATTATCCAGCGGCAGACGCTGCACTGCCTGCGGCTGACGGCGGCGCTGATGCTGCTGTGGCTCATACTGCGGACGCTGAAATACAGCGTTGTTACCGGCCCGGCGGCGGGGCGGTACATATGGTATCTCTACTATCTGCCGATGCTGTTCCTTCCGCTGCTGTGGGTGTATATCGCCCTGTCCATGGGAAAGTCAGAGGACTACCGCCTGAGCCGAAAATCCAGTATGCTGTCGATCATCCCTGCGGCACTGTTTCTGTTGGTGATCACCAACGACCTGCATCAGCAGGTATTTGCCTTCAAAAGCGGCGTCCCCGGATTGCCGGTTTCCGGCACGTATTCCTACCGCCCGCTGTATTTTATCTGTCTTGGCTGGATGGTGGCCTGTATGGCTTTTTCCCTTGTCTGCCTGTTTCGGAAGAGCCGTATCCCAAGTGGTGAAGGAAAGCGGATAACGCCGTTTGTGCTGGGCTGTGCGATGCTCCTGTACAGTATTCTCTATCTGTCGGGTATTCCGGCTGTTCGGTGGTGGTTCGGCGATATGAACGTGATGTTCTGCCTGCTGTATGCCGCCATCTATGAAAGCTGTATCCGCTGCCGTATGATACCGTCCAACACGGGATATGTGGAACTGTTTGAGGCCTCAACGCTGGCGGCCTGTATCGCAGACCGCAGTGGCCGGATCGTCCTGCGCTCCCGTGCCGCAGGTGAGGATATGACCTGCCCGCAGGAGGGGCAGCGGATCGTTCGGCCCGACGGTATGTGCATTTCCTCGGCGGCCATCAGCGGCGGCTACGTCGTTTGGCAGGACAATGTGCGCCCACTGACGGAGCTGTGTGCCCGGCTGAACGCGAACAAGGAGGAAATGGAACGCAACAAGAGGAAGCTGAAGGACGCCTATCTTGTGCAGAGAAGTCTGTATGAGCTGACCGAAAAGAACCGTATATACAACGAGCTGGAGGCAAAGCACAGCAGGCAGACAGCTCAAATGCGGCAGATGCTTGCCCGATGCGAGAAGTCCGAGCCCGCCGAGAGGCGAAGGCTGCTGAAGAAGGTGCTGCTGCTGGGCACCTACATCAAGCGCAGCGCCAATCTGTACTTCCTCAGCAGCGAGTACCAGTGGCTGCCGCAGCAGGAGCTGCGGCTGACAGTTGACGAAGCCGTGCGAACCTTGACCGCCTGCGGCACGGAATGCGGCGTAATCTATCGCACAACAGGACCGATGCGTACCTCTGAGGTCGTGCGGCTGTTTGAGCTTTTGGAAGCCGTCGTGGAGACCACGGTAGACGATCTGCGCTCGCTGTTTATCTCCATTTCCGACAGCGCGATGGATCTGTCGGTGGAGTGCGCCGCCGATCTGTTGGCGGTCCCCTCATCGGAGGTGACGGTGCGGCGGGAGGACGGCCTGTGGCTGGTCCGCACAGGGATAAGGGGGCGTGAGGATGCATAAGCTGAGACGCTTTAGCTTTAACGCCATCAAGGAGAGCTTTGACCGGCTACCCACCGCCGTATGCTTTTTTGACCGATCGGGCGGCATCGTGCTGTGCAACCGGCAGATGTATCGGCTGAGCCAGTATCTGCTGAACAGCGATCTGCAATATCTGGAGGAGCTTCAAAAGGCACTGGCCTCTCCGCCAAAGGGCATAATGCACCTTGCCAGCCCGGAGGATACCTACCGCTTTCCAGACGGGCTGGTATGGAAATTTGAGAGGGCGGCTGTGACCGACCGATATGGGGAAACGTACATACAGCTGACCGCCGCAGATGTTACGGCGCTGCACCGGGCACTGGAGCAGCTGGCCGAGGATAACCGAAGGCTAGAACAGGACGCGGAAAAGCTGCGTCGTCTCTCGGAAAACGTTGCGGCGGTGGCCCGGGAGCGGGAACAGCTTGCCGCCAAATCCGCTATGCATGACAGCCTTGCCGCCTGTATCACCGTCACGAAGCAGTATCTGGCCGGGGACCTTGGCGGCATCGACGCAGACATTGTGCTGCGGGAGTGGGAGAAAAGCATCGTCTTTCAGGAGGCGGATCTTTTGGCGGCAAGGGAAAAGCTGTATGAAAGCGCGGACAGCAGCGGCGTGACCGTCAGAATAAGAGGCACAGAGCCGGCGAACGGCGCGGCGGACCTGATGTATGCCGCCATGCAGGTCTGCCTGAACAACGCCATACAGTACGCGCAGGCAACCGAACTGATGGCCAACATCTGGGAGGACGGCGACAGATATACCGTTCTGATCCGCAATAACGGAAGGCCGCCGGAAAAGACCATCACAGAGGGCGGCGGGCTTTCCAATCTGCGCCGCAGGATCGAAAGGATCGGCGGAACCATGACGGTGCAGAGTCTGCCGGAGTTCGCGCTGGTGATAGGAATACCAAATCGGGGGAATTTGGAGGAGGGGAACGAATGGCTGTCAGAGACATATTGATCGTTGAGGATCAGGCCCTCGCCAGAATGTATCTGTGCGCCTGCGTGGAAAAATGCGCGGATTGCCGGGTGGCGGGCACACTGACCCGTGCCGACGCAGCGCTTCACCGGTGTGGCGACGGGCATATTGACCTGATCCTGATGGACATCTGCACTGAAAATGATTCGGACGGTCTGACCGCCGCTGAGGCAATCAAAAAAAACTATCCCCATATCAAGATCGTGATGGTGACCTCCATGCTGGAGGGGCGCTTTCTGGAACGGGCAAGACGGATCGGAGCCGACAGCTTCTGGTACAAGGACTCTCCCTCCAGCGATCTTGTGGGCGTTATCGAGGGCACCTTGTCCGGCAAGTGTTTCTGGCCGGACGACGC
Source organism: uncultured Oscillospiraceae bacterium (assembly GCA_934597345.1). Classification (GTDB taxonomy): domain Bacteria; phylum Bacillota; class Clostridia; order Oscillospirales; family Oscillospiraceae; genus Vescimonas. Next base: position 23,519 of record CAKTRJ010000029.1, read on the forward strand.
GCCGTCGGTGCGGCTGGGAAATGTCCTGTCCTGCGACTTATCCGATCAGGAGCTGGAGACGCTGCGCCTGCTCTGCGAGGGACAGACCTATGCGGAGATTGCCACGGGGATGAGCGTGGCGGAATCCACAGTACGCACCTATATCAACCGGATGCTGGAAAAAACCGGCTACCCCAACCGCAACCGGCTAATGGTCGCCGCGGTCAGCAAGCGGCTGGTGGTGCCGGGAAGCCTGTTTGGCGCGGCAGAAGAAAACTGAACGGGAATACGTCTATTCAAAAAATTATCCGCAATCAGCGGCTCTGTCTGTCCTCACTTTTGTGGACAGACAGAGCCGCTTTTCCGTGCTACAATAGCAACATACAATGGGATGCGGTAAGCTCATCAGATATACCGGGAAAGGAAGAGGGATGGCTCAATGCGAAAAATTGTGATCGATATGCAGAATTATCTGTTTGCGGACGCAGTGGCGACCGCTTTCAAAAACTCCGACTACGATATCGAGGTGATCCGCGCCGAGTCCCCAAGGGATACTGTGGAGCTGTGCCAGGTGTACGAGCCGTTCGCCCTCGTGATGGAGGTGACGGGGTATACGCCGTGGAAGCTCAGTGAAAGGCTGAAGCTGCGCGACCGGGTGCGGGAGCTGTGCCCCAACTGCAAGATCGCGCTGATGGTGGACTCCAACACCGAAAGGCAGACGGCAAAGGACATCCGGGACGCCAAGAAGGACGGGCTGATCGATCAGTTTTTCTACGGCTCCATGTCCGCCGAGTATCTGATGGATCAGATCTACGCCATGTGAGGGAAAGCGCCCACAATGGGATGATTTCATAAGTAGCTACAGGAACCTGCCGAATTGGGCAACGACGGAAAGGAGAAAATGTTATGGCGAACAAGTGCGGAATTTGCGGAGCGGACATCAACCTGATGCAGACCCAGAAGCTGGCGGACGGCAATTGCATCTGCCGAAAGAATTGCAGAAGCAGGGGCTTCAAGGTGTACGACTATGTGCATGGCAACCTGTCCGGCGTGAAGGCGCATCTGGATCAGGTGGAGCGGGGAACGAAGCTGTGGGATCACTACTTTGTGCCCCGTCTGAAGACGAAGGATAAGAACCAGAAGCTGACGCGCTTCGGCGCGCACCTGTATGTGGCGGAGGACATCGGGCTGGTGGCCTTTACGCAGGTGGACTATAAGATCCTGGTCTTCGGCAAGACCACGCGGGCCTGCGTGTACCGCATCGCCGATCTGCGGAACTATAAGTATGAAGAGCAGATGGTGAAAAACGGCGACAAGACGGAAAAGAAGTCCACCGTGCGGCTGGTGTTCATCAACACCGCCGGCATGAACGCCTTTAACCTTGAGGTGAACAACTTCAAGGAGTATGAAAAGCTCAGCAAGTATTTCGATACGCTGTTCGGCGTGCAGAAAACGCTGGGCAACGCCGCCAACACGTGGAAGCAGCAGATGACCGCCATCAAGGATGTGGCCTCCGGACTCAGCGCCGCCATGCGGGGCCAGGAGGACGCCGGGGAGAAGGCGGCCGCCGCCATCAATTCGCTGGACGCGGCGGTGTACGGCGACCGCACCGAATGGATCCGCCGGGCAGACGCGGCCCTTGCCGCGTTTAACGGATAAATATCAGTTAGGAGGAAGGAAACATGAAAAAGCAATGGCTCAGCATGATATTGGCTCTCTGTATGGTGCTGTGTCTGACGCCCACAACGGCGCATGCAGCGGAGAGTGAAATGGGTACGCTGAAGATCACCGTGGATATAAGTGGGGTGTATGAAGTGGACAATGTAGGAGACAAGACATTTACCGTTGAGATTCTCCGCAAACACGGTACTTATGGCCACCATAAATATGTGGACATTACCATTAAGTCGGGCAAGACAGCGGGCACAGTGGAAGTGCCAGTCGAGGCGGGAAAGTATATCGTAAAGCAAATCAGTCATGCTATAATAGACAAATATGATTGGAAGAATGCGTCCCATGACCCCGGCACCGCAGTTGAAAGCAAAGAGCAGGAAGTGTTTGCAGGCAAGACGGTGAAGGTTACCGTACATAACTTTTACGAAATAGCGGTAACAAATGAGATCGCCGAGCTGCCGATCAAGATCAACGGATATGCGCTGGGTGCAAAGGTGGGCGACATCAATGCTTCAACAGACCAGATGCGCGTTACTATCGAAAATTTCACCATTCAGCAGCGCAATGCAAGCGGCGGCTGGGATAATCTGGCATCTGATGCCACGATTCAGGAAAATATCCAGTATGCGGTAGAAATCTTTGTTAACGCAAAAACGGGGTATACCTACACCGGGCTTACAAAGGAGAACGTGACCGTAAACGGGAAGGAGGCAAGCGAATTTGAGAAGAATCCATCGACTCAACCTGGCGGCGATATGCGGGTATTCCACGAGCTTGATGTGCTGAAGGTCGTCAAGAAGGTGAAGGAGATCAAGATCACAACACCGCCCACCAAGACCACATACACGGCCGGTGAGGATTTTGACCCGGAGGGCATGGTGGTCACCGCGGTTTACAAAGATGACTCCACGGATGTCCTCCCCAGAGAAAAGTATGTGATCTTCTATGGTGACAAGCTCACGCAGGGGCAGACGTATGTGACGATCCAGTATGACGATGGCAGCGGCAATAGCGGTATCAAGGTCGATCAGAAGATCACCGTGGGGCCGTATGTGGGAGACCATCAGCATACCTACGACGGCAGCCCGTGGTACCAGGACGCAAAGAGCCACTGGCATTGGTGCACCGTCGAGGACTGCCCGGATCAGAAGAACAGCACGAAGGATCTGGATAGCCACACCTTCGTGTGGAAGGTAGACCAGGCGGCCACCACGACCCAGACCGGCCTGATGCATGAGGAGTGTACCGTCTGCAGCTATAAGCGCAGCGAGAATACGGTGATCCCCATGCTGTCCGGCCACAGACCGGCCACCAGGCCGGACAGCGGCGCGGAGAACATCGTTATTACATCCGCCAAGACCGGCGATGCGGGTATCGCGCTGTATGCAGGGCTGTCCCTGCTGGCGCTGAGCGGCAGCGGCTGGGCCGTTGGCAAAAAGCGCAGAGGAGAGAAGTAAATTTTACAATCTGTGGGCGGCAGGGATCGTTTCGCCCTGCCGCCTACAAAGATGGCGCTTGCGCTTTGACGGCGCAAGCAGCCGGAACGCCGTATTCCACGGTATTTTTTCGCGAAAAGGTGAGGCTCGAACATGAAAAAAAGAATCGTCTTATGCCTGTTGGTGCTGGCGCTGTTGTCGGTGGCAGGATGCGCGCAGAAAAAGGACGCGGAACCGCTGACCGTAACGCTGTGGCACGTCTATGGCGGCGAGGTGGATTCCCCGCTGAACGACCTGATCAAGCGATTTAACAGCACGGTGGGCGCGGAGCAGAACATCCGCGTGAAGGTGGAGCTGGTCAGCAACAGCGGCAGCATCCATAAAAGCGTGCTGGCCGCCGCAAACAGCGACCCGGGCGCGCCGTCGCTGCCGGATATGTTCGTATCCTACCCCAAGACGGTGCTGGCGCTGCCGGATCAGGAGATTCTGGTGGACTATCGGGACTATTTCAGTGAGGAAGAACTGGCGGCGTTTATCCCCGCCTTTCGTGAGGAGGGGATGATCGGCGGACGGCAGGCGATCCTGCCCCTTGCCAAATCCACGGAGGTGCTGTTTGTCAATCGGACGCTGTTTGATCGATGGGCGGCACAGTCCGGCGCCAGCTATGACGATTTGACCACATGGGAGGGCGTTTACGCACTGGCAGAGCAGTACGCCGCGGATACCGGCAAATGCTTCTTTATCCACGATTATCACTTCAATTATTTTCAGGTGGGCGTGGAGTCTCTGGGCGAGGACTTTTTTCAGAATGACGGCGTCAGGTTTGGGCCCGGATTTGAACGAGCCTGGGAGCCGTATGCCCGGGCAGGTCTGACGGGCGGTTTGTGGCTGTACGACGGGTACGCCACGGAACCGCTTCGCACTGGAGATGCGGTGGTATCTGTGGCATCTTCCGCCAGTGTACTTTACTATTCCGACACGGTGACGTATCCGGACAACACCTCGGAAAAGGTGACGATCACCTCCATGCCGTGCCCGGTATTTGAAGGGGGCGACAAGCTGGTGATGCAGCGCGGTGTGGGAATGTGCACCGTGAAGTCCACCCCGGAACGGGAGCAGGCGTGCATCACATTCCTTAAATGGCTGACCGAGCCGACATGCAACGTGGAATTTGTGACCAGCCTGGGCTATATGCCGGTGACGCAGGAGGCATTTGAGAACTATCTGCCCGACGCCGTGGAAAAACTGAGCGACCCGATGTATGTGTCGCTGTACGAGACATATCTGCAAACGCAGGAGGCATATACCTTCTACTATCCGCCCCAGATGGAGAATTATTTGGATCTGGAGACGCGGTTTGAAAATCTGGCGCGGCTGAAGCTGACGGCGGGCCGGACACAGTATCTGGAGGGCGGCAACACGCTGGACGCCCTGATCTGGGAGACTTTGGACAGTTTTAAGCTGGATTACGGCACATGAAAGAGGAAAGCTCATGCGATCAATTCGGAATGCGATTCACAATCCATATGCAGCCCGCCACAGTATGGGTGTGCGGCTGCTGCTGTATTGGTTCACGATGGCGCTGCTGCTGGTGGCGGCCATCCTGTCGATCCTGATGGCTATGGGCGTGCTGTCCCACCCTGCGCGGCAGCTGGCCAGCGCCCTGGACATTCAGCAGAGAAATACATATGCAGCCTTGGATGCGCAGATGGATGAGCTGACGGCGCATGGCGTGGCCATGTCGGAAAAGCTGGGCCGGGAGCTGGATGCTTTTCTCGCGGCCAAGGGCATTCCTTTTGACGCGCTCAACGACGATCCGAAAACCATCGCGGAATTGGAAAAGAGACTATACACGCCGCTGAGCACTACGCTGAGCGCCGCCTCGTGCAGCGGAATTTTCTTCTGCCTGAACGTGACCGCCAACACGGCGCTGCCCAATGCGGACGCACTCAGGGCGGGACTGTATCTGCGCTATTCCGGGCTTCAGCCCACGGTGGCGTCGGAGCAGGATGTGATCTGCTTCCGCGGCGCGGCGGAGGCAGCGCGGGGATTACAGATTCAGATGCATAACCGCTGGAATCCGGAACTGAATACCGCGCTGGTTCCCGGCAGTAATAAGGTTGCCACCAGTCAGGTTGAGCGTCTGGCAGAGGGCAGCCTGTGGACAAAACGCACAGAGCTGCTGGATACATGGGAGCATGTGATGCTGCTGTGCGTACCGATTCTGGACGGCAGCGGCACTGTGCGGGGGTTTTGCGGCATGGAGATCAGCGACCTCTATTTCAGCCTTTCCCACGACACTGTGTCCAGCAGCTATGGCAATATGCTGACCCTGCTGGCGCCGATTGACGGCGACAAGCTCGATCTGTCGGGGACTATGCTGGGCGCTACCAACGGCTCGCGCCTGACGGCCGAGGGTACGCTGCACATCAAGCCGGGGAAATACTATACTATCTATACCGATGGCAAGGAGTCCTATCTGGGACGGTACCGGCTGCTGGATGCCGTTACCTCGGACGGCATTCCCCTTGCCGCGGTGACGCTTGTAACGGCCAACACCTTCCGCAGCTATGAGCGCGGGTCACAGTTCGCGTGGTTTTTGGGTTCGGTGCTCTTTTTGCTGGCGATGCTGGTTGCGGCAACCGTGCTGTCCCGCCGCTTTGTCAAACCGATCAATGAGAGTCTTGCGGCGGTCAGGGGCGATACAACGGAGGTGGTGACATCCGGTATTTCGGAAATTGACGAGCTGCTGACCATGATCCGGGAGCGGCCGGTGGGTGCGCTGCCACCTGATGTGGAGGCGCGGCTGCGCGGCTTCACGGAGAGAGCAAATACGCTGACCGGTACGGAACGCACCATCCTGCAATACTATATGGACGGTTATACCGTCAAGGATATTCCCGAGTTGGCACGCATCAGCGCCAGCACCGTAAAGACTCATAACCGCAATCTGTACCGAAAGCTGGGGGTGGATTCGTTCGATGAGCTGAAGGTATATATTGAGCTGTTTGCCAGCTGCGGCCGCAGCGGTGAACTGCTGAACAGATCATAAAGATGATGAACAGAGTGCACAAACCGATGTGATTCGGACTGTGCACTCTGTCTACGCCTAAGGGTGATTTTGGCGGTTGCAGGTAAAATTCACCCTTAGGATAATAGACATTTTACGTGAAAATAGATATAAGTATATACAGCTGAACTTGAGTAAGGAGAAGAGAGAACTGCGACGTAAGCAAGGAGGGACCGGAATGCGCCGCATCATTAAAGCATCCATGGAGGACATATCTTCTATGGAGAGATTTCAGTTTTCATTGCGCTGCGCTGTATGCGGCTCCCTCTGGGAAAGCCAGCCGGTGCGCTTTTCCAAGGCGGGAATGCAGCCGGAGAGCGAGGGAAAGCGCGTGATTTTCCAGGCGCTGTACCAGCGTGAACGGGAGGATGCCTTTGAGCGGGCCGCAACGGAGGCAATGGAGTATTTCAGCCTGTGCCCGATCTGCAAGCGGCTGGTTTGTGACCGCTGCTTCCTTTTGGGGGAGGATATCGACCTGTGTACCGACTGTGCGGCGTTTTTGCAAGAGCACGGCGAGCCGGTGGAAGGTCTGTCCGCGGAAAACAGATGATAAAGGGAGGCGGCACAGATGAAGCGGAGATACTGGATAGGAGGTGTACTGCTGGTCATGATGCTGTGGGGAATGATGGGCTGCGGCAGGGCGGAGGCTCCGCTGGCCGGCCAGATGGTGGACGGCCCCGGTATGATGTATACGCCGGAGGATCAGAGCCCCTTTGCGGGGTCGTGGCAGAGCCGGGATGGTACCATCATATTAGAGGTGGAGAGCCGGGGGCAGTTTGAGGCGTCCGGCATACAGGTGTTTGTGAACGGCGATCCGGACTTCGCGTCCGACGCATGGGTGTACAAAACCGGGAATGTAAAGCTGACGCAGGAGCATAAGGATATTCTCATGACGGGCACCTTCGACAATCTGACATTCAGCCATGCGGAAAACGCCTTCCGCATCCGGTACAGCGACGGCAGCGGCCATAGATGGCTGACAAAGGACGGCGCGGCGTGCGGCGAGGAGGACGTGATCTTCTCCACGGAGTCGAAAACGCCGCCGGCAAAGGAGTGGATCTGCCCCAACTGTGAGACAAAGAACGAGAGTAAATTCTGTACCAACTGCGGTATCCGGCAGCCCTTCTGCTGCAAAAGCTGCGGCTGGCAGCCGACAAATGAGAAGATTCCTGTTTACTGTCCGGAATGCGGCAGCCGTCTCAAGTGAGACGTACCGATATGCGAGAAGGCACCCATGAAAAACGATCAGGAATGATGATTGGAGGGTGATGCCTATGAAATGGCGGCTTTGGATAGGAGGTGTATTGCTGTTGGCGGTGCTTTGGGGAACGATGGGCTGCGGTGAAACCCGGGAACAGGGCGGCGACCATATGGTGGACGGCCCCGATATGGTATATACACTGGAGGATCAGTCCCCCTTCGCGGGAACATGGCAGAACGCCGACGAAAGTATTGTTCTGGAGATTGAGGGCATCGGGCAGTTTGAAGCGTCCCGCATGAATCTGACGGTCGATGGAGTGGTAAAGCTTACGTCTGATATGTGGGTGTACAAGACCGGTTATGTAAAGCTGACGGAGGGATACAATGACGTCTTGCTGCCGGAGCCCTTTCAGCTGCTGGAATTCTTTCATTCGCTGGACGCCTTTTGCCTGTACACCACCGAAGGAGAGACCTTTATGCTGGCAAGGCCCGGCGTGGAGTCCCAGAGAATCCTCTCCTTCAGGCACTGAAAAACATGTATGAGGAAAGCCCTCAGAATATCGCTAAGTAGCACTGTCCCTCCTGCGGACAGGAGAGTCTGAGAAATTTTGCACCGAATGCGGTCATCGCCTCAAGTGAGACGTGCCAATATAGAGAAAGATAACACAGAAATACCGAAAAACAGGAGGAAAAGATGATGAAAAGAGCGAGAAAACTTGCGGCGCTGCTTCTGGCGTTGGTGATGGCACTGACGCTGGCGGCCTGCGGCGGCAAGGGCGGCAGCAAGACAAACCCCGCTGTGGGCAAGTACATGGGCGAGGCTGTTTTGTCCTTTGACGAGTGGATACCCATGGACGATGTTTACGATCTGGGTGACAACTACATTGAGCTGAAAGAGGACGGTACGGGCTGCTTTATGCTGGACGGCGACCCGACGACCATCGAGTGGAAGCTGACTAAGGACGGCGCCCTGACACTGGACAGAGACGGAGCGACCTGCAACTGTACGCTGAAGGACGGCCTGATCATGGTGAATGACTACTTCGGCTTTGACTTGAAGCTGACGTTCCGTAAGAGCGGGGGCAGCGGTACCGGCGGCACCAATGCCGGCAATACCGACAGCACGGGACTGACCATTGACGACTTTGCCGAGGTGTACGGCGGTGACTGGCACGGCATGGCGGGTCTTACGGACGCCACCGGCGACTTTGAGGAACTGAACGATACCGCCCACGAGATTCTGGCGCGTCTGGTCTTTGACGGCAACGGCGGCTGCCAGGTCTGGCTGGCCATGTATCTGGAGGGCGAGAACGACTTCAATTTCGCCAACACCTATGTCCGCGTGGTGCCCGATGACGATACCGGTCTGGATCTGCGGGGTGAGTTCATGGGCGGCGAGATGCAGGAGGGTATCCTGTCCGTGGACGAGACCGGCGCCCTGTATGTCAGCTGCGAGGTGGATTCCGACCTGGTGGACGGTTCTATCAGCCTGCTGGCGAACCTGCGCCATCTGGACGACGAGAACTGGACGGACGAGGATTACATTCCCATGCCCGAAAGCGCGGTGGAGTACTATCGTGGCAAGACCTTTATGGAGATCGCCAATACCTATCAGATCGACACCAGTCTGATCCCCGATGACGGCAGCGGCGATACCGCCTCTGTTCCCCCGGCTGGCGGCAGCGACAACGGTGGCCTGCCGGAGAACTATCCCTTTGAACGGACTACCACCAACTGTCAGGGTGAGTACGGCAAGTCTAATCCCAACGCCACCGGCCGGGCGGATCTGCCCACCATGCAGAAGGTGCGTCAGGAGCTGTGGGATATGAGCTCCTCCAAGTCCTCGAAATTGACCTATGACGACATCAAGGCCATGCTGGGCGGCGAGGACGGCATCCCCCATACC
>CAKTRJ010000030.1 GCA_934597345.1 uncultured Oscillospiraceae bacterium
ACTATTCCGCTGTTCCTGCGGAAGTATCAGCAAAAGCAGATCAAACAGTATCGCCGGCGTGAACCTATCTATAAGGGTATGGGCGATATTATCTGCTGCCTGGACGAATCCGGCTCCACCGAAGGCGAAGCTGCGGCATGGGGTAAGGCGGTGGCCATGACCCTGTTGGAGATCGCCGCGGAGAGCCACCGGAGCTTTGCACTGATCCATTTTGCCGGAAGCAGCAGTTGTCAAGTGGACATATTCCGCCCGGGTGAATATACGCTGGAGGATAAGTTGTCTGCGGCGGAGACATTTCTCGGCGGCGGTACAAACTTTGAACGCCCCATCCGGGAGGCAATCCGGTTGATGGAGTCGGAGGGCTTTGAAAAGGCCGATGTGGTTTTCATCACAGATGGCGAATGCGCGTTGTCCGATGGCTGTCAGCAGGAATTGCAGGCATCGCAGGCCGCGCATCATTTTACGGTAACAGGTATTTTGCTGGGCAAAGGACGAGCTGGCATGGGTTTCAGCCTGAGCCCCTTTTGCCAGAAGATTTACCGAACCAGTGAGCTGACCGGAGATGCGGTTGTGCAATCGGTGATAAGCTTACAAGTATAAAAGAAGGCGTAAAGTTTTCACGCCTCCTTTTATCTATCTACCGCAGTACTGCATACTCAAGTCACACAAAGCTGCCGTTTTTTCCTCGCTGCCGTGGCCCTCCGTTTCCGTCATTTGCGAATTTTTCAAAATGACGGAATGGAGGAAAAACGCCGTGAAAAAGAAGAAAAATTTTTCAAAAAGTTGGCCAAAACGGATCACTTCAAACGGAGTATTTAGTAAGAGGGAAAGAGAGAACCCTTTCCCGGCAGCAAAAGAGGATGACGCTTTGAAGCTTCCCTAGAACCAGAAAGAGCGCGTTCTGCACATATTCGACAGCTATTGTAAGAAGATACTGCGTCAGGAAAACGTGGATATGCAGCGGTCAGAGGTGCGCCATAGGGTGCGGGAGTGCAGTTTCTCGGAGCTGCCTTCGGAGCTTCTTGCGAAGCTTTGCTGCTAGGACGTTCACTCCGTTGAATTTGAAGTGTGTGGATACCACATCCCCGTCAACGATGACCGCCTTGCGGCGGCGCTGGTCAAGCTCCTGCGGGAGAAGCACGACGTGATCCTGCTGTCTTACTTCATGGACATGAGCGACCGAGAGATCGGGGAGCTGCTGGATATGGCTCGGCGGACAGTTCAGCATCAACGGACGGATGTCCTTGCTGAACGCAGAAAGCAAATCCTCCTTTCGCACGAAGCGGAGGTCAAAATCCGCAAGCGCCCATGGATGATCTGCGTGCTGATACAAATTGGTATCGTCATAGACCGTATTGCCGGTTTTCTGCTGATACCAATAGGCGGCAATCGGCTCCAGAAGATGGCCCATTATCAGTTGGTCCTGATTGGCCTTTATCGGTGTCTTTATGGAACTATCCATAGTTCATTTTCTTACACCTTCTTTTTATGCTTGAGATTCTTTTACTTTTTTGGACGGATACTTGTGTCTCCATGTTCCCACGTTTTTTCAGCGGACTGCATCTTCACAAAGCCTACATGAGAAGTTCCGTGATTGTTGAGCTTTGCCAAGGATGACTGATTTCAAAAGCGATTGACGGGATAAGAAAAAGCTGATAGACTTAGAATACTTAGCAAGACACATCAAGTCACCATCTTTGATATGCCGGAAAAGGCAATATTTCACCGATATTACAGAGGGCGCCTGATTTCCTTGGGCGTATATATCTGCTTCGTACCAAGCCGTAGCTCTAAGGCTTGTCTGTTCGTAAGCCAACCCTGCCACACAAAAGGATTTGAAACCATGAAGCTTTCCTCCATACTCAAGGACTACCCTGTTCTTTCTGTCTCTGACCGCCCTATTGCCGAGGCGTTTCTGTCTGGCCAAATGGAGCAGCAGATTCATTCCATCGACTACGATTCCCGCCGCGTCTCTGCCGGTTCTCTGTTCTTCTGCCTGCCCGGCGCTCATGCGGACGGACACCGCTTCGCGCCGCTTGCCTATGCCGCCGGCTGCCGTGCTTTTGTATGCAGCCGTAGGCTTGTCTCGCTCCCGGAAGACGCGGTGCAGATACTTGTGGAGAATCCGCGCCACGCGCTAGCCTGTCTGTCGGCGTCATTCTATGGTCGCCCTGCGGAGAAGCTGACCGTTATCGGCATTACCGGAACCAAGGGCAAAACAACAACGGCATTTTTCCTGCGGGAGATTCTCTCTGGCTGCGGCTTTCCGTGTGCGTATGTCGGCTCCAATGGCGTGCTGATGGAAAAGGATTGGTTTGATACCGTCAACACGACACCGGAAAGCAGTGAGCTTCATCGCTATTTTCGCATGATGGTGGATCGTGGCATCACACATGTGGTAATGGAGGTTTCCTCGCAGGCACTGGCCACACACAGAGTGGAGGGCGTCCGGTTTGATACCTGCCTGTTTACCAATCTGGCGGATGACCATATCGGAGAGGTGGAGCATCCCTCGTTTGCCGCCTATCGAGCGGCGAAGGCACGGCTGTTCCGCGATTTTGCGCCGGAACACATTGTCTGCAATCTCGATGATGCCCATTGGAGGGCTGTCGTTGGGAATTCGGGCGAAAACACGGATTTCATTGGTTTTTCTCTGCACCAGCCCCTGTCCGACCATTGCCGGTTCACTGCTGCGGAAACACGTCCCTTTCGCGGAAAAGCAGCGCTGGGCATCGACTTTACCTGTGTTTCACAGGGTGGGAATACCGCCGTCAGACTTTGCGCTCCCGGAGAGCTTTCCGTGTATAATGGGCTGGGCGCCATTGCAGCGGCCTCAATTTACGGTGTGCCGGCGGCAGACGCCGCCCAGATTCTGCAGACGCTTTCCGTCCCCGGACGCTTTGAGGTGGTGGACGCGCTGCCGGGAGTGACCTTTGTCCTTGACTATGCGCACAATGGGTTCAGCCTTGAAAATGCGCTTCAGGCTCTTCGGACATACCATCCCCATCGGCTGATATGTCTGCTCGGCTCTGTCGGATGCCGGACAAAAAAGCGCCGCAAAGAGCTGGGTGAGGCGGCTGGAAAATACGCCGATTTCGCAATCATTACGGCAGACAATCCGGACACTGAAGATCCCAATGAGATCAACCGGGAGATTCTGTCCTACTACGATCAAACGAAGCCCTATCTGCTTTTTGAGGATAGAAAAGACGCCGTTCGTGCAGCAGTACACATGGCAGAGACGGGTGACATCATTCTCTGCGCCGGAAAGGGTCACGAAACCTATCAGCTAATCAACGGCGAGAAAATTCCGTTTTCCGAGCGAGAGATCATTTTGCGCGAGGCGGCTCTGCGCCGGTGAAGTCGTTCAGCATAGGCGCAGAACCTCCACCAGCATTTTCAGCTGTTCCGCGTCACATCCGGGGTAAATGTCCAGACTGGCGTTCCCGATATGCAGGGTTGAGGAACGTTCCGCAACGTTCCGTGATGCCTTCATCGGTGTTGGCAGTTCTGCAAATCTGACGGTCGGCACACCTGCGTGCGGCACTGTTTCTGTCGCGGACAGCAGTTCACGTTCCCAACGGTAATAGGTTGCTACGTTGATTTCTTCTTGTCTGCACCATGCCCGCACCGTCTGGTCGCTGCTGTGGCAGTCCTGTATGGCTATGCTCCACTCCTGTTTTTTGGCTTCCTGCTTCAACGCATTGCTCGTCATTTGCCGCACTCCCCTAAATGCTATAGTGGTGGGAAGTTTCGCAACTTCCCACCACTATTGTCTCATGACTGTCTATGCGCGGTGAGGTTTGACGGTTACGCAACTACGGCTGCGGGTAGTCACAAAGAAGCAGGAGCAGTTCATCAAAAGACTGCTAAAAGACTTCCCAGATGAAAAAGAATTGTTCGAGTACAGCGACTACCTGCAGACGCCCACTCGCGGTACGGTCTCCGCATTTATCGCCACTGCGCTGGATACTCATCTGCACGAAGTGGAATCCGAGAGCGGCTATATGTCCTACATCGTCCAACGTCTCCGTCGGGCACGGACGGTCTATATGTACCTGCGTGACCGGGGTAACGCCCAAAGGAAGAGCTGGCCCAGCATTAAGACCATTGCGGCGGATCTGCGCCTGTTTGCTGAACCGAGGAGGGGTTCATGATGGATCACCCAGAAGGACTCACTCTATCGGAGGGGTTAGTACAGAGAAAAGAATGAGAATGAATTATTCTGTGCTCCATTTTCGGCAAAAGGTTTCGTTTCTCTGGTGAAGACCCCGATTGCTTTTCCCATAAAAATAAATGAGATACAGGCTGCCAGCACATCAGCTAACTCGCTTCCTGCAGCAATGAGAAACTGTGGGGAACGCATATCGGAAATACTCTTTTATCTCCAGCACATTTTGACCGATGATGTGGTGGTGGAAACCCGCTGCCGAATAGAAAACGACACATGGACGGACGCGGACGGCAACACCCATACGGATACCTATCAGGTGCCGTATGACTACTATATCCGTGCGGTCATGCTGGAAAACTTCAACCTCTCCCATGTCCCCAGCTACATCATGAGCGAGGAGCAGCTCGGAATGTACGCCACCTATATGGAGCCCCTCGGCATTCTTCCTGCCCTGCTCCTCAGTTCGGATTACATTGGCAAGCATGTAGAGGGTAGCTACCATGCCTGATGTTATCATCGTCCTTGTAGGCGTCAGAGCCAGCCAGTCTGTAATGGCTTGGACGGATGGCGCGCTCAGGCATTCTCCACGAACAGGATGCCTTCTGTACCGCGCAGCAGCGGCAGCAGCGTCTCTCGACTAGCCGCACCCCCCGTTTTCTGAAGATCAAGGAGTACACTGTGGGTCGCGGCATCGTTCGCACTCAAAAACTCCATATGCGTCACGTGCCAGTGTTCCTGCCGCAGGGCGGTGAGAATCACGGAGAATGGTGCCTCTGCCGTGTACTCGATATAAACGCGGACAACTGCGGAGGTTTTCAGATATTTCTGATCCACCTGATTCAGCAGTGCGATCACGCCGAACAGGAAGCAACACATAATGATCGAAGCCTCATAGAAGCCACTGCCGACAAGAAGTCCCATGCAGGCCGAGGCCCACAGTCCGGCGGCGGTGGTCAGCCCCTTAATCTGCTGGCCGCGCTGGTGCCCTGTGATGACGATTGTCCCGGCACCCAGAAAGCCAATACCACTGATGACCTGTGCGCCCAGACGAGCGGGATCTGCGATCGGATTGAAATAGGCCAACAGATACTCGTTAAGCAGCATGACCGATGCCGCGCCAATGCACACCACGATGTGCGTTCTCAGGCCTGCAGCATGGTGATTTTTGCTCCGCTCGTAGCCGATGGCCGCTCCGCACCCTGTCGCCAGTAAAAAACGGAAGCAGACGGATAAAATTGTCAGCCCGCGAAGTGACTCAAAAAACGCAAACATTACGCTCCTCCTGCTTCTGCATCAATAAAACTCCCGGATGTACTCCAGAACATCCTCGCGAGTACCCATGAAAGGACCGGGCGTTTCCATCTTCAGGGAAACCAGTGCTGTGCAATACTGTAGTGCCTCGGAGATACCTGTGCGCAGGCGCTCAGTGATATAGCCGGCAAAGGTGGTGTCGCCGCGGCCTGTGCGGCCAGTGAGATTCCGCGCCTTGATGGGGCAGGTGTAGATCTCCTTGCCGTCGTAGATGAGCACCTCCGTATTGTGGGTGATCATAATTTCCCGTGCGCCCCAACTGTAAAGCAGCTTGGCGGCCTCGGCGCGGTCGCTGAGGCCGGTGAGAATCTCGGCCTCAGCAGCATCGGTTTTCAGATAGTCGATGCAGGGCAGATACTTCAGCTTTTCGTCCCAGTCGTGGAAGGCCATCGTCTTGTCGGCCTCCACATGGCGCAGGAGGCACTGTACATCCACGGCCACCTTGCCTTGCTTTGCGGCCTTCTCAAACAGCTCACCGTCGAAATCGCCGTACACCAGGCCGGCAAAGTGGTAGATCTTTGTGTCAATGTCAGGCAGTTCCTCAAATTGGAAGGGATCGCACACCCCCATGGAGGTGCAGACGCGCTTTTCCTTGTCAGCGGTGAAGTATTGGTTGCGGATGGAGCAGGTAGTGGTGGACGGTTTCCAATACAGGTCGGCATTCGAGTTTTCAAAACGCTTCTCAACATCGGCATCCGCCGGATTCAGCTTGGTAAAGAGCGCCGTCTTGCTGCCGCTTCTCGCGGCGGCAAAACCGGAGGCTACCACTGCGCCACCCAACTCCTTGCGCTCGTTGCCCAGATAATCAATATTATGATCCAGCGACACCGGCCCGATGATCAGAATGTCATAGCTTTTCATTCGAAAAATCCTCCCTTTGCGTTTTGATAGAAGGAGCGGGATGTCTGCTCCCGCTCCTCTTGAAATCTTCTAATGTTACACTTGCCCTAATGGTATCTTCCCCTTTACCTGTCAGATATACCGGGCGGAGAACCTTCCATCCCCTTCGATCGTAAAGGTCAGCGCGTGATGGGGCGGCAGTTTCAAACCGTTCGGCGTGGGACAATCCGAAAAGTACACCTCTGTGCCCCTTTGCTCGAACAGCGCAATCACATCGGGGTGGGCGCTGTTGTAGCGGCTGTCGCTTGAGGCGCAGCACACCGCACCCTGTGGGTGGATGTCCTCCAGCAACTCCGGTGTGATGCTGTCCTTCTGCCCATGGTGTCCCATTTTGAAAAGGTGTGCGCCCAACTGCCCCCTGTCCGTGTCATGATAGCCCCGACAGTTGGTGTCGCCCGGCAGGAGAATGCGTGTCCCACGATACTCCAGCATGAGCATCAGGCTATAATTGTTCATACGGGCGTCAAGCGCCGTCAGCTTTTCGATGAAAGCGTCGTCTGCCTGCTCGTCCAGCAGGGAGCGCAGATCGCGTTGCAGCTCATCCGTCCGCAGTGCCGTCGGTGCCAGCACACGGCAGGTCAGCCCCTCGCACAGCGAAATAATCTCTCCGGCACGTAAGGTACGCAGCACGGTGCCGTGCGCGGCTAGAGAATGGCAGAGGCTCCTGTAATCCCGCAGAGCCCGCAGGAATTTGTCCTGCGATGCGGTTTTTACCGGCCTGCCGTCCAATGGAGGCATGGACGCATAAAAGTCACTGCTCAGGGTCTGCCAAAAGGCGGACGGAGTATTCAGCTCCGCCGCGGGCAGCAGGCCACAGAGGTGATCCTCATGGATATGTGTGCAGATCATTAGGTCGATATGGTCTGGGCCATATGTCCGCAGATACTCGCTGAATGGGAGTCTGCCGGATACGGAATCCTCAAACTCTCCCGGCTCGGCACTGCCTCCGTCTATCACCATGACGAAGTTTCCGCCGCGATAGCGCGGGTCGGGACACTCAAGTATCATCGCCTCGCCATAGCCGACATTCACAAAGGTCAGTTTCATGGTTTGATTCATTTGCTCCACAGCCTCACTTAATGGCTCGTTTGATATATACGCTGGACAGGATCAGCACCAGCACCGTCATAACGATCGCACCGGCACTGCCAAAGCCGAAATCGAGGGATTTGATGCCGTAATTGTACAGGTATTGGGTGATGGTGGAGGTGGAGTTGGCGGGACCGCCGCCGGTCAGCAGATTCACCTTGTCGAACAGGCGGAAGCTGTCGATGGTGCGCAGCAGGGCGCACAGCGCCAAACTGTTCTTGATGTTTGGGACGGTCACATACCAAAATTGCTGAAGAACTCCGGCACCGTCGATGCGGGCGGCCTCGTACTGACCCGCCGGCACGGATTGCAGTGCGGCATACAGCAGTAGGAATACGAAGGGTGCGCTTTGCCATACATCAATGAGTACTAACATACCAAAGGCGGTGTGAATATCGGAAAACCAGTTATATACCGGCAGATGAAGTGCCTGTAAAACCTGGTTGACAATGCCATAGTTAGGGGAGAGCATCATGCGCCAGCTCAGAGCCACCGTTACGGTAGGCAGCAGATAAGGAAGAAGCACAAGGGTGCGCAGGGTTTTCTGGCCTCGTGTCAAACTGTTGACGAACAGAGCCACCGCAAGGCCAACGATCATCTCAAAAATCACCGCAAGAATGGTGAATTTGACCGTATTGAGAATAGACTGCTGGAAATAGGGATCACTCAGCAGCTTGGTATAATTCCCCAAGCTGATAAACTTGGAGCCGTTTTTCAGGCTACGGAGAAGATTATAGTCGGTAAAGCTGTAAACCAGCGTAAAAAGCAGCGGATAGGTCGTCATGATTAAAAGTACCACGACGGTAGGGGACAGCATTTTCAAGCCGAAGCGCTTGGTCTGAATATTCACAGACCGAAGCTCGGTATTTGCATTTTTATTCATAGCAGCGGCCTCACAATCTGGAGCGTTCCGGGGGATTTTCTGTTTGCGGAAATAGTTTCAGCGGCGGGGCCGGGCTTCATGCCCGGCCCCGCCGGTCAGTGCCGCAATGGAGAATCCAAGGGAGCTTAGCCCTTCATCAGCTCCACCAACTGGGTCTGCGCATCGGCCAAGCCCGCATCCACGGTCTTTACACCGTTGACGATGTTGTCCATCTCAGTGCCCAAAATGGTGTAGAACTGCGTCCACTCAGCGATGACAGGACGATACACACCTCCCTCCAGGGCCTTGCAGACCACCTCATACTGAGGATAGGTCTTGAGGATCTCGGCATCCTGCAGGCTGGAGTAACGGCAAGGTACACCACCGGAGGGAACGGTGGACTTCTGGACATCCTTGTCCATCAGGTAGTTCAGCAGCTCGGCAGCGAGTTCCTTGTTCTGGCTGTTGCTGGGGATACCGATCGTCCAAACGCCGTAGACATTGGCGTTGTGCGTCTCGCCGTCCTTGGAAACAGCACCGGTGATGGCGCAGTAATCAGCCGTGGTATCGGCGGTCGGCGTGTACCAGCCGGGCCAGCCAACACCCATGGTGCCGGCACCGGTATCGCAGGAGGCAATCAGGTCATCCTTGACCTGAGCAGAGCCGGTAGCGATGAGCTTCAGATAGAAGTTCATGGCCTCCTTGAACTCGGGCGTATCAACGGTGGGCTGATTGTTCGCATCGATCACCCAGCCGCCGTAGGACAGCAGGATGGGCAGGAAATCGACTACCAGATTGTTCTGGCTGTCGCCGCGATAGATGAAGCCCAGCTTGCCGTCGGCCTTGGCCTTTTCGCAGATGGTCAGCATGTCATCCAGAGACAGGATGGTGCCACCTGTGTAACCAGCGGCCTCAACATTGGCCTTGTTGTATAGTAGGACAGTCACATTGCCATAGTAGGGAGCCAGATACAGATCATCGTCCACATAGCAGATGGTGGTGGTGGCGGGAATGATATCATCATCCAGCGCATAACCCAACTCGGTCAGGTTGGCAAGTACGCCGTTCTCGGTGAACTCAGCCATCCAGGAACCGTCTACCATACACAGGTCATAGGATCCCTTTTCGTTGATGGCATCCAGCGCGATGCCAGAGTACAGATCGCTCTCGGAAAGCTCCTGCACCTCGCAGACGACATTGTGCTCTGCCTCAAATGCGGGCAGGCACTCCTTGATGACATCGGCATAGGTGCCGCCACGCAGGATCAGGTTCAACTTAGTGGGCTTCGTAGAGTCGGTCGTGCCGTTGGGCTGGTCGGTCTGCGCATTGCTGCCGCAGGCAACAAGTGACAGAGCCATGACCAGAGACAGGATTATGGACAACACTTTTTTCATTTTGTTTCCTCCTAATCTTGTTTTGTACATATTTATGTTACCCCTTGACAGCACCACTTGAAAGGCCGGAGATCAAGTAGTTCTGTGCAAAGATCACAAACAGAGTGATGGGGATGACGGACACCACACCACCTGCGGCCACCAGGCCGAAGTTGGTCAGGTTATCCTCTGTGTTCAGCAGAGCCAGTGCCAGCGGCACGGTGTTGTTGGAGGCGGTCCTGGTGAAGATAACGGTATAGGTGTATTCATTCCAAGCGTACATAAAACTCAGCATGGCCACCGCCGCGATGCCGGGTGCCACCAGCGGCAGCACAATCTTGCGGAATAGCTGCCACTCCGTTGCGCCATCAATTTTGGCGCTTTCCTCTATCTCCTCAGGGAGGTCCTGAAAGAAGCTGATAAGAAACCAGATGATCAACGGCACATTGATAAGCACACAGGCCAGCAGTACCGGCAGCTTGGTATTCAGGATACCAAGCTTGTTGAACATGATGTACAGAGGAATGGTGAACGCCACCGGCGGCAGCACACGCACCAGTAGTATCCAGTAGGTCATGGGTTTTTTCAGGCCAAAGCGGAAGCGATGCCGTGCAATGACATAGGCTGCACAGATACCCACTGCCAGCGAAATGAACAGAGAGCCGAAAGTCGTCTGCAAGCTGTTGACAATGGCGGTGCTGAAGCCCTTGCTGGAAAACAGCTCCACAAAATGAATGGCGGTCAGGGTCTGAGGGATCAGGGAAATGTGTCCTTTCATTTCGTCCGTAGGACGAATGCCCATGGCGACCAGCCAATAGATTGGGAACAGCGTTATGAAAAGCAGCAGTGCGCAGATTAGTACCTTTGTAACCGCTGCGACAGTTCTCTTTGCTTTCATGGGAAGGTCCTCCTGTGCCTCGGAATTTAGCCCGCTCCGAAACCGTCATCTGGCATCAGTCCTGAGAACAGCATAAGCAGGAGTATGGGTAAGATCGCAAAAATCTCAGCTCGACCGCCGCACGACCAGCTTCGTCGGGACTACGGTGAGTCGCGGGACATCGGTTTTTCCGTCCAGCAGAGCCATCAGACGCTCCACGCACAGCTCGCCCATTTTTCGGCAGTCAATGTGCGCGGAGGTCAGCTCCGGCTCGATCATCGTGCAGATGGAGGAGTCATCCATACCTGTTACGGCCAGATCCTCCGGCAGACGAAGCCCCTTTCGCCTGGCCGCCTTGATCACGCCGGCGGCAATCATGTCATTCATGGCAACGATGGCGGTTGGTCTCTCCGATAGATCCAGCAGGCGCAAAGCCGCTTGCGCGGCACTCTCAACATTTGCGTCGCAGGTCGCCACATCTGTCTGTTGCACCGGCAGACCAAATTCCTGCATCAGCTCCGTGAACGCGCTGTACCGCTGGTCTGTGATGTAGGGGTTGAACCGTCCCAGCACCAACGCAATATGTCGGTGTCCCCTGTCAATCAGATGCTCCAATACCTGCCTGACGGCACCGCGTTCATCCGAAACAATACACGGGATGTCCAGCCCCGCCACCTGATTGTTGACCATCACTATGGCGACATTCTGCCACTGCAACTCCGTGATGAGCTCCGGGGGAGCATTTCCGGCGAGGATCACGCCCTCGATCTGCTTGCTCTGCGCAGTCTCACCCAGCGTGTGCCAGTCGCTCGCCGTGGACACAAGGAGTTGGCAGTCCGAGAGATTGGTTCTCCGCATGACCTCGTCACAGATGCCGGCGTAGAATTCGTCCAAAATGGTGGCTCCCTGCTTGCAGATCAGATATGCAATTTTGTCCGTCCGCTGACGCACCATAGCGCGGGCGATGGCGTTCGGGAAGTAGTGAAGAGCCTTCGCCGCCTCATAGACCCGCTGGCGTGTGGCCTCCTTCACTTTGCCGGGCTCGTAATATGTGCGGGAGACCGTTGCAGTGGATACGCCGGCCATGCGTGACACATCATATATAGTTGCGTTATGCGCCATACACAGCCTCCTCAGAAAAAGTAAGCGCTTACATTTTTGGCAAAAGTAAAAGGTGTCAAATACACCCATATAGTTACAGTAAATATACCACTTA
This sequence comes from uncultured Oscillospiraceae bacterium, assembly GCA_934597345.1. Lineage (GTDB taxonomy): Bacteria > Bacillota > Clostridia > Oscillospirales > Oscillospiraceae > Vescimonas. The sequence continues at coordinate 11,803 of CAKTRJ010000030.1, forward strand.
CTGCGAAGGAAATCAAGATGCTTTCGTCATTTTTGTAGTCATGCACTTTTGAATACTCTTGTTTTTGTGCATAACCAACAAAAATAGCGGGATTTTACGACTTCGCATAACGAACAGACTTTCGATTATCGGTCGGAACTTCTTTAATCACACTCTCCGCTTTTCAACGCAGACAGCCAGAAGGAGGGAAATCTTGTTTTCTCTTTTCGGGTATGCTATACTCAAAACCAAAAACTCTTCGATTACATTGCAAAGGAACCACGGAATGGTCAATCTCTCCAACTCCAAATGCTGCGCGCTGCGGCAATGCCCGAGAATGCTGTGTCTCCACAAATACAAGCCAGAGATTGGCGAGGCAGGTAGTCATACACGGGGATGATCCAAATTTTATTTGGGTCCGGAGCTATAATGAGAAGTAAGACCGGAATACGGCATCACGGCGCACCCCTACCACACTCATTACAACATAGACAGGAGGAGCAGAATGTTTAAGAAAAACAGAAACGGACGTCGCGGCGTAAATTTCGTGTGGCCACTGGCCGGCGGCTATCTGGTGTATCTGGGTGGCAAGTTACTGTGGATGTGCTACCGGGGTGAGAGCAGCAGCATGGTACTTAGTACGCTTGCGGGCATTGTGTTCATGGTGCTAGGCGGGCTGGTCGTCCTCCGTGAGTGGCATATCTACCGCGGAGGTTCGCAGGAGGATGGCGAGGATGTGCTGCCCGAGGACGCGCAGATACCGACAGAAGGGGCTTGCGCCGAGGAGGACGAGAAATGATGACTGAACTGTTGGATGCCATCGTGCGGGCGCATCCGTGGACGGTGCGTTTCACGCGCTATGAGTATAGGGAGGCGTTTCAGGAGTATTCGCGGCGCTATGCGCCGCTGTACGCTGCTGCCGCACAGACGGAGGATGTCTCTGTGCTGGCAGGCGAAATCGTCGATGCGCTGGCGCAGCACCGCGCAGGGCTACACTTTTGGAATCGCGGTGCGGCCACGGCGGAGCAGAAGACGGTCACGGTGTGCTACCTGACGCCCATGCTTTTGCAGTCGGTGGAGCCGCACTGCCGCGAGTTAGCGTATGCGCTGTGCGAAAAGTGGCGGGAGAAATGGCCGACGGACGCCTACGAAGCGGCTGACTTCGCGACACTGGCGGACGGCTTTCGCCGCTCCATCATGGGAATTGACCTTGCCAACAAGCATCTAAATAAGGATCGGGACAGATAAAATTTTAAGGCAGCAGCGGAGATATATGACTGAAGGCTGCTGCCTTAAGGAATATTAAAAAGAAAAATAAGTTGGATGTTTGTGCGATTCTCATATAATCACCGAGGTATTTTCGGAAAAAAAGTCGAAATATTCTTGCGTTGAAAGAAAAAACTTGACAGAGGATTTACGTTCTTGATATGATACAACCCACATCGGAGAGGCTCATTCGCTCACCTCCGAAATAACTTCATTTTTGAAAAGGAGCGTTATAACATGAAAAAGTTTCTTACTCTGTTTCTTGCGCTGATGACGGCACTGTCTCTGGTCGCCTGCGGCGGCACGGGTGACGGTAGCGGTGACGCGGCTGACGGCGGCGATGCCGCCACCGAGGATGTCAACATCGCCGTTGTCCTCAAATGCACCACCTCCGAATATTGGGGCTATGTGCAGGAGGGCTGCGAGAAGGCTGCTGCTGAGCTGGGCATTAAGGTCACTGTTACCGGCCCTAACGCCGAGAGTGATGTTGCCCAGCAGGTCAACATGATTGAGACGGCTATCGGCTCCGGCTGTGATGCCATCGTCTGCGCCCCCAATGATGCCGCCGCCGCGAACAGCGCGCTGCAGGCCGCTATCGACAAGAACATCCCCGTTCTGTCCGTTGATACCAACTGCGGTATCGAGGGTCAGACCTCCTTTGTCGGCACGATGAACGATGAGGCTGCCTATCAGGGCGGCATTTGGGCTGCCAGCCAGCTCAGCGAAGGCGCCAAGGCCGTGATCATCTACGGTCAGGAAGGCGACAACACCTCCAACCTCCGCAAGTCCGGCTACACCAAGGCCTGCGAGGAGAAGGGCATTGAGATCCTCGACGCTCTGTCCGGTCAGAATACCACCGACGGTGCTGTGAAGACCATGGAAGACCTGCTGAACAAGCATGGTGATGCCATCGATGTTGTGTTCTGCCACAATGACGATACCGCTCTGGGTGCCGCTAAGGTCTGCGCCGAGCAGGGCATCACCGACATCATCATCGTCGGTTTCGACGGCAACGCCTCTGCTTACCAGGCCATTGCCTCCGGCACCTCTCTGGTGAAGGCCACTGTCGCTCAGCAGCCCATTGAGATGGGTTATCAGGTCGTCAAGGCTGCTTACGCTGCCATCAAGGGCGAGGCTGTTGAGCCCACTATCGCTGCCGATGTCGTGGTCGTGACTGCCGAGAACGTGAAAGACTATATGTAAGCCTGGCAATTAAGTAGTCGCCACGCTACATACATTAGGTAAAAGGGGGCGACAGGAAACTGTCGCCCCCTCATGCTTTTTATAGAAGGCGCACTCCTAAACCCGGCACAAAAGGCGCAGAACGAGAGAATCGAGGTAACTCAATGAGCGAGTATGTTGTTGAACTGAAAAACATTACCAAGCGATTCCCAGGCGTGGTCGCCATGCGAAATATGTCCATCGGCATTCGTCCCGGTGAAATTCACGGGTTGATCGGTGAGAACGGCGCAGGTAAATCCACGCTGATCAAGGTCCTCACAGGTGTGCATATCCCCGAGGAAGGCGACATCTATGTGGATGGGAAAAAGAAAGTATTCAAAAATCCTGTGCAGGCGCGTGAGACAGGCATTGCCTGTGTGTATCAGGAATTGAACATTGTCAGCCAGCTTTCGGTGGTGGACAATGTGTTCATGGGTCGGGCCATCAAGAAGGGTCCCCTGCTGGACTATGCAAAGATGGAGGCGGTGGCAAAGGATGCATTGACCACGCTCGGCCACCCCGAGATCGATGTCAAAGCGGAGTGCGGCAAGCTGGGTATCGGCTTGCAGCAGATGGTAGAGATCGCCAAGGCAGTCTCTCTGGACGCGAAATTGATCATCATGGACGAGCCGACATCCTCCTTGGGCAAGGAAGAAATCGAGCAGCTTATGGAAACTGTCCGTAATCTGAAGAAGAAGGGCATTGCTATATTGTTCGTTTCTCATAAGCTGGAAGAGCTGTTCGAGCTGTGCGACCGCGTGACGGTCATGCGCGACGGCGAGCATATCGTAACAGAGGACATTTCAAACATCACTGATGAGCAGTTGATCTCCGCCATGGTCGGGCGCACGCTGGATAACCTCTTCCCGAAGGAATTCGGCGTAAAGGGCGATGTGTGGCTGGAGGGCAGAAACCTCAATGAAGTGGGCGTTCTGCACGATGTGAGCTTCAAGGCACATGCCGGACAGATCACCTGCTTTGCCGGGCTTGTCGGCGCGGGACGCACAGAAACGATGCGCGCCATCTTCGGTGCAGACCCCCTGGACAGCGGCGAGATATATATCAAGGGCCAGAAGGTCAACATCAAAAAACCGGCGGACGCTATCAAGCGCGGTATCGGCTTTTTGACGGAGGACCGCAAGGGACAGGGTCTGGTGCTGTCCCTCGGCGTGAGGACAAACCTCATTCTGGCGAACATGAAGGGGTTTACCAGGGGACTGCTGTTCGACGATAAGAAGATCGAGGAGACGGGGCAGGCGAACATCTCCAGTCTGAAGATAAAGACCCCCTCGCTCGATGAGGTGACGGCCCAGCTCTCCGGCGGTAACCAACAGAAGGTAGTCATCGGCAAATGGGTCAACACCAAGGCGGATATTCTGATCTTTGATGAGCCGACGCGCGGTATTGATGTGGGGGCGAAGATCGAGGTTTACAATGTGATGAACCAGATGGTTAAGGAGGGCAAGTGCGTGATCATGGTATCCTCCGAGCTGCCGGAGGTGCTTGCCATGAGCGATCATGTGATCGTAATGCGGGGTGGCCGCGTGATGGCAAATATAGAGAGAGATTCCGAACACTTTAATTCCGAAGACATAATGAAAGCCGCATGGGGAGGAGAGTTAGACTGATATGAAAACAAAAGCTAATATCAAAGGCATCCTGCAAAAGCTGGGTACGGCACTGGCCCTGGTGATCCTTGTGATCGTCTTTTGCATCGTCCGGCCCGACTCATTCCCGAAGGTCGGCAATATAATGAACATTCTCAAGCAGGCATCTATCAACTGTCTTATTTCCTGCGGCATGCTGTGCGCCCTGATCACCGCCGGCATCGACCTGTCCGTCGGTTCCAACTGCGTGCTGTGCACCTGCACCATCGGCGTTCTGGTGCAGAACTACGGGATCACAAATCCCTTTGTTCTGATCTTCGCCGGTCTGCTGGTCAGTACACTGATGGGATTCCTGAACGGCACACTGCTCACGCGGCTCGACCTGCCGCATCCTTTCGTTTCCACTATGGGCATGAAGAACGTGCTGCTGGGTATTGCGCTGGTCATCACGGGTTCCAAGTCTATCGCATTCACCGGCGCGGGCGTGGACAGCGTCATGTGGATCGGCAGCTACTCCTTCTTTCAGGTCAAGGACGCCGCCGGCAAGGTCACATTCCCCGGCATCCCCGCCAGCTTTATTCTGGTGCTGATCGTGTTCATCCTGTTTGACATTTTCCTGCGCCGCACGGCACTCGGCCGTCAGATCTACTGCTGCGGCGGCAACCCCGAGGCGGCGCGCCTGAGCGGTATCCCGTCCAAGGATGTGCTGACCTTCGTGTACACTCTCTCCGGCTTTATGGCAGGTATGGCAGGCGTTGTCTCCGTTGGTCGTTTGGCTACTGCCAACGCGAACTCCGGTGCGACATACGATAACGATGCCATCGCAGCCTGTATCGTAGGCGGTGCCTCCTTTACCGGCGGCAAGGGTACTATTTGGGGTACCATGATTGGCGCACTGCTGATGGCGGTCATCCGCAACGGTCTGAACCTGCTCGGCGCGCAGAACGATATTCAGTACATCGTTATCGGCGGCGTTATCATCCTCGCCGTGACCATCGATGTCACGCGTAATAAGGTGGAAGCGAAGGCACGCAAAATGGCTGCGCAGTGACCTCCCTTGTCAATCGAAGAATAGGGAATGCAGCTTTGCTTTCCCTATTCTTCTGCATTCTTTGTTTTTATCAGCAAGTACCGATTAGAATAGGAGGCTGTATCAATGTTTGATGTCAAAAAAGTACATTTGGGTATCGCGCCCATCGGCTGGTGCAATGATGATATGCCGGAACTGGGTGCGGAAAACACCTTCCAGCAGACCGTCAGCGAGATGGCTCTAGCGGGATTCACCGGCTGCGAGATTGGAAACAAGTATCCCAAGGATCCTGTGGAACTGAAAAAGGCACTCGACCTGCGCGGAATGCGCATTGCGAGCCGCTGGTATTCCTCTTTCCTCCTGACCCGCCCCATCGAGGAGGAGGAGAAAGACTTCATCACCAATCTCGATTTCCTGGCGGCTGTCGGCGCAAACCGCATCAATGTCAGTGAGCAGAGCTACTCCATTCAAGGCTGCGCCGATATCCCCATTCTCACCGGCGGACACAAGCATGTGATGAACGATGCGGAGTGGGGGCTTCTGTGCAAGGGGCTTGACCGCCTCGGCAAGATTGCTGCAGATCGCGGCTTCAAGCTCTGTTTCCATCACCACATGGGTACGGTCGTGCAGACCAGCGAGGAGACTGACCGCATGATGAGCAACACCGACCCGCGCTATGTGTTCCTGTGCTACGATACCGGTCATTTCACCTTTGCAGGAGAAGATCCGCTGGCCATGCTGAAAAAATATGTTGACCGGGTGGGACACGTCCATCTGAAGGATATGCGCCTGAGCGTTGTCAAACAGGTACGAGAACAGAACATGAGCTTTTTGCAGGCGGTCCGCAGCGGCGCATTTACCGTCCCCGGTGACGGCGATGTGAACTTTGACCCTGTCTTTGAGGTGCTGGCAGCGGCGAACTATGAAGGCTGGCTGCTGGTGGAGGCGGAGCAGGATCCCGCCAAGGCAAATCCGCTGGAATACGCAATGAAGGGCCGCCGCTATATCCGTGAGCATACCGGCCTGTAAGGAGCACAGCATGACATACTTCAATAAAAATAGTGAGCTGCAGCGCGGCTACAACAGCTATATCGATGAGAGCACCAACCCCATGGGTACGATGATGAATGTGGGGCTGCTCGTGATGGAGGACGGCGACACCTATACCTACGAGAACGCCGCGCACGAAGTCGCCATGCTTCTCTTTGAGGGGAAGGTGACCTTCGCCTACGCAGGCAGGACGGTCGAGGCGGATCGTCCCGACTGCTTCCACCACGAGGCGTACTGCCTGCTTGCGCCGAGAAACACCAAGATCACCCTCACGGCGCACGGCCACGCGGAGATCTATATGCAGGACACCGAGAACGAGCGGGGCTATGAGCCGGTGATGTACACCCCAGAAACGGTGCAGACGCAGTATGCCGGCTCCCAGGGTGAACTGATGGGCGCGATGGAGCGGGAGATCAAGACCTTCTTCGACTATGACAACGCCCCCTTCTCCAATATGGTGCTCGGCGAGGTACTCAATCACCCCGGCAAGTGGAGCAGCTATCCGCCCCATCATCATCCCCAGCCGGAGGTGTATTTCTACCGCTTCGACTATCCCCACGGCTTCGGTGCAGGCTTTGCCAACGGCGATGTATACAAAACGGAGCATAACGGCTGCGCCGTCATCAATTACGGCTTCCACTCGCAGGTGGTCGCACCGGGCTACGCCATGTGCTATGCCTGGGGCATCCGCCATCTGCCGGACGACCCTTGGAAGAAGACGCGCATTGACGACAAGGAGCATGAGTGGCTCTGGAAGCCGGATGCCAACAATCACATTTACCCCAATCACTGATCAGGAGGATATACAATGAAAACCGTCCGCTTAACTATGGCGCAGGCATTGGTTCGCTTTCTGGAAAATCAGTTCATTGATGTAGACGGTGTGCAGAACCGTTTCGTCAAGGGTCTGTTCATCATTCCCGGCCACGGCAATGTGGTGGGTCTGGGGCAGGCACTGTCGCAGGAGGGCAAGCACCTTGAGATCTATCAGGGCAAGAACGAGCAGGGCATGGCGCAGGTAGCCGTTGCCTTTGCCGCCCAGACAAAGCGCAAACAGATGATGGTGGCGACCTCCTCCGTGGGCCCCGGCGCCGCGAATATGGTCACTGCCTGCGGCACGGCCACGGCGAATAATCTGCCGCTGCTGGTGCTGCCCGGAGATACCTACGCCTGCCGCCAGCCCGACCCCGTATTGCAGCAGGTGGAGCATACCCACTCCCTTGCCATCACGACAAACGATGCATTCAAGGCGGTCTGCCGCTATTGGGATCGCATTGTCCGTCCCGAGCAGCTTATGAGCGCAATGCTCAACGCTTTCCGTGTGCTGACGGATCCCGCCAACACAGGCGCCGTTTGCATCGCCATGCCGCAGGATGTAGAGGGTGAGGCGTATGACTATCCCGTATCCTTCTTCCAGAAGCGAGTCTGGCGTTTGGAACGCCGTCCGGCGACCGAGGTGTCACTGCATGACGCGGCGGCAGCCATCCGCAAGGCAAAGCGCCCCATGCTCATCTGCGGCGGCGGTGTTCGTTACAGCGAGGCGCATCGGGAGTTCCTGCACTTTGCCGAGACGCTGGGTATTCCTTACGGCGAAACGCAGTCTGGCAAGTCTGCGACCGACTGGAAGCACACCCTGAACCTCGGCGGCATCGGTACGACCGGCTGCTCCGCCGCAAATGAGATTGCTCGCAAGGCGGATCTTATCATCGGCGTCGGCACACGCTATACCGACTTTACCACCGCTTCGCGCTGGCTGTTCAAGGATACCTGCAAGTTCGTCAACATCAATGTCTCTGACTTCCAAGCTCTCAAGCTCGATGCCGTCCCCGTTGTGGGTGACGCGAAGGATGCCCTCCCACGTCTCGAGGCACTGCTGGACGGCTACAAGACCGGCTACATCAGGGAGGTCGAGACAGCTAAGGATAAGTGGATTGCCGAGCTGAAGCGACTGGACAGCATCGTCTACTCCGCTAAGAAGTCTTGGAAGCCCGAGGTAAACGATGCCAACCGCGCCAGCGTGGAACGTTTCTCCAAGGATCTGCACACGCAGCTCTGCCAGACCACAGTTCTTGGCGCGATCAATGCCTTTATGTCCGAGGGCGATGTGGCCATCGGTGCGTCCGGCTCTCTGCCCGGCGATATGCAGCGGATGTGGCGTCCCACGGGCATTGACACCTATAACATGGAATACGGCTACTCCACCATGGGCTATGAGGTAGCCGGTGCGCTGGGCGTGAAGCTCGCCGTCGGCAGCGAACATGAGGTCTACTCCTTCGTGGGTGACGGTGCGTTCAATATGCTCCACAGTGAGCTGATTACCGCCTGCCAGGAACACCTAAAAGTGAATATCTGTCTGTTCGACAACGCCAGTTTCGCCTGCATCAACAATTTGCAGGTCGGACACGGCAACAAGGTATTGTGTACTGAAATGCGCCACCGCAGTCGCGAGGGGCTGTTCGGCGACTTTATGAGCATCGACTACGCCGCCGTTGCCGCAGCATACGGCTGCAAGAGCTATACCGTCCGCACGATGGAGGAGCTCATGTACGCGCTGGAGGACGCAAAGAAGGTGAAGAACCGCCCCGTCCTCTTTGACATCAAGGTGCTGCCCAAGACCATGACCGACGGATACAGCTCCTGGTGGCGCGTGGGCGACACTGAGGTGTCTGAGCTGCCCGCCAATGTTGAAGCGTGGAACGACCTTCAGGCACACCTGAAGGATTGCCGCAAGTATTGATAATTATCTGAAGATAAGGAGTGTATACACATGGATAAGGTTTTGAAGATCGGTATCGTTGGCTGCGGTGCTATCGGCAAAGATCATTGCCGCCGCATTATTGAGACTGTTCCGGGAGCGACGGTTGTCGCCGTGTCCGATTATGTCGCCGCCGCCGCGGACGAGACGGCGGCCAAGTATGGCATTCGCTCCTTCGGCAATGACTGTGACGCCATGATTCTTGATCCCGAGGTGGAGGCGGTGGTCATCACCTCCATCGACCCCACACATCATGACTATGTGATGAAGACGCTGAATGCGAAGAAGTGGTGCTTCTGCGAAAAACCCCTGAGCCAGAACGCCAAGGACTGTGAAGACATCCTTCGCGCCGAAATGGCACTGGGTAAGCGGCTTGTGCAGGTCGGCTTTATGCGCCACTATGACCGCGGCTATGCGGAGATGAAGCGCATCATCGACTCCGGCGAGATCGGTGCGCCGCTGCTGATCAAGGCCTGCCACCGCAATGTGTCGCAGGGTCCCGGCTTTAAGACCGAGAACGGCGTGACCAATGTGGCCATCCACGAGCTTGACATCTGCCGCTGGCTGCTCGACGACGAGTATGAGGATGTGCAGTGCGTCAAGGTGCGCCAGAGCGCGAACTCCAACAAGGGCTACGACAACCCGCAGGTCATGCTGATGCGTACCAAGAAGGGCTGCTTCATCGATGTTGAGGTGCAGGTGGCGGACGGCTACGGCTACGACATTCAGTGCGAGGTCGTCTGCGAAAACGGCACCGTGAAGCTGCCTGATCCCTATGCCGTGGTGCGCCGCTCCCGTCCCGCCGGATGGGACAGCCTCCAGCCCGCCGAGTCCATGCCTATCATGACCGACTGGAAGGAACGTTTCATCGAGGCGTATGACATCGAGTTCTGCAAGTGGGTGGAGTCCGTCCATGCCGGCAAGCTGACCGGTCCCTCCGCTTGGGACGGATACGTGGCCTGCGTAGCAGGCGATGCGCTCAACGCTTCTCGCGGCACCTCCTCCTTCCTCAAGGTGGAGACGATGGAAAAACCCGAAATCTACAAGTAATACAGGGGAGCTATCATGGACAAGAAAAAAATCGAAACATTGGCGGCTCAGATCCGGCTGGAGACGCTGAAGGTCATCCACTCCCGTGGCTTCGGCCATGTGGGCGGCTCTATGGATCTGGCCGATCTGATGGCCGTGCTGTACGGCGAGGTCATGCGTTTTGACCCCAAGAACCCCCGCGATCCCGACCGCGACTGGCTGGTGCTCAGTAAGGGTCACGCGGGTCCGGTGGCCTATGCTACCTTCGGCCTGATGGGCTTCTATCCTATGGAGGAGGCCTATACCCTGAACCAGCCTCACACCAGGTTCCCCAGCCACACTGACCGGAAGCTGACCCCCGGCGTGGATCTGACCACCGGCTCTCTGGGTCAGGGGGCTTCCACTGCTGCTGGCGCGGCGCTGGGCAACAGGATCGACGGGCGCAACAACCACGTGTTCTGTGTCATCGGTGATGGTGAGGCCGACGAGGGCCAAGTGTGGGAGGCGTTCCACTTCGCCTACGCCCACAAGCTGGATAACCTCATCTACATCATCGACAACAACGGTTATCAGCTGGACGGCAAGACAGCCGACATTCTTGACCACGGCGACATCGCCAAAAAGGCGGCGGGCTTCGGCCTGTACACCCAGGAGATCGACGGCCACGACGTGGAGGCCATCTATCAGGCCATCCAGAACGCCTATGACAAGAAGGGTGTGCCCTCCTGCATCGTGCTGGACACCATCAAGGGCAAGGGCGCCACTTTCGCCGAGCCCAAGCGGGAGCACTCCTCCCAGCCCAGCGAGGAGGCATGGCAGGAGGCCATCGCCGCCGCCGAGAAAGCATTGCAGGAGGTGCGGAAATGAAACGGGAACTGATCGCCAAGCATGAAAAGGACAGCCGCGCCTGCCGTGACGCCTTCGCCCTGACGCTGAAGGACATGATGGCCGCCGACAAGAGCGTGTGCTATGTGGACTGCGACCTGATGGGCTGCGTCAACACCAAGCAGCTGATGGCCGCCTATCCCGACCGGGCCTATGAGGCAGGCATCGCCGAGGCCAACGCCGCCGGTGTGTGCGCCGGTTTGGCCGCCACCGGCAAGAGGGTGTATCTCCACACCTTCGGCACCTTCGCCAGCCGCCGTATCTATGACCAGATTTACATGTCCGCTGCCTATGCCGATCTGCCGGTCCATGTGTTCGGCTCCGACGCGGGCGTGTGTGCCGCCTTCAATGGCGGCACCCATATGCCGCTGGAGGACGCCGCCATGTACCTGTCCATCCCCCAGGCGGTGGTCACCGACCCCTGCGACTATGCCCAGCTGAAGGCCGTTACCGAGCAGGTGGCGGACTGCCAGTGCGTCACCTATACCCGCTTTGTCCGGAAGGACATCATCCAGGTCTACGGCGACGGCACGGAGTTCCAGCTGGGCAAGGGCGTCGTCCTCCACGAAAGTGACAAGGATCAGGCCACCATTATCACCTCCGGTATCATGGTGGACGAGGCGCTGAAGGCCTATGAGCAGCTTCAGGCCGAGGGCATCGCCGTTCGTGTGGTGGATATGTTCACCTGGAAGCCCCTGGACGAGGAACTGGTGGTGAAGTGCGCCGCCGAGACCGGCGCCATCGTCACCGCCGAAAACCACAACGTCACCTGCGGTCTGGGCAGCATCGTGGCCAACTGCCTGGCCAAGAACCGCCCCACCGTGCAGGAGTTCGTGGGCGTCAACGACCAGTTCGGCCAGGTGGGCCCTCAGGCGTTCCTGATGGACGAATACGGCCTGCGGGCCGCCAACATCGTGGCCGCCGTCAAAAAGGCCATCGAGAGGAAATAAGAAAAGGAGAAGAAAACCATGGCAATGGATGCATTTTCCGCCAGCCTGATGGCGGACAAGCGCGAGATCATCTTCGCGCCCACCGTGTATAAATTCCAGACCTTCGCCCAGATGGCGGAGGAGTTCCAGCTGAATGAGCGTGACGTGGTGCTGACCAACGAGTTCATCTACACCCCCTTCATGAAGGAGCTGAGCCTCAAGTGCAGCTTCGTGTTCCAGGAGAAGTTCGGCGCGGGCGAGCCCTCCGAGGCTATGATCCAGACCATGTACGACGCCATCCCCTACGACAGCTATGACCGCGTCATCGCCGTGGGCGGCGGCGCCATCATGGACCTGTGCAAGCTGCTGGGCTGCAAGCGGCCCGACAGTGTCCACGAACTGTACTACAAGCGCTTCCCCGTTGTCCATGAGAAGGACGTCATCGCCATCCCCACCACCTGCGGCACCGGCAGCGAGTGCACCAACATCTCCGTGGCCATCGTGAAGACGGAGATTGACGGCCAGCTCACCGGCGGCGAGACCAAGCTGGGCCTGGTGTCCGACGACATCATCCCCAACAAGGTGTGCCTGATCCCGGAGCTCATCAAGACGCTGCCCTATAAGCCCTTTGCCTGCTCCGCCATCGACGCCCTGGTCCACGCCACCGAGTCCTTCCTGAGTCCTCACCGCAAGACCATCACCAGCGAGATGTTCTCGGAGAAGGCCATGGACATGATCCTGAAGGGCTTCAAGCTCATCGACGAGAAGGGGCAGGACGCCCGATTTGAGTATCTGGACGAGTTCGTGACGGCCAGCTTCTTCGCCGGTATCGCCTTCCTAAAGGCGGGCTGTGGCCCTGTCCACGGCATGAGCTTCCCGCTGGGCGGTACCTATCACGTGCCCCACGGTGAGAGCAACTACATGCTGTTCGGCGCGATTTTGCGGTATTATGACCGCAACGACCCCAACGGCGAGATCATGAAGTTCAAGAGTCTGGTGGCAGATATCACCGGCTGCAAGGCGGAGGACGCCATCGGCTATCTGTGCGACCTGCTGCAGCGCATCCTGCCCCTGCGCCCCCTACGGGACTGCGGCTTCACCGAGGCGGACTTCAAGTCCTTCCCCCTCAGCGTGGAGGCCAACCAGCAGCGGCTGATGACCAACGCCTACTACCCCTTCGACCTGGCCGCCGAGGAAGCCATCTACCGCGAGTGCTTCTGATTGGAGGAAATATTATGGCAAATACTGTGTTGCTTGAAAAGCAGGACAGCATCGCCCTCGTGACCATTGACCGTCCCGAGGCGTTAAATGCTTTGAACGGCACGGTCATCGCCGAATTGGAGCAGGTGGTGACGGCGCTGGAGAACGACCGCGACATCCGCTGCATGATCCTCACCGGCGCGGGCCGTGCCTTCGTGGCGGGCGCCGATATCGGCGAGCAGCACCCGCTGGACCTGGACGGCGGCCGCCGCTGGGGCCAGCGTGGCAGTACGCTTATGCGCCGCATCGAAAAGCTGGAGTTCCCCACCATCGCCGCGGTGAATGGCTTTGCATTGGGCGGCGGCTGTGAGCTGGCGCTGAGCTGCGATATCATTCTGGCCTCCGAGAAGGCCAAGTTCGGCCAGCCTGAGGTGGGCCTTGGCATCACCCCCGGCTTCTCCGGCACTCAGCGTCTGCCCCGCCGCGTGGGCGTGGCCAAGGCCAAGGAGATGATCTTTTCCGGCAGAATGATCAAGGCCGACGAGGCCAAGGAAATCGGCCTTGTCAATGCCGTCTACGCCCCCGAAGCCCTGATGGACGGTGCGCTGGAGATGGCAAAGTCCTTTACCAAGAACGCCCCCATCGCCGTGAAGTATGCCAAGGCATGCATCGACCGGGGCATGCAGATGGACATTGACGGCGGCATCGCCGTAGAGAACGAGCTGTTTGCCATGTGCTTTGCCACCGCCGACCAGAAGGAGGGCATGGGCGCGTTTCTGGAGAAGCGTACAGCCACCTTCCGGAACAAATAAGGAGGACACATGAAGAAAGTACGCATTATCTCCGCTGAGGAGGCTGCCCTGCTGGTCAACGACGGCGACACCATCTCCACCGGCGGTTTTGTCAGCTCTGCCTGCCCGGAGGCGCTCAGCAAGGCGGTGGAAAAGCGGTTTCTGGAGACCGGCCATCCCCGTGACCTGACGCTGTTTTTTGCTGCTGGTCAGGGCCACCGGGACGGCACTGGCGGCGACCACTACGGCCACGAGGGCATGGTCAAGCGCGTGATCGGCGGTCACTGGGATCGTGCCGCCTCTCTGGGCGCGCTGGCGCTGGAGAACAAGATCGAGGCATATAACCTGCCCCAGGGCGTCATCTCCCATATGTACCGTGACATCGCCGCCCACAAGGTGGGCACCATCACCCATGTGGGCCTGTATACCTTCGTGGATCCCCGCAACGGCGGCGGCAAGCTGAACAGCGCCACCACCGAGGACATTGTGAAGATCGTCAATATCGAGGGGCAGGAACGACTGCTGTATAAGTCCTTCCCCATCAACGTGGTGTTCGTCCGGGGCAGCTACGCCGACGAGTATGGCAACTGCACCGTCCACCACGAGATCGGGCCGATCGATGTGACGGCCATGGCGCAGGCCTGCCGCAACTCCGGCGGCAAGGTCATCGTGCAGGTGGAAAAGGTGGTGCAGGGCGGCACCCTGGACCCCAAGCTGGTGGCTATCCCCGGTATCTATGTGGACGCCATCGTCATCGGCTCCGCCGAGGACAATATGCAGTGCCTTGGCACTCCCTATGACGGCAGCCTCACCGGCGAGTACCGCATCCCCATGGACGCCATCCCCCCCATCCCGCTGGACGCCAAGAAGATCATCGCCCGCCGCGCCGCTATGGAGCTGCCCCAGGACGCTATCGTCAATCTGGGCACCGGCGCGCCGGAGAAGATCGCCAACGTGGCCGCCGAGGAGGGCATCAGCGACAAGATGACCCTGACGGTGGAGGCCGGTTCCATTGCCGGTGTCCCCATGGGCGGCACCCAGTTCGGCGCGTCCGCCAACGCCATGGCCATCATCCCCCACAACGTGCAGTTCGACTTCTATCAGGGCGGCGGTCTGGATGTGGCCTTTCTGGGTCTGGCCGAGACGGCACCCAACGGCGATCTGAACGTGTCCAAGTTCGGCACCCGCCTTGCCGGCGCGGGCGGCTTCATCGACATCACCCAGAACGCCAAGAAGGTGGTCTACTGCGGCACCTTCACCGCCAAGGGCCTGAAGACCGAGTGCCACGATGGCGCGCTGGTCATCACACAGGAGGGCGCGAAGAAGAAGTTCGTCCAGCAGGTGGAGCACATCACCTTCTCCGGCAGGTACGCCGTGGAGGTGGGCCAGCCTGTGCTGTACATCACCGAGCGCGCCGTGTTTGAGCTGCGGCCCGACGGCGTAACCCTTGTCGAGATCGCCCCCGGTATCGACCTTCAGACTCAGGTGCTGGAGCAGATGGAGTTCATGCCCAAGATCGCCCCCGACCTGAAGCTGATGGACAGCCGCATCTTCCGTGAGGAGAAGATGGGTCTGGCCGACGAAAAATAAGGAGGAACTGACAATGGCACTGATGACCGCGAAAGAATATATCGACTCTCTGCGTAAGCTGAACACCCGCGTGTACATGTTCGGCGAAAAGATCGACAACTGGGTGGATCACCCCATGATCCGTCCCTCCATCAACTGCGTGGCCATGACCTACGCGCTGGCACAGGATCCCCAGTACGAGGAGCTGATGACCGCCACCTCCAGCCTGACGGGTCACAAGATCAACCGCTTCACCCATCTCCACCAGTCCAGCGAGGATCTGGTGAAAAAGGTGAAGATGCAGCGCCTGCTGGGCCAGAAGACCGCCAGCTGCTTCCAGCGCTGTGTGGGCATGGACGCCTTCAACGCCGTCTATTCCTCCACCTACGAGATCGACGAGAAGTACGGTACCCACTACCACGAGAACTTCAAGAAATTCCTCATCTACGTGCAGGACAACGACCTGACGGTGGACGGCGCCATGACCGACCCCAAGGGCGACCGCAGCAAGGCCCCTCACGATCAGGCTGATCCGGATATGTACGTCCATGTGGTGGAGCGCCGCGATGACGGCATTGTGGTCTGCGGCGCGAAATGCCACCAGACCGGCTCCATCAACAGCCACTGGCATATCTTCATGCCCACCATCGCCATGGGCGAGGCGGATAAGGACTATGCCGTGTCCTTCGCCTGCCCCACCGATGCCGAGGGTCTGTACATGATCTACGGCCGCCAGTCCTGCGACACCCGCAAGATGGAGGAGGGCTGCATCGACGTGGGCAACGCCAAGTTCGGCGGTCAGGAGGCGCTGGTGGTTCTGGATCACGTGTTTATCCCCAACGAGTACATCTTCCTCAACGGCGAGTACGAGTTCGCCGGCATGATTGTGGAGCGCTTCGCCGGTTATCACCGCCAGAGCTACGGCGGCTGCAAGGTAGGCGTGGGCGACGTGGTTATCGGCGCGGCGGCGCTGGCCGCCGAGTACAACGGCGCGGAGAAAGCCAGCGCCGTGAAGGACAAGCTCATCGAGATGACCCATCTGAATGAAACGCTTTACTCCTGCGGTATCGCCTGCTCCTGCGAGGGCTGCCCCACCAAGGCGGGCAACTATCAGATCGACCTGCTGCTGGCCAACGTCTGCAAGCAGAACGTCACCCGCTTCCCCTATGAGATCGTGCGCCTGGCGGAGGATATCGCGGGCGGTCTGATGGTCACCATGCCCAGCGAGACGGACTTCAAGTCCGAGACCGTGGTGGGCAACAACGGCGAGACCATCGGCGAGATCTGCAACAAGTATTTCGCCGCTCGGGAGGGTGTCAGCACCGAGGATCGCCAGCGGATCATGCGCTTCCTGGAGAATATGTGCCTGGGCGCGGCGGCCGTGGGCTACCGCACGGAATCCATGCACGGCGCAGGCTCTCCTCAGGCCCAGCGCATCATGATCGCCCGGCAGGGGAATATTCAGGGCAAGAAGAAGCTGGCCAAGAACATTGCCGGTATCCAGAAATAGGAGGAAGACATGGACAAGAAGCAAGCGTGGCTCCAGCTGGTGCAGGAGAAGTCGGCGCATTACCTGAATCTGGGAGACGACGGCTTTGACCAGCGGATGCAGGCACGTCTGGCCGAATGCGATTACGAGGCGCAGACGGTGACCTACGCGTTCCCCACCCTCCCCTGGCAGATCAACGAAAAGGGCGGCATCCACGGCGGTGCTATCGCGGGGATGTTCGATACCGCCTTCGGCGTTGTCGCCAATTTCACCGCCGGGGAGAATGAGGCTACTACCACGGATATGACCGTATCCTTCCTGCGAGGGATCGACTTCGGCATGGAGCTGCGCCTGAAGGTGTTCATCGTCAAGGCGGGCCGCAGTCTCATCCGCCAGCGGGCGGAGCTGACCGATGCCGCCACCGGCAAGCTGCTGGCCACCGCCAGCGGCAGTTGGATGCCTCTGTGACCGTATACTTTTAAGGACCAAAAATAGGAGAACGACTATGGATTTCAATTTGAGCCGTGAGCATCAGCTGATCCGCAAGATGATGGCGGAGTTTACCGAGAGAGAGGTCAAGCCCATTGCGGCTGAGACGGACCGTACCTGCGAATACCCCCGCGACAACATCGAGAAGCTGTTCAATTTGGGCGTCATGGGTATGTGCGTGCCCAAGGAGTACGGCGGCGCGGGCGCCGATCCTCTGGCCAGCGCCATCTGCATCGAGGAGCTCTCCAAGCAGTGCGCCTCTACCGGCGACATTGTGGCCACCCACAACGGCCTGTGCTGTGACCCCATCATGAACTACGGTACCGCTGAGCAGAAGGCCAAGTACCTGCCCATGCTGACCAAGGGCCATCATGTGGGGGCATTTGCCCTTACCGAGCCCAACGCTGGCTCCGACGCCTCCAAGGGGCAGACCGAAGCCAAGCTGGAGGGCGACCACTATGTGATGAACGGCTCTAAGATATTCATTACCAACGGCTATGTGGCCGATGTGTTCGTGGTATTCGCCATGACCGACAAGTCCCGCGGCACCAAGGGCATCTCCGCCTTCATCGTGGAGAGCGGCTTCCCCGGCTTCTCTGTGGGCAAGCATGAGGAAAAGCTGGGCCTCCACGGCAGCCCCACCGCCGAGATCGTGTTCCAGGACTGCATTGTGCCCAAGGAGAATCTGCTGGGCGTAGAGGGCAAGGGCTTTTCCATCGCCATGGCGACCCTGGACGGCGGCCGTATCGGCATCGCCGCTCAGGCTCTGGGTATCGCTGAAGGTGCACTGGCCGAGGCCATCAATTACACCAAGGGTCGCGTCCAGTTCGGCAAGCCCATCAGCAAGTTCCAGAACACCCAGTTCACCCTAGCCGACATGGAGCTGGGCTGCGAGGCAGGCCGCCTGCTGACTTATCAGGCCGCCGTGGCCAAGGGCGAGGGCAAGCGCTATACCAAGCAGGCCGCTATGGCGAAGCTCTTCACCTCCGAGCACGCCATGAAGACCACCACCAAGGTGGTGCAGCTATTCGGCGGCTATGGCTATACCAAGGACTACCCGGTGGAACGCATGATGCGGGATGCAAAAATTACGGAAATTTACGAGGGCACCAGCGAAGTCCAGCGTATCGTGATCTCCGCCAACATGGGTCTGTAAGAGGAGGAAAGCAACCATGAAGATTCTTGTTACTGTTAAGCAGGTCCCCGATACCTCCGGTAAGGTGGCCGTGAATCCCGATGGTACGCTGGATCGTGCTTCCAT
>CAKTRJ010000031.1 GCA_934597345.1 uncultured Oscillospiraceae bacterium
TGACCGCCATCTCGGTGAGCAGCAGCTCGCTTTCAGATGGCGGCCTTTTATTCGCGGCTACGTTTGACGGTTACTTTTCTTCCAGCATAAGCATCCATATGCAGCGCCTGCATGCAAACTATGCCAACATCAACATCAACATCAACACCAACTACAACATCATCTTCAACTACAACATCATGGCCGCAGCAGCCCTTCGGGCTGCCAGCGGCCATAGAGAAAAAACAACTTTTTATTTGTTGTGGAATACGTTACGCGGCCTTTTTCTTCATCAGGAGACTGACCAGCAGTCCCGCGCCGAGACCCAGAATGACCGCCAGCAGAATCATCTCTACCACCATGCCGAAGAAGGCGATGCCCAGAGCGCTGCGCTCCAAAGCAATGATGGCGATGTCCGCCACAAGCTCACACAGCGCCAGCAGCCCGCCCACCACGGCGATGGGCACCCACGGACGCTTCTGGCTCCGGAAGATCACCGCCTGCAGCGCAAATGCCATCACCAGCGCGGCGGGGATCATAAGTGTCATGCCGAACTCCCAGAAGGAGAACAGGGCGCGGATAGAATGAAACAGTAGCATGTGGAACCTCCTTATTGCGTTTCGTCGTCGGGTGCGGAGCCCGTATCAGGCTGGGAAACGGCCATCCGCCGCTTGCAGTACAGCAGGGCATAGCCCAGCATCACCACATTCACCGCCGCGAAGGCCCAGAAAACAGGGGAGTGGAAGTCCAGCCGGTTTCCCAGAATGGTGAAGCAGATGGTGCCCGGATAGATGGCCAGCCACGAGCTGACCAGATACGTTCCGTACCCGGTGCGCAGCATGCCGAACAGTACGCCCAGCACCTCCATGCTGAGACCCAGCGAGTGGATAACGAAGCAGGCGGCAAAGCCCATCTCCTGAGAGGGGTCGAAAAACCGCTTGATCCGGGGATGGCGATCCAGCAGGCCGTTCAGATCGGAGGGGTCTGTGTGGCGGCCGATCATATAGGAGTCCGACAGGCTCACCGCCAGCCCCACCGCGTTGATGATCAGCGCCGCGGGCAGGGGAAACACCAGCGCCACCGACACCACCAGCACATGGTACACCACCGCCACGGAGATGCCCTTCAGGGCGTACAGGCCCAGCGCCACCAGCACGGCCAGCGCCGGTTTGTCCGCCACCAGCTGGGGTAGCGTTCCCAGGTCGATCACGCCGCACAGGGTCAACACGCCCAGTACGACGGCCAGCGAGGCCATGGCCAGTACCGGCGCATAGCCCTTCCATTTTGATTTCTTCATGAACAGGGAAACTCCTTGAGATGAAATAAGGTGCTGCGCTGCTTACTGGGGCTTGTGCATCCGCTTTTTCACGGCCCGGCCCGTGGGCGTGGCGGCCAGACCGCCCAGCGCCGTCTCACGGAACTCCACCGGCATGCGGCGGCCCACCTCGCCCATGGCGTCGATGACCTCGTCCACGGGGATGCGGCTCTCCACACCGGCCAGCGCCATATCCGCCACGCTGACGGCATTCACCGCGCCGATGACGTTGCGCTTCACGCAGGGGACCTCCACCAGACCCGCCACCGGGTCGCACACCAGACCCATCAGGTTTTTCAATGCCATGGCCACCGCGTGGCCGATCTGTGCGCCGGTGCCGCCCCGCAGGGCCACCAGCGCGCCCGCCGCCATGGCGGAGGCGGTGCCGATCTCCGCCTGACAGCCGCCGGAGGCACCGGCGATGCAGGCCCGGTAGGCGATCACCGCGCCGATGCCGCTGGCCACATACAAGGCCTCCAAAATCTGGTGCTGGCTCAGCTCCTCATACTTGCACAGGGGCAGCAGCACCGCCGGAAGTACGCCGCAGGCGCCCGCCGTAGGGGCCGCCACGATGCGCCGCATGCAGGCGTTGGATTCCGCCATGCTCAGCGCCTCGGCAATGACCTCACTGACGTAGCCGCCGGATATGGCCTCGCCCCGGATGCAGTACTGCCGCATCTTCATGCCGTCGCCACCCACCAGACCGCTGACGGAGCGCTTCTGCCCCGTGTAGCTGTCCGCCGCGTCCACCATGGCCTGCCATGTGGTCAGCATCTTGGCCATGGACTGGTTGCGGGTCACCTGCCGGGTCTCCATGTCGTCCTCTAATACGATCTCCCAGAAGGGCTTTTCCTTCTGGGCCATCAGGTCAAAGATCTCCTTCATCGAATCCAGAGACATCGTCATTCTCCTCCTTATCGTAGTAGATGATGGACAGAACGCCCGGCAGCTGGCCGATGAAATCCACCTGCTCCGGCTTGATATGCTGGTCGATCTCGATGATCATCAGGGATTCGCCGCCCCGCTTGTGCCGCCACATGCTCATATTGGCGATGTTGATGCGGAACTGGCTGAGAATGGTGGTCACCGCCGCCTCGGAGGAATAGTAGTCCAGATTGCGGATCACCAGCGTGTTGTACTCGCCGGTGAAGCTGACCTTGATGCCGTCCAGCTTATCCACCATGATGCGGCCGCCGCCCAGACTGCTGGCCTGCATCTCCAGATGCTTGCCGCCCTCGCCCCAGGCTTCGATGACCGCTGTGTTAGGGTGGGCGTCCCGCAGGTCGATGGTGTCGATGGTGTAGGTCAGGCCCTCCTTCTTCGCCTCTTCGAAGGCGGAGGGGATGCGGAGGTCGTCCGGCTTCATGCCCAGCAGTCCCGCCACCAGTGCCCGGTCGGTGCCGTGGCCCAATCCCGTGTCGGCAAAGGAGCCGTACAGGTGGATGGCGGCCTTGGTGGGCTTGCTGCCCAGCAGGGTGCGGGCCATGCTGCCGATGCGGGCCGCGCCCGCCGTATGTGAGCTGGAGGGGCCGACCATCACCGGCCCGAGAATATCAAAAATATCCATAGTGCTCCTCCCGTGATTTTTCTCTTTCCTGATTGTACCATAGTCAGGCGCAAAAGGGAAGTAAAGAAATCGCGGGAGGGTCACAGCCTTTATCAGGTCAGCAGCTTGAACAGCATCACCACCGCGCCCAGAACCACCAGCACCACGCCTGTGGCCCGGTTCAGCGTTTTTCGTGTGGCCTTGTTGGCGAACACGGCGGCGATACGGGCCCACACCAGCGTGAACACCACGCACAGCCAGAACACCGTCCAGTCCGGCGCGCCGCCGATGGCAAAGTGGGAGATGGCGCCGGTCAGGGCCGTGAAGGTCATGATGAACACGCTGGTGCCCACGGCGGTTTTCAGCTCATAGCCCAGCACGGAGGTCAGGATCAGCAGCATCATCATGCCGCCGCCCGCGCCCACAAAACCGCAGATGAAGCCGATCAGCATGCCGCACACCACCGACTGGACGGCCCGCTTTCTGGCGGACACCGCCATCATGGTCTCCTTGGTGGTCATGACGGGCCGCAGGATGAACTTGACGCCCAGCAGGAACGTCATGAACACGGAAAAGCCGCCCATGGTGGTGGAGGGCACCAGACTGGCGATATAGCTGCCCACCACCGTAAAGGCCAGCACGCTGGCCATCATGATCAGGCCGTTGCGCACGTCCAGATTCTTGTTCCGGCCGTAGGTATAGGCGGAGACGGCGCTGGCCAGCACGTCGGAGGACAGGGCGATGCCCACCGCCATATAGGGATCCATGTCCAGAAACGTGATCAGCATGGGGCTGATGACAGCGGCGGCGCTCATCCCGGCAAAGCCGGTGCCAAGCCCCGCGCCCATACCGGCAAAAAAGGTCACAAGAACCGTAAATAAGATCGTCATATGAAAATACCTTCTTTCTGCGATGCCTTCATTCATAGCAGAAACCCAACACGCTGTCAAGAGTGAGTTTGATATCATGCTTGACAAGCAAACTTGGCAATGCTACAATAATGACAAGAAAACTTGGCGAGGAGTGTTCTTATGAAGAAGGAAGAAATCCTGAACGCCAGCAGAAATGAAAACAAAAATAGAGATCTCGTCGAACTGGAAGTCATATATCAAGCCGGCATTTACGCCTCAAGAGTCGGTGCGTTTGTGTGCTGCATCATTTCTGTGCTGTATTCTGTGCTTATGCATACTTTGCCTTACAGTCCGTGGGTCATATATTTCAGCATTATTACGACGCAATGGTCGGTTCGCTTCATTAAGCTAAGACATAAGAGCGATTTGGTATTAGCGGTACTGTTTTTAAGTCTCGGTGTTCTGTCGTTTGTCGGATTTGTTTATCGCCTTTTAGAGGTGAGAGCATGAATGAACAGCTTAAGCTAAAAAACCACTTGAAAGAGGCGCGTATTGAAGCCAATCTCTCGCAGGCGCAGCTGGCGGAAATGGTGGGCGTATCGCGGAATACCATCAGCTCCATTGAAACGGGGCAGTTCAATCCGACCGCGAAACTGGCGTTGATCCTCTGCACCGCGCTGGATAAAAAGTTTGAAGAATTATTCTTTTTTTAGGAGGCCGTTATGGAACACTTACTGCTGCTGCTGGTTTTGGGTATCTTTCTGTCGGTTCTTGGCATCGTGAATATCCGGGGAAACATCAGCACCATCCATTCCTATAACCGCAGGAAGGTGAAAGAGGAGGATGTTCCCAAATACGGAAGAGCTGTCGGCACGGGGACGCTGATCATTGGTGCGGCCCTTGCTTTGGCGTATTTCATCACACTCTGGAACGAGGAAATGGTCGATCTCATCGTTCTTCCGGCGCTGGTCGTTGGTCTGGCGTTCATTCTGTACGGTCAGATCAAATATAACCACGGCATTTTCTGACCGTGAAGGCCGCACCCGGCATGCCGGTGAAAAACAGTTGACATCCAGCGCGGGATATAGTATACTGTCTGCAATATTGAACAGCGATGATGGGAAGCAGTAGGCGGTCAACGGATGCCGAGAGAGGGCGCGGTCGGTGTAAGCGCCCGTGAAGTCCCGCCAAAGTCGTCCCTGAGCTTTCGGCTGAACGTGAAGTAGGCCGCAACGGCTGCCCTCCGTTAGCGGGGCGCGGTGTGACAGCATCGCATGAGTGCGGGAAATATCCCGAATACAGGTGGTACCACGGACAATCGTTCGCCCTGTTTTGCTATGGCAAAACGGAGCGATTTTTTTGTTGCCCTTTTTGCCAAATACGGAAAGGAGAACCCCCTATGCATAAGGAATTACCGAAAGTGTACGATCCCCGCGAGGTGGAGTCCAGCATCTATCAGATGTGGATGGACAACGACTGCTTCCGCGCCGATCCCAACCCCGACAAGAAGCCTTTCTCCATCGTTATGCCGCCCCCCAACGTCACCGGCCAGCTCCACATGGGCCACGCCATGGACTGCACGCTGCAGGACATCCTGATCCGCTACAAGCGCATGCAGGGCTACGAAGCCCTGTGGCTGCCCGGCAGCGACCACGCCGGTATCGCCACCCAGATCAAGGTGGAGGAGGAGCTGCGGAAGAACGAGGGCCTCACCCGCCACGACCTGGGCCGCGAGAAGTTCCTGGAGCGCGTCTGGGCCTGGAAGGAGAAGTACGGCAGCCGCATCGTGGAGCAGCAGAAGAAGATGGGCGCCTCCTGCGACTGGAGCCGCGACCGCTTCACCATGGACGAGGGCTGCTCCCGCGCCGTCCGCGAGACCTTCTGTGAGCTGTATGAAAAGGGCCTGATCTACAAGGGCAGCCGCATCATCAACTGGTGCCCTCACTGCCTGACCGCCCTGTCCGACGCTGAGGTGGAATACACCGAGAAGCCCGGCCATCTGTGGTACGTCCGCTATCCTCTGGCCGACGGCACCGGCGATATCATCATCGCCACCACCCGTCCCGAGACCATGATGGGCGATACCGGTGTGGCCGTGAACCCGGAGGACGAGAAGTTCAAGCACCTGATCGGCAAGAAGTGCATCCTGCCCATCATGAACCGCGAGATTCCCATCGTGGGCGACGAATACTGCGAGATCGGCTTCGGCACCGGCGCGGTGAAAATGACCCCCGCCCACGACCCCAACGACTTCGAGGTGGGCCTGCGCCACAATCTGGAGGTCATCCGCTGTATCGCTGACGACGGCACCATCAATGAGAACGGCGGCCGCTATCAGGGCATGGACCGCTACGAGTGCCGCAAGGCCATCGTGGCCGACCTGGAGGCCGAGGGCTATCTGGTCAAGACTGAGCCTTACAGCCACAACGTGGGTACCTGCTACCGCTGCCACAACGACGTGGAGCCGCTGATCAGCGCCCAGTGGTTCGTGAAGATGGCGCCCCTGGCCAAGGAGGCCATCCGCGTGGTGGAGGACGGCACCGTCAAGTTCGTGCCGGAGCGCTTCACCAAGACCTATATCAACTGGATGGAGAACGTCCATGACTGGTGCATCTCCCGCCAGCTGTGGTGGGGCCACCAGATCCCCGCCTGGTACTGCAACGAGTGCGGCCACATCAACGTCAGCCGTCAGGATCCCACCAAGTGCGAGAAGTGCGGCTGCACCCATCTGACCCGGGAGGAGGACGTGCTGGACACCTGGTTCAGCTCCGCCCTGTGGCCCTTCTCCACCCTGGGCTGGCCCGACCTGAACGCTCCCGACCTGAACTACTGGTATCCCACCTCCGTGCTGGTCACCGGCTATGATATCATCTTCTTCTGGGTGGCCCGCATGATCTTCTCCGGCATGGAGCAGATGAAGAAGGAGCCCTTCAAGACCGTGCTGATCCACGGCCTGGTGCGTGATGACAAGGGGCGCAAGATGTCCAAGTCTCTGGGCAACGGCATCGACCCGCTGGAGATGGCGGAGAAGTACGGCGCCGACGCCCTGCGCTTCAACCTGATCACCGGCAACAGCCCCGGCAACGACATGCGCTTCTTCGTGGAGAAGTGCGAGGCCATGCGCAACTTCGCCAACAAGATCTGGAACGCCAGCCGCTTCGTCATGATGAATCTCACCATCGACAAGGTGCAGCTTCCCGAGAAGCTGGAGCTGGAGGACAAGTGGGTGCTCAGCAAGCTGAATACCCTGATCCGCGAGGTCACCGAGAATATGGATGCCTTTGAGCTGGGCGTGGCCTCCGCCAAGATCTACGACTTCATCTGGGACACCTACTGCGACTGGTATATCGAGCTGACCAAGACCCGCCTGAACGGCGAGGACGCCGAGGCCAAGCTGGCCGCCGAGAACGTGCTGTGCTATGTGCTGCTGCGTATCCTGGAGCTGCTGCATCCCTTCATGCCGTTCCTGACGGAGGAGATCTGGCAGGCCCTGCCTCATGAGGGCGACTTCCTGATCCGCGCCCCGTGGCCCACCTATCAGGAGAGCCTGCACTTCCCCCAGGCGGAGTCCGACATGGAGTGCGTCAAGGACGCCATCACCGCCGTCCGCGCCCGCCGCAGCGAGATGAACGTGCCGCCCTCCAAGAAGGCCCAGATGATCCTGGTGACCAAGCGGCCCGAGACCTACGCCGTGGGCAAGCACTTCATCACCCGCATGGCCTACGCCAGCGAGGTCACCGTCACCGATCAGGTGCCCGCTGACCTGAAGGGCATGGTCACTGTGGTGACCCACGACGCCAACATCTACCTGCCGCTGGCCGAGCTGGTGGACATCGCCGCCGAGCTGGAGCGCATTGCCAAGGAGAAGACCAAGGCTGAGGACAACCTGAAGCGCATCGAGGCCAAGCTGGCCAATGAGTCCTTCACCTCCCGCGCCCCGGAGAACGTGGTGAACGCCGAGCGGGAAAAGGCGGAGAAGGCCCGCGCCCTTATCGCCAAGCTGGAGGAGTCCGCCGCCGCCATGAAGCTGTAAATTGCCGGACGGACAGCGATCTGCGGAAAATCTTCGATTTCACTGTGATGTCGGCGGATTTCGTGTAAAAACGCAAGCATATTTTCGTATAATCACCGTAGAGAGCGATCTCTGCGGTGATTATTTTTTATGCAAAAGCATAGCAAAATAAGAAATGTGCTATTTCCTCGCCCCTGCGGGGCGACCGGAAATGATGCACAAAAGCTTCGTGCACCGGCATTTGTGCTTTTTCGTGGTGCAGCACGCATGCATGAAGCTTTTTGCGTAAAAGAGGACATGCCCGCGGCATGCCCATCGGAAACATACAAAAGTGACCCTGTAAGAGAGGTACAACAAAGGAAGTGCACAAAGGAAACCACAATAAAGGAGCGTCGAAAATGGAAGTAATGGCAACTTGTCAGGACAGAGTGCTGGAGCTGTACCTGAAGGGAGAATTGGATCATCACGGAGCCAGGGGCCTGCTGACCCGGTTGGAGCGGGAGATCGAGGCGGTGCTGCCGGCGGAGCTGGTGCTGGATTTCAGCGGCATCACCTTCATGGACAGTGCCGGGATCGCCGTGGCCCTGCGGGGCTGGCAGCGGATGCGGGAGCTGGGCGGCCGGGTGACGCTGCGCCATGTGGCGCCCCAGCCGAAAAAGGTGCTGGAGGCTGCCGGCATCGGCCGCATGATGACCATTCAATAGCGGATGCCGCGGCGATGCCGCAGGCAGCACAGGGGACATATACAACATGAGAGGAGCGTACATATGCAGCGCATCGAAAACTATGTAACACTGGAATTTCTCAGCCGCAGCAGCAACGAGAGCTTTGCCCGCGTGGCGGCGGCGGGCTTTGCGGCGCAGCTGGATCCCACGCTGGACGAGCTGGGGGATATCAAGACCGCCGTCAGCGAGGCGGTCACCAACGCCATCGTCCACGGCTATCCGGATCAACTGGGTAAGATCGTGGTAAAGCTGAAGCTGCTGGAAAACAACACCCTGGAGATCACCGTCCGGGACTGGGGCAAGGGCATCGAGGATATCCAGCAGGCGCGTCAGCCTCTGTTCACCACCGGCGGCGAGGAGCGCAGCGGTATGGGCTTTACCATCATGGAGAGTTTCATGGATCGCCTGACCGTCAAATCCACGCCGGGCCGCGGCACCACCGTGACCATGCGCCGCAGGATCTCCGCCCGCATCAAGCGATGAGCGAGATGTTTGCCCTGCTGGAGCGGGCGCAGAGCGGCGACGACGAGGCCTGCCAGCAGGTGCTGACGGAAAACAGCGGCCTGATCTGGTCCATCGTCAAGCGCTACTACGGCTGCGGCGTGGAGACGGACGACCTGTATCAGCTGGGGTGCATCGGCTTCATCAAGGCAGTGAAGGGGTTTGATCTGAACTACGGTACGCAGTTCTCTACCTACGCCGTGCCGAAGATCTCTGGTGAGATCCGACGCTTTCTCCGGGATGACGGCGCCATCAAGGTGGGCCGCACCATCCGGGAAAAGAGCCAGACCCTGTGGTCGGCCCGGGAGCGGCTGCGGCATCAGCTGGGCCGGGAGGCCCGGCTGTCCGAGTTGTCGGAGGCCACCGGCATGCCGGTGGAGGAGATCGCCAGCATCGACCTGGCCACCGTAGCGCCGGAGTCACTTCAGCAAGAGACGGCGGAGGGGCTGACGCTGGAATCCACACTGGGCACCGACGCGGAGGAGGAGCGCCTTGTGGAGCGCATCGCCCTGCGGGAAGCCATCGACACCCTGCCGGAGAAGGAGCGTATGACGATCCTGCTGCGGTTTTTCAAGGGGCTGACACAGGAGCAGACGGCCCGGATCGTGGGTGTGTCGCAGGTGCAGATATCCCGGCTGGAGCATCGGGGGCTGGAAAAGCTCCGGAAGTTGCTGGCGGATTGACGCCCTGCTGCCGGGCCTCGTAGTCATCCGGCAGGAATTCCGTCATGGTACCGCGATAGCGCTTGGGCATGAAGGTGTTCTGGCACCGGGGATTATAGCGCTCCTTGATGGCGATGGTCTCATAGAATCGCTTCCACAATCGGCGGAACGCCACCTCCTCATCGCCGGGCAGCGCCAGCTGTAAGCTGTCCATAGGCAGGATGCGGGAGTGATTCTTCGCGTAGACCAGCAGCTCTTTATGGGTGCGGTCATAGATGAAGAAGGCCTCGTTGGCGTAGCGGTCACAGAAGTGCCGCCGCAGCAGGGGAAGAACGCGGTTTTTCGGCTCAATCTCCGCGCCCAGTACGCCGCTGTAATCCGAAAAGCGCACGAAGCCCCGCAGCTTTTCCAGCTCGCCGCCCATGTGCCGCAGCGCCTTGGCCACGGGATAGTACACCGGATCGGCGGTGTTGCGGAGAAAAGCGGGCCCCTCGTCGTAAAGCTTTCTGATCAGCGCGTAGAGATGGCTCTCCTTCTCCGGAAGGCAGGTGAGGAAGCCGCGCCGCACCACGTCGGCCGCCGCTTTCGAGCGCCGCAGGATACTTTGATAGACCCTCTGGGCGTGTTCTCGCTCCGTCACCACATAGCGCACCTCATACAGCGACCAACATTCCTCATCGCCGGAAAAGGCGATGGGGAATTCTTTATTTACATAGCTTTCAAACACGCAGCACAGAAACCCGTCAAACGTGCCGTCGTACTGAAAGACCACATCGCGCCATGCCATTTCCATCACCCCACCGCGTCGAACAGGGATAGCTGCTGCATCTCGCCGGAGGGCAGCAGGCCACGCTCAAGAGCTTCCAGCTGCTGCACGATGGTGGCGGGGGAGAACCGCAGGCCCGGCGCGGCGCGGCCGTCACACAGGAGGAAATACTGCGCCCGCTTGACCACCACGCCCAGCTTTTTCAGATCCTCGAACCGCAGATGGGCGGTGCGCCGGGCGGAAACGATCCGCCTGGCGCTGGTGGGGCCGATGCCCGGCACCCGCAGCAGCGTTTCATAGTCGGCCCTCATGATCTCCACGGGGAACTGCTCCAGATGGGCCACCGCCCAGCTGCACTTGGGGTCAAGCTGCGGATTGAAGTCCGGATGGGCCTCGTCCAGCAGCTCGCTGGCCTGAAAGCCGTAGAACCGCAGCAGCCAGTCCGCCTGATAGAGCCGGTGCTCCCGCAGCAGAGGCGGCTTGGTGTCCAGCGCGGGGAGAAGGCTGTTCTCCACCACCGGCACATAGGCGGAATAAAACACCCGCTTTAAGCGGTACTTCTGATAAAGTGCCTCCGTCAGATGCAGGATATGCCGGTCGGTGTCCCTGGTGGCACCCACGATCAGCTGGGTGCTCTGGCCCGCTGGGGCAAAGGAGGGCGCGTGCTTGTACTTCACCAGCTCCTGCTTGCTTTCAAACACCTTATCCCGAATGAGACTCATGGGCCGCAGGATGGCCTCACGGGTCTTGTCCGGGGCCAGCGTCTGCAAGCCCTGCTGAGAGGGCAGCTCGATGTTGACGCTCATGCGGTCCGCCAGCAGGCCCAGCTGCTGTACCAGCTCCGGCGACGTGCCGGGGATGGCCTTGGCGTGGATATAGCCGTTGAAGCCGTACTCCTGCCGCAGGATCCGCAGGGCGCGGATCATCTGTTCGGTGGTGTAGTCGGCATTGCGCAGCACGCCGGAGGAGAGGAACAACCCCTCGATATAGTTCCGCCGGTAAAAGCCGATGGTCAGCTCCGCCAGCTCGCGGGGCGTGAAGGCGGCGCGGCGCGTGTCGTTGGAGCGCCGGTTGACGCAGTACTTGCAGTCATAGACGCAGCTGTTGGTCATCAGCACCTTCAGCAGCGTGACGCAGCGCCCGTCGGCGGAAAAGCTGTGGCAGCAGCCGGCGATGGAGGAGGACGTGCTGCCGATCTTGCCGGGCTGGAACTTCCGCCTGACACCGCTGGAAGTACAGGCGGCGTCGTATTTGGCGGCGTCCGACAGGATCGTCAGCTTTTCCATAAGGTCCATGGCTCAGGCCGCGTTGCGGCGGCGCTGGCTGCGGCGAGGCTGCTCCAGATGGTCGATCAGGTGCATCAGGTTCACAGAAACGGACAGCGCGCCCAGGATCACGATCACATAACCGATAGTCGTCATAACAGTTACCTCCGTTAGAATTTTTGTTCGAGACACATTATATATCGAACAGTCGTTTTTGTCAAGAGATAATCGAACAAAAATTCCAAAATTCGCAGAGAATATTGACCTGCGCAGGATTTTGTATTACAATAGGAAAAAACACCACAAGGGATAGGGGAACGCGAGATATGACAGAACTAGAACAAAGGTTCATAAACGCCCGGCGGCAGGCCATCGCCCTAGATTACGCCAATCTGAACGGCATGCAGCAGCAGGGCGTGATGACCACCGAGGGGCCGCTTCTGCTGCTGGCCGGCGCGGGCAGCGGCAAGACCACGGTGCTGATCCACCGGGTGGCCAACCTGCTGCGCTATGGCCGCGGCAGCGATACTAACGAGATCTCCATCCCCATTTCCGAGGATGAGGTGGCCTTTCTGGAATCGTATACCGCCCAGCCTATGCCGGAGCAGCGTCCGCTGATGCAGTATCTGTGCGCGGTGGAGCCTGCCCGCCCCTGGGAGGTGCTGGCTATCACCTTCACCAACAAGGCCGCCAACGAGCTGAAGGAGCGTCTGGAGCACATGCTGGGGGAGGAGGCTCGCGACGTGTGGGCGTCCACCTTCCACTCCGCCTGCGTCCGCATCCTGCGGCGGGACATCGAGCAGATCGGCTACTCCCGCGACTTTACCATCTACGACACCGACGACAGCAAGCGGGTGGTGAAGGACTGTCTGAAGGAGCTGGAGCTGGACGAAAAGACCTTCCCCGTCCGGGAGATCGTGTCGGTCATCTCCCGGGCAAAGGACGAGATGATGCTGCCGGAGGACTTCCGCTCCTATTGGGAAAAGAACAACGATTGGCGGAAGATCAGGATCGCGAAAGTATATTCCCTTTACACGAAAAAGCTGCGGGACGCCAACGCCCTGGACTTTGACGATATCATTCTGCTGACGGTGCAGCTGCTGCAGAGCCGCCCTGAGGTGCGGGAATACTATCAGCGGAAATTCCGCTATGTGCTGGTGGACGAGTATCAGGACACCAACCACCTGCAATACCTGCTGACCAGTCTGCTGGCAGGCGGCTACCGCAACATCTGCGTGGTGGGCGACGACGACCAGAGCATTTACCGCTTTCGGGGCGCCAATATTGAGAATATCCTCAGCTTCGAGAAGGAGTATCGCGGTGCGCGGGTGATCCGGCTGGAGCAGAACTACCGCTCCACCCAGAACATTCTGGACGCGGCCAACGCCGTGATCCGCCACAATCAGGGCCGTAAGGGCAAGACCCTGTGGACCCGCAACGGCGCGGGGGACAAGGTGCTCATCAAGACCAATTTCAACGAGGGCGACGAGGCCAACTTTGTGGTGGGCCAGGTGATGATGAACTATAACCGCGGGCTGAACTGGCGGGATCACGCGGTGCTCTACCGCATGAACGCCCAGTCCAACGCGCTGGAATATGCCTTCAAGCGCAGCGGCGTACCCTATAAGATCATCGGTGGCATGAAGTTCTTCGACCGGGCCGAGATCAAGGACATGCTGGCGTATCTGTGCGTTATCAACAACCCTACCGACGATCTGCGGCTGCGGCGCATCGTCAATGTCCCCTCCCGCAAGATCGGCGCGGCCACCGTGGACAAGGCCCAGCTTCTGGCCACGGCACAGGGCGTGCCGCTGTATGAGATCTTCCGCCATGCCTCCGGCTATCCGGAGCTGAAATCGGCGGCTATAAAGCTGGAGGGCTTCACAGCACTGATGGAGGAAATGCGGGCCAAAGCGGGGGAGATGCCCCTGCCGGAGTTCTATGAATTCGTCTGCAACCGCAGCGGCTATACCGCCATGCTGACGGAGAAGAACGACATGGAGAGCCGAGGCCGGTTGGAGAACGTGCAGGAATTGACCTCCAGCATCCACGCCTTTCTGGACAACCAGCCGGACGATCCCAGCCTGTCGGGCTTCCTGGACGAGGTGGCGCTGTACACCGATCTGGACAGCACCGAGGAGAGCGACAACTGCGTGGTGATGATGACCATGCACAGCGCCAAGGGTCTGGAATTCCCGGAGGTGTTCGTGGTGGGCATGGAGGACGGCCTGTTCCCCGGCAACCGCGCCATGGGCGACGAGGAGGAGATGGAGGAGGAGCGGCGGCTGTGCTATGTGGCCATGACCCGCGCCCGGGAGCATCTCACCATGACCCACGCCAAGCAGCGCATGCTGTTCGGCCGCACCACCCCCGCCATGCCCTCCCGCTTTCTGGAGGAGATCCCGGAGGAGAACAGCCAGTGGATCGGCAAGCCGGAGCCCCGGCAGGAGCGCCATTGGAGCGACGATTATAATGATGATGCCTCCTACGGCGGCTTTGGCGGCGGCTATACGGGCCGCGGCGCCGTAAGCTACGCCGAGCGTCCCGCGGTGAAAAAGCCCGCCTATGCGGCGGCCGCGGCGAAAAAGGAGAGCGCGCCCCTGATGGAGATCAAGGCGGGCGAGAGCGTGAAGCACACCGCATTCGGCCACGGTCTGGTGCTGTCGGTGCGGGCCATGGGCGGCGACGCGCTGATCGAGGTGGCCTTCGACACCGTGGGCACCAAAAAGCTGATGCTGAAGGCCGCCATGCGGCATCTGACCAAGGAATAACGCCATGTAAACTTCAGGTTGCGGGATATTTGCCCGCCTGCAACCTGAAGTTGATGGACATTCCGGCGGCGATGGGATAGAATAAGGTAAAGTGAAAGCATATCTGACCCGGCGAAAGGAGAAACGCGATGGGATTTGGAATAGGATTCAGCTTGTTCAATGTGATGTTTTACCTGATTTTCGGCACCGTGATCGTGCTGTTCATCGTCACGGCGGTGAAGGGCATCGGCACATGGCATAAAAACAACAATTCGCCCCGCCTGACGGTGGAGGCCACGGTGGTGTCCAAGCGGCAGAACACCGATGTGCACCATCACCCCAACGGCGGAGACGCCACCGGCGCCCACGGCATGCACACCACCACCTCCACCACATATTACGTCACGTTTCAGGTGGCCAGCGGCGACCGGATGGAGCTGCATGTGGGCGGCCGGGAGTATGGCATGCTGGCGGAGGGCGATTTCGGCGAGCTGACGTTTCAGGGCACCCGCTATCTGGGCTTTGAGCGCCGGGGCAGCAAGGCGGCCTACGGCGACCCGTCCGACGGCGGCGAGAACCGGCGGGCCTCCTGGGACCCGGAGCGGTAAAAAAGAAAGCATAAAGGCAGAGGGCTGCTCCCGCGGGAGCAGCCCTCTGCCTTTTGAGAAAGGTGAAAAATAAGCGTATTGTCAGGAAAGCAAGGCCCGGTCGCTGGAAAACTCGTCGCCACTGACCTTGGCGAATTGCGCCAGCAGGTCGGTCACGGTGAGTTTTTTCTTCTCCTCGCCGGAGATATCCAAAATCACCCGGCCCTCGTGCAGCATAACGAGACGGCTGCCGTACTGGATGGCGTCCCGCATATTGTGGGTGATCATTAGCGTGGTCAGCTTTTCCCTGGTGACGATCCGGTCTGTCAGCTCCATGACCTTGGCGGCGGTCTTGGGGTCCAGGGCGGCGGTGTGCTCGTCCAGAAGCAGCAGCTTCGGACTTTTCAGCGTGGCCATCAGCAGCGTCAGCGCCTGACGCTGGCCGCCGGACAGGGTGCTGACCTCGGAGGAGAGGCGGGTCTCAAGTCCCAGCCCCAGATCGCGCAGCATGGTGCGGTAGGTCTCCCGCTCCGCCTTGGTGATGCCCCAGCGAAGGCCCCGCTTCTGGCCGCGCCGTGCCGCCAGCGCCAGATTTTCCTCGATATGCATGGAGGGAGCCGTGCCCATCATGGGATCCTGAAACACGCGGCCGATGTAGGCGGCCCGCTTGTATTCCGGCAGATCGGTCACATCAACGCCGTCCAGATATACCTCGCCGGAGTCCACGCTCAGCGTACCGGCGGTGGCGTTCAGCATAGTGGATTTACCCGCGCCGTTGCCGCCGATGACGGTGACGAACTCACCATCTTTCAGCGTCAGGCTCAGTCCGTCCAGCGCGGTTTTCGCGTTGACGGTGCCGGGATTGAAGGTCTTATGCAGGTCTTTCAGTTCAAGCATGCTGCTCCACTCCTTCCTTTGCGGTGCGCTGGGGCTTGCGGCGGGCCTTTTTCAGATTCAGATAGGACAGCGTCAGGAACAGCGCCACGATCAGCGCCGTGATCAGCTTCAGGTCGTTGGTGTTCAGACCGATCTGAAGGACAATCTGAAGGACAATGTAGTATACGATGGCACCCACAGAGACGGCCAGCAGCTTGGCGCCGATGTTGTGGAACACCTTGCCGAACATCACCTCACCGATGATGACGGCAGCCAGACCGATGACGATAGCGCCGCGGCCCATGTTGATGTCACTGGAGCCCTGATACTGGGCCAGCAGCGCGCCGGACAGGGCCACCAGACTGTTGGAGAGCATCAGGCCCAGCACGATGTTGGCGTTGGTATTGATGCCCTGGGCCCGGGCCATGTGGGGATTCGCGCCGGTAGCGCGGACGGAGTTTCCCTTTTCCGTGCCGAAGAACCAGTACAGAGCGGCCACGATCACGGCGGTCAGCACGACCAGCAGCGGCAGCGGGTTGTCCAGCGACAGCGCGCGGACGTACCGCTGGCTCAGCAGCAGGTCATACTTATCCACGCTGACGGCCTGATTGCCCTTGCCGCCCATGATCCGCAGATTGATGGAGTACAGCGCCAGCTGGGTCAGGATACCGGCCAGAATGGCGGGGATGCCGCACCGGGTGTGAAAGAGTCCGGTGGCCAGACCGGCCAGCATGCCGGATGCCAGTGCGCACAGCATGGCAAGCCACGGGTCCACGCCCGCCCGGATCAGCATCACGCACACCGCGCCGCCGGTGGCCAGCGAGCCGTCCACCGTCAGGTCGGCCACGTCCAGAATACGGAAGGTGATGTAAACGCCGATGGCCATAATGCCCCAGGCCAGTCCCTGGGCGACCGCGCCGGGCAGCGCGTTCATCAGCGAGGAAAGGAAACTCATAGGTCATGCTCCTTTGATTTCAGAGTAGGGGAGGATGCGGCATGCATCCTCCCGTGGGAAGGCGGGGATCAGTCCTCGATGGCGGTGTAGCCGTCCAGCGGGGTGATGCCCAGGGCTTCGCAGATGGTGGGGTTGTACTTGGGGGTCGCGGTGGTGTATTCGATGGGCATGGCGGAGATATCCGCCTCGCCGGTCAGGATCCTGGCGGCCATCTGACCGGTGGTCTTGCCCAGATCGTAGTAGCTGATGGACAGGGTCGCCACGCCGCAGCCGGAGCAGATGCCCTCCTCGCCGCAGATGGCGGGCACACCGGCGGGGATCAGCACGTTGGCGATGGCCTCGGTATTGGCGGCGGCGGTGTTGTCGGTGGGGATGTAGATCACGTCGGCGTAGTCGCAGGCGGCCTGGGTGACGGAAGCCACATCGTTGGTGTCGGTGAAGGCATATTCCGCAGTCTCGATACCGGCGTCAGCCAGGTGCTTGGCCACCTCCTCGATCTGATAGCGGGAGTTGGGTTCGGCGGAGCAGAACAGCAGAGCTACCTTATTGGCCTGAGGGAACCACTCAGTGATCATAGCGGCCTGCTTCTCCAGATCGGCCAGATCGGAAGTGCCGGAGATGTTGCCGCCCACGGTGCCGTTGAAGTCGTCCATGTCCAGCGCCACGCCGTAAGCGGTGATGGAGGTGCCCAGAACGGGGATATCGCTGGTGGCGGAGGCGGCGGCCGTCAGGGCGGCGGTGGCGTTGGCCATGATCAGGTCCACGCCGTCGGACACGAAGCCGTTGACGATGGTGGAGCAGTTGACGGAATCGCCGGAGGCGTTCTTCTCAACGATCTTCACCTGGCCGGGCAGGGCCTCGTTCAGCGCGTCGATAAAGCCCTGGGTGGCGGCGTCCAGCGCGTCGTGCTGCACCAGCTGGCAGATGCCGACGGTGTACTTGGCATCGTCGCTGCCGGTGTTTTCTCCGGCGGGCTCGCCGCCCTAGCTGCCGCAGCCGGTCAGACACAGGCTCAGCGCCAGCGCAAGGGCGAGAATGAGAGATGTGATACGTTTGGCTTTCATGGTATGTTCCTCCTGAAAATGTGTTTTTGGTAAAAAAGACCCGCTGCACGGACTTGTGGTCCATACAGCGGGTTTGATTTAACGCAATGGCTTGAGCGGCGCTCAGAGCGTTGGGCAAACAGAATTCCAGTTACGGGCATCACAAATCGCTATTACTTTTTCGGTAAAAAAGTAATAGGTAAAAAATCGATATGCAACGGCGTAACGAATGTTCTGTACCATTTTGCTTCGGCTCCTTTCAAAAGATTGGCGATACTATAACACAGGTTTTTCAGATGGTCAACAGCACTTCTGACCGAAAAATACGGCGTCCCATCCGGTCAGGTTTCAGCACAATTTACAAAAATTGACAGTTTTGAGCAATAAGCGAAGAAAAATTTCAAGAGACGCACCGGCCCGGCGGCACGAAAAAAGCTCTGTGGTTTCCCACAGAGCTTTTGCTCATGTTATGTTCAGATCGCGCGGGTAACTTTACCGGAACGCAGGCACCGGGTACAAACATACACATGGCGAGGCGTACCATTGATCAAAGCCTTCACGCGCTTGACGTTGGGCTTCCAAGGACGATTGGAACGACGATGAGAGTGGGAAACCTTGATACCGAAGGTCACGCCCTTATCGCAGAACTCGCACTTAGCCATCCGTTGCACCTCCTTGCTGTCGTAACATACTGCTTGCCGTTTCACAAGCAGTAGTTATCATACCAGAAGTTGAAACAAAATGCAAGCATTATTTGACAAAAAACTGAAAAAATTTTCAAGGGGGAAAGTTGCGAAACGGAGGCGGATACGGTATAATATAATCTGTATTGTTATTAATACCATCGATTGACAAGGGCAGACACGGTTTTGACGGGCAGAAATGCGCCCATACTGTGTCAAGCCCCTTGACAATACGGTAAGTATTCTCTGCGGGCCTTTTCTTGTCTGGACACATTTCTGTTCCGGCAAAACTGCAAGGCACCTGACAGCGATGGATTTTCGAGTGATTTTTGGCTTTTGAGACGCAGGTGGGCTGGCGCCCACCAAGGCGAAAAGGGCAAAAAGTGCCGGAAAGACACGCTGTCAGGCGTGTTTGTCCTTGTTAATCGATGGTATAGAGTGTGAGGAGCAACGAGCATGGAAAAAGTGAGACGTACCCCGGCCAGCGTGAAGAAGCTGACGGAATACTTTCATATGGAGATCCTCTGCAAGGGCCGCGACTATGACACCTGCGTCATCACCGTGTCGGACGTGTTCCGTCCGTCCCTGCAGCTGGTGGGGTTTTACGATTATTTCGACACCAAGCGCCTGCTGATCCTGGGGAAAAGCGAGATGCGCTTTCTCTCCCGCATGACCGCCGAGGAGCGGACGAGGGTCTTTAACCGCCTGATGAGCTACAGCTTCCCGGCCATGATCATCTCCCGCAATCTGGAGGTGTTCGACGAGCTGCTGGAGATGGCCCAGAAGCATGGCCGCACCCTGCTGCGCACCGGCAGTGATACGGTGGACGCCACCAGTCATATCATTGACTATCTCAATAACGCCCTGGCGCCCCAGATCACCCGCCACGGCGTGCTGATGAACATTTACGGTCAGGGTGTGCTGATCCTGGGCGACAGCGGCATCGGCAAGAGCGAGACCGCCATTGAGCTTCTCAAGCGCGGCCATCAGCTGGTGGCCGACGACGCGGTGGAGATCAAGCGCATTTCCGACACACTCCATGGCACGGCTCCGGAGCTGATCCGTCACTATATCGAGATCCGCGGCGTGGGCGTCATCGACGTGAAGCAGCTGTTCGGTATGGGCGCGGTACAGTTCGAGACGGAGATCGATCTGGTGATCCAGCTGGAGCAGTGGCAGGACGGCAAGTTCTATGACCGTCTGGGCCTGGGCGAGGAGCAGTATACGCTGCTGGACGTGTCGCTGCCCATCGTGACCATCCCGGTGCGGCCCGGCCGGAATCTGGCCGGTATCGTGGAGATCGCCACCATGAAGAACCGCCAGACCAAATACGGCTATAACGCGGGCCGCGACTTCGTGACCCAGTTCGACAGCAAGCTGGACGCTATGAGCCGACAGAACGGAAGCGACCTGTTATGAAATACATCGGCATCGATATCGGCGGCACCAATCTGAAGGCCGGCATGGTGGACGGAGAGGGCCAGCTGCTGGCCACCCGGAAAATGAAGGTGGCGGGTATCGCCGACCCGGCGGCGCTGGCATGGACCATCCACGCGCTGGTGCTGGACCTGTGCCGGGACAATGGCTGCGATATAGGCGAAATATTCTCCGTGGGCGTAGGCTGCCCCGGCGCGGTGGAGATTCGGGGCGGCTCCATCCTGTATACCTGCAATCTTCCCCTGCGGAACGTGCCGCTGCGGCGGCTGTTCCACCAGCTCAGCGACCTGCCCCTTTACATAGAAAATGACGCCAACTGCGCGGCACTGGCGGAATACTATGTAGGCGGCGGCCGGGGCAGCAAGCGCTTCATCACCGTCACACTGGGCACCGGCGTGGGCGGCGGCATCATCCATAACGGCAAGATCTTCCACGGCTCCAACGGCATGGCGGGCGAGGTGGGCCACATGTCCATCGAGATGGACGGCGAGGAGTGCCCCTGCGGCCGCCGCGGCTGCTGGGAGCGGTACGCCTCCGCCAGCGCCCTGAAGCGCCAGACCACCAGGGCATGGCAGGAGAACCCCGACAGCATCATGGCCCAGGTCATTGCCGAGAATGACGGCCATGTGTCCGGCCAGTCGGCCTTCATCGCCGCCCGCCGGGGCTGTCAGGTGGGCCAGCGGGTCTGCGACCAGTACATCCGCTATCTGGCCGCCGGTATCGTGAACATCATCAATATCTTCCAGCCGGATACGCTGGCCATCGGCGGCGGCGTCAGCAACGAGTCGGACGAACAGCTGCTGCTGCCCCTGCGCCGTCAGGTGGCGGCCCACAGTCTGCCCTGCAACTATGACAAAATGACGAAGATCGTCAAGGCGCAGCTGGGCAACGACGCCGGTGTCATCGGCGCGGCGCTGCTGGGGAAGAATAAGCGGATCATCTGAAAGCAAGGAGGCGCTGTATGCGTTGGTATGAAGAACTGGACGAAAAGCTGCGGGACTATCTGCCGGACCTTCCCGTGTCGGCGGAGGAGCCGCTGTCGAAATACACCTCCTTCCGTATCGGCGGCCCGGCCCGGCGGATGGCCTTTCCCCGGAACGCCGAGCAGCTGGTGCTGCTGCTGAATTTCGCCGGTGAATGCGGTGCGCGGCCCTATGTGCTGGGCAATGGCACCAATGTGCTGTTTCCCGACGAGGGCGTGGATCGGCTGATCATCAACACCCGCGACATGGCGGACATCCGGCTGCTGGAGGGCGGCCGCGTCAGGGCCGGGGCGGGCGCGTCACTGGCCCGCACGGCGGTTTTCGCCTGCGGACAGGGACTGGCGGGGCTGGAATTTGCCCACGGCATCCCCGGCAGCGTGGGCGGCGGCGTATGTATGAACGCGGGCGCTTACGGCGGCGAGCTGGCCCAGGTCATTGAAAGCGTCACCGTGCTGTTTCCCGACGAGGGCGTGAAAACCGTTCCCTGCGCCGGTATGGCTTTCGGCTACCGCCGCAGCCTGCTGACGGAGCATCCCGACGCAGTGGTGCTGTCCGCCATATTCGCCCTGCATCCGGACGACAGCGCCGCCATCCGCGGCCGCATGGACGACCTGATGGCCCGGCGCAGGGCCTCCCAGCCGCTGGAGTATCCCAGCGCGGGCAGCACCTTCAAGCGGCCGGAGGGCCACTTCGCGGGCCGCCTGATCGAGGAGGCGGGCTGCAAGGGTCTGACCGTCGGCGGTGCGCAGGTGTCGGAAAAGCACGCGGGCTTTGTGATCAACGCGGGCGGCGCCGCCTGCGCCGACGTGCTGGCGCTGATGGCGGAGGTGCAGCGCCGGGTGAAGGAAAACTCCGGCGTGACGCTGGAGCCGGAAGTGCGCATCGTCAAATAAAACAGGGGAGAACCTATGGAAATTCTGATCATTACCGGTATGAGCGGCAGCGGCAAAAGCCGGGCCGCCTCCATTCTGGAGGATATCGGCTACTATATCGTGGATAACCTTCCGGCGGAGATGATGGTGAAATTCGCTGACTTCTGCGCCGCGTCACGGGGCCATTATGACCGGGTGGCGCTGGTGTACGACGTCCGGGCGGGCGAGCCCTTTGACCTGCTGATCGCCACGCTGGAGCGGCTGAAGCGGACGGATGTGGACTGCCGCCTGCTGTTTCTGGACGCGGACACCGCCTCCATCATCAACCGGTATAAGGAGACCCGCCGCGCCCATCCGCTGTCGGCGGAGGGCCGGAGCATCGAGCAGGCGGTGACGCTGGAACGGCAGATGCTTCAGCCGGTGCGGGATCACGCCGACTATGTGCTGGATACGTCCTCCTTCTCGGTGGGGAAGCTCCGCAGTGAGCTTCTGAATCTTTTCGGCCGGGAGAAGGACCGGCAGGGCCTGCATGTGGACGTGATGAGCTTCGGCTTCAAGCACGGCCTGCCTATGGAGTCCGACTTAGTGTTCGACGTGCGGTTTCTCCCGAACCCCTACTACATACCGGAGCTGAAGCACGGCACCGGCCTGGACGCGGCGGTGCGGGACTATGTGTTCTCTTTCCCCCGGACAGGAGAGTTCATGGAGCGGCTGGAAAAGCTGCTGCTGTATCTGCTGCCCCTTTATAATGAAGAGGGCAAGACGGTGCTGGTGATCGCCGTGGGCTGCACCGGCGGCCACCACCGCAGTGTGGCGGTGGCTCACCAGCTGGCGCAGGATCTGACGGCGGCGGGCTTTGCCGTGACGGAGAGCCACCGGGATATCTCCCGCTGATCATGGGAAGGAAGGGACGGTCTCATGTCTCATTACTTATATCATATCCCGCCGGAGAAGGGCCCCAAGGTGGTGGGCATCGGCGGCGGCACGGGCCTGAGCACGCTGCTGCGTGGCCTGAAGCTCTATACCCGCAACATCACCGCCATCGTCACGGTGGCGGATGACGGCGGCAGCACCGGCATGCTGCGGCAGGATCTGGGTATGGCCGCCCCCGGCGATATCCGCAACTGCCTGCAATCGCTGGCCAACTGCGAGCCGCTGATGGGCCAGCTGATGGCCTACCGGTTCGCGGACGGCTCGCTGGCGGGCCAGAGCCTTGGCAATCTGCTGCTGGCGGCGCTGAACGACATCATGCCCAGCTTCGACAAGGCGGTGGCCGGTCTCAGCAAGGTGCTGGCCATCACGGGCCGGGTGCTGCCGGTGACCAACGAGAACGTGCAGCTGGAGGCCACCTTTGAAAACGGGGCCACCGTGCTGGGCGAATCCCATATTTTCTACTGCAAGAAGGAGCAGGACTGCCGCATCCGCTCCGTCCGGCTGCTGCCGGAGCATCCCAGGGCGCTGGACGCGGCGGTGGAGGCCATTCTGGACGCGGAC
The DNA here is from genome assembly GCA_934597345.1 of uncultured Oscillospiraceae bacterium. Lineage (GTDB taxonomy): Bacteria > Bacillota > Clostridia > Oscillospirales > Oscillospiraceae > Vescimonas. Next base: position 23,303 of record CAKTRJ010000031.1, read on the forward strand.
ATGATCGTGTTGGCGCCGGGCAGCCTCTATACCAGCATCATCCCCAACCTGCTGGTGGATGGTATTGCCGACGCCATCCGGGACAGTAAAGCGGTAAAGCTTTATGTCTGCAACGTCATGACCCAGGAGGGGGAGACGGAGGGCTATACCGTCTCCGACCATATTCAGGCCCTGTTCAGCCACAGCTATCCCCAGCTGTTCCGGCTGTGCCTGACCAATTCCATGCCCATCCCGGAGAGTATCGCCCGGCGGTACGCACAGGAGGGCGCGGAGCCGATTTATCACGATACGGAGAAGTGCCGCGCGCTGGGCGTGGAGCTGATCGAGCGGCCTGTGGCCAGTCTGGAAAACGGGCTGGTGCGGCACAATCCCGGCCATCTGGCCCATGAGCTGATGACCATTTACGAGGAATATGTATCCTCGAAGAATCCCACATGAAGGAGGAGGCCCCATGCAGTCGTTTTCCTACAAGGCCAAGGCGGAGCTGTGCCGCACGGCGGTGCAGCGGCTGTGCTGCGCCCGTGCCGAGTGCTACGGCGTGCTGCTGTACTGCAACACCTTCACCATGCAGGAGGTGCGAATCATCACGGAGAATCCGGAGTTTGCCGCGCGGCTGCCCCGCCTGTTCCACCGGGCCTTCAACGTGAAGTTTGACCGCCTGCCCACGGAGGAGACCCCAGGCAGTAAGCTGATCTTCCAGATCACCGATCCGGACAAGCTGCGCCGCGTCGTGGACACGCTGGGCTACGATCCTCGTCAGGCGCTGGTGCTGCATGTGAATTTCGCCATGCTGGAGGAGGACTGCTGCCGCGTGTCCTTCCTGCGGGGCGCGTTTCTGGCGGGCGGCAGCGTCACTGACCCGGAGAAGCGCTATCATCTGGAGCTGTCCACCTCCCATGTGCAGGCCAGCCGCGAGGTGTCGGCCCTTCTGCAGGAGATGGGCTTCCTGCCCCGCAGCGTCATGCGCAGCGGCAGCGCCGTCATCTACTTCAAGCAGTCCGAGCATATTGAGGATCTGCTGACCACCTTGGGCGCGCCGGTGGCCGCCACCGAGATCATGACCGCCAAAGTGGATAAGGAGATCCGCAACGGGGCCAACCGGGCCATGAACTGCGACATGGCCAACGTGAACAAGACGCTGGACGCGGTGGCCGCCCAGCAGGAGGCCATCGAAAAGCTGGAAAAGGCCGGACAGCTGGAAAGGCTGCCGGAGAAGATACAGGAGACGGCGCGGCTGCGGATGCAGAATCCGGAGCTGCCGCTGGCCCAATTGGCGGCGCTGTTCGATCCGCCCATCAGCAAATCCTGTTTGAATCACCGGATACGAAAGATCATGGAGGAGGCAAGAAAACTGTCATGACAAAGATGGAAAGATGCCGGAAGGCGAACGAGTATCACGAGAAGAAGTTCAGCTGCGGACAGAGCGTGCTGGTGGCTTTTACGGACATTACGGGTCTGACCGAGGAGCAGAGCATCGCGCTGTCCAGCGGCTTCGGCAACGGTATGCGCTGCGGCAGCATGTGCGGCGTGATCAGCGCGGCCGTGGTGGTGCTTGGCATGCGCTATCCCGCCACACTGGAGGACGGCGCGGAGGGCAAGAAGCGTTCCACCCGTCTGGTGCAGGAATTCCAGCGGCGCTTTGCCGAGCAGTTCAAAAACCTGAATTGCCGTGACCTGCTGGCGGACAAGGAACTGGTGGGCACGCCAGCCGCGCAGGAGCTGGGCGTGACCCAGCACTGCCGCCTGCTGGTGGTGTCCGGCACGGAGCTGCTCAGCGACATGCTGGACGAGCTGGAGGCACAGTAATGGCGTTTGCCCACCTTCACGTCCATACGGAATACAGCCTCCTGGACGGCGCCTGCCGCATCCGTGACCTGCCAAAGCTGGTCAAAGAGATGGGGCAGACGGCTTGTGCCATCACGGATCACGGCGCCATGTACGGGGCCATCGACTTCTACCGGGCCTGCAAGGCGGAGGGCATCCATCCGGTCATCGGCTGCGAGGTGTATGTGGCCCGCCGCACCCGCTTCGACAAGCAGCACGAGTTTGACGCCGAGTCCCGGCATATGGTGCTGCTGTGCAAAAACGAGACAGGCTACCGTAACCTGTCCTATATGGTGTCCCAGGCGTATATCGAGGGCTTCTATATCAAGCCCCGCATCGACCTTGACCTGCTGCGCGAGCACAGCGAGGGCCTGATCGGGCTCAGTGCCTGCCTGGCCGGTGAGATCCCCCGCCGCATCATCAACGGCGACTATGAGGGAGCCAAGGCCTACGCGCTGGAGCTGCGCTCCATTCTGGGAGAGGACAACTTCTATCTGGAGCTGCAGGATCACGGTATTGCCGACCAGACCACGGTGAACCGCGCCCTGCTGCGGATGCACAATGAGACGGGCATCCCGCTGGTGTGTACCAACGACGCTCACTATCTCCGGAAGGAGGACGCCGAGAGCCACGATGTGCTGCTGTGCATCCAGACCGGCAAGACCGTGGACGACGAGAACCGCATGCGGTACGAGCCCCGGAACTTCTACCTCCGCTCCACGGAGGAGATGGAGGCGCTGTTCTCCGGCTATCCCGACGCGGTGGAGAATACCCAGCGCATCGCAGACCGCTGCCAGCTGGAATTCACCTTCGGCAAGTACCACCTGCCGGAATTCAAGCTGCCGCCGGGCTACGATTCACCCACCTATCTTCGCAAGCTGTGCGACGAGGGCTTTGTCCGCTGCTACGGCGACGAAAAGCCGGAGTACCGCAAGCAGCTGGAATATGAGCTGGCCATGATCGAGAAGATGGGCTTTACCGACTATTTCCTCATCGTGTCCGACTTCGTCAACTATGCCCGGAAGGCGGGCATACCCGTGGGCCCCGGCCGCGGCAGCGCCGCCGGCTCCATGGTGGCCTACTGTCTGCACATCACCGACATCGACCCCATGCAGTATCAGCTGTATTTCGAGCGTTTCCTGAACCCGGAGCGCGTGTCCATGCCGGATATCGACATGGACTTCGGCGATACCCGCCGGGGCGAGGTGGTGGACTACGTCCGCCGCAAGTACGGCGATGACCATGTGGCCCAGATCGTCACCTTCGGCACCATGGCTGCCCGGGGCGCCATCCGGGATGTGGGCCGCGCCCTGAACATGACCTATGCCGAGGTGGACGCCGTGGCCAAGCTGGTGCCTTCCGGTCCCGGCGCGCTGCATATCACGCTGGACGATTCCCTGCGGCTCAGCAAGCAGCTGTCCGACCTCTACGAGGCCGACGAGCGGGTGAAGCGGCTCATCGACATGGCCAAGGCGCTGGAGGGCATGCCCCGCCACGCCTCCACCCATGCCGCCGGTGTGGTGATCACCCGCTTGCCGGTGTATGAATATGTGCCGCTGGCCCGGAATGACGAGTCCATCGTCTGCCAGTACAACATGATCACGCTGGAGGAGCTGGGCCTGCTGAAAATGGATTTCCTGGGCCTGCGGAACCTGACGGTGCTGGACGACGCGGTGAAGATGGTACACCGCCACACCCCGGACTTCGATCTGGAGAAGATCCCCATGGACGATCCGGAGGTGTTCCGGATGCTGACGGAGGGCCGCACCTCCGGCGTGTTCCAGATGGAATCCACCGGCATGACCGGCGTCTGCCTGGGTCTGAAGCCCCAGTCCATCGAGGATATCACCGCCATCATAGCCCTGTACCGCCCCGGCCCCATGGAATCCATCCCCCGGTTCATCGCCTGCAAGCACGATCCCAAGCTGGTGACCTATAAGCATCCGTCGCTGAAGCCCATCCTGTCGGGCACCTACGGCTGTATCGTCTATCAGGAGCAGGTCATCAAGATATTCCAGGAGCTGGCGGGCTACTCGCTGGGTCAGGCGGACATGGTGCGCCGCGCCATGTCCAAGAAGAAGGCCAAGGACGTGGAACGGGAGCGGGAGGCGTTCCTCCACGGCGACGCCGCCCGTAACATCAAGGGCTGCGTGGCCAACGGCATTCCGGAGAAAACGGCCCAGGCCATCTATGACGAGATCTATGACTTTGCCAACTACGCCTTCAACAAGGCCCACGCCGTCAGCTACGCGGTGGTGGCCTATCAGACGGCGTACTTCAAGTGTCACTATACCCGCGAATATATGGCGGCGCTGCTGACCTCGGTGCTGGACAACTCCGACAAGGTGGCGGAGTATATCGCCGAGTGCCGGGAGTGCGGCATCGCCCTGCTGCCGCCGGACGTGAACCGCTCCTACGACGGCTTCACCGTGGAGGAGGGCGGCATCCGCTTCGGCCTTGTGGCCATCAAGAACATCGGCCGGGGTTTCATTCAGGCACTGGTGCGCGAGCGGGACAAGAGCGGCCCCTTCGCCTCCTTCCAGGACTTCTGCGAGCGGATGTTCGACTGCGGCGATATGAACAAGCGTGCGGTGGAGAACCTGATCCGCGCGGGCGCCTTCGATACCATGGGGGCCTACCGTTCCCAGCTGATCCAGGTGTACGAGAAGGTGCTGGATGCCATCGCCAACAGCCGCAAAGTGAATGTGGAGGGCCAGCTGGACATGTTCGGCACGGGCGGCGGAAGCAATACCCAGGCCGCGTCCATCCACCTGCCCGACCTGCCGGAGTATACCGCCACCGAGCGGATGTTCATGGAGAAGGAGACCACGGGCCTGTACCTCAGCGGCCACCCCATGAACGACTACCGGGGCGCGGCCCGTGCCGCCGGTGCGGTGCCCATCCACGATATTCTGGAGGACTTCGCCGCCGAGGGCGGCCCCACCCGCTATGCCGACGGGCAGAACGTCACCATCGCGGGCATCGTCACCTCCAACCGTACCCGCACCACCAAGAACAACACCCTCATGGCCTATGTGGTGGTGGAGGATGAGGTGTCCTCCATGGAGTTGCTGTGCTTCAGCCGCACCATTGAGCAGTGCGGCAGCTATATGGCCGTCAATACCCCGGTGGTGGTGAAGGGCCGTCTGTCGGTGCGGGACGAAAAGCCGCCCCAGATCATGTGCGACACCATCTATCCGCTGGATACCAAGGCCGTCCCCGCCGCGCCGGAGCCGCCCGGGGAGAAGAAAGCATGCACCATCTTCCTGCGCTTCCCCAGCATGGACAGCGTAGCCTTCCGCCATATCCGCCTGGTCATGACCATGTTCGAGGGGGAGACCCCCGTGAAGATCCGTCTGGCCGACACGGGAAAGCTGCTGGCGGGCAAATGCCTGAACCACCCGGCCCTGCTGGCAGAGTGCCGCCAGTGGCTGGGGAAGGAGAATGTGGTGGTGCGGGAGCGTTGACAAATTTCCGAAAATTCCGTATCATAAACGAAGAAGGGAGCGTGATGACATGAGCGTCGGATTCATCCGCGACAAGCTGGAGATCAAGTTTCTGATCCTGTATGTGGCTGCCGGGGTGGCGGAGCCTATGCCGCTGAGCGATATCCAGGCTCTTACCATGATCGACGACGGCATCGACTATTTCGACTTCTCTCAGTGCCTCAGCGAACTGGTCAAGACCGAGCATCTGCGCATCAACGCCGAGCAGAAGTACGCCATTACGCCCAAGGGACTGAAAAACAGCGAGATCTGCCAGTCCAGCCTGCCCTATTCCGTCCGCATGAAGGCTGACCGGCTCATCGCCGCCCACCGGCAGGAGCTGGTGCGCCGTGCGCAGGTGCACGCCCAGGTGGAGCGCCGGGAGAACGGCACCTACACCGTGGAGCTGAGTCTCAGCGACGATGTGGACAACGTGATGCGCCTGCAATTGATGGTGGCCACCCGGGAGATGGCCGACGATCTGGCCCAGCGCTTCAAAAAGAACCCGGAGCAGGTCTATTCCCAGCTGGTCACCGCCCTGTACGGGGGATGAAGTGTCGGCTGCTGTTTTCGGGGCGTCGGGGACGCCGCCCCCTACGAACCGACCACTGATAGAATCCCGTAGGGCGGGGTGACCACACTCCGCCGTCCGATGGCGCAATACCCGCCCACACAACACGACCAATAAGGAGGACACTATGACGAAACGCAACATCATCCCCTTGCTGATCGCCGCGCTGGTGGCGCTGCTGCTTCCGTGGCTTGCGGTCACGCTTGTCAAGGGAGACGGCGGCATGGCCATCTGCTTCCTACTGTTTTTCGCGGTGAACCCCATCACGGCGATCCTGCTGGGCATCTTCTCCGGCGGAAATATCCGCGCGGCGTGGTTCTGCCCGCTGCTGTTTGCCGCACTGTTCCTGCTGGGTGCGTGGGTGATCTTTGACATGGCCGAAATAGCGTTTGCGCTTTACGCCGTGATCTACCTGCTGCTGGGCTACGCCGCCATGCTGGCAGCCTGGTGGATTGCCAGGAGAAAGTGTTCCATCCAATGACAACCGCACCACCGACAGAACCCTGTGGGGTGGCCCAAAGCATTGCCCCAACTGCGGCTGCGAGCGGGAAGAACCATAACATACAGAAAAGCCCACCCCGTAGGGGTGGGCTTTTTTTCAGGACGTTCTGACATGGCTGAGAATGTGGTATTGTTCGTAACCGTCAAACGTAGCCGCGAATAAAAGGCCGCCATCTGAAAGCGAGCTGCTGCTCACCGAGATGGCGGTCA
>CAKTRJ010000032.1 GCA_934597345.1 uncultured Oscillospiraceae bacterium
CAGTGGTGCAAACAGGTCATTGGATTGTGCCTGACTGCCTTTTTACAGGCCACCATTCTGGTGGCGGGCCTGATGGTGTTCAAAGATCACGCCCTGCTGGGGTTGGGGCTGATGCTCTCTGCCGGAGAGATTCCCCGCATTGCGGGAGCCTTCGGACTGGACACCACCACGCGGGCCAACATTATGAGTGCCGTATACACGGCGCAGACTGCGGTCAATATGACTCGCACAGTGGTACAGGCGGTAAAATGAGGCTCATCACGATGGGGAGCTTGTTCGATGGTATCGGAGGCTTCCCGCTTGCTGCCATCCACAACGGGATCGTGCCGTTGTGGGCCAGCGAGATCGAACCATTCCCCATTCGCGTCACCATGGAGCGCCTGCCTGGGATGCTCCACTATGGTGACATCACAAAGCTGCATGGGGCGTTGCTGCCGCCGGTGGACATCATCTGCGGCGGCAGCCCCTGTCAGGACTTATCTGTGGCCGGAAAGCGCACCGGATTGTCCGGTGCGCGTTCCGGCCTTTTTATGGAACAAATTCGGATCATCAAGGAGATGCGAGATGCAGACTTACTTCGAGGGCGATCAGGTCTCCATGTTCGACCCCGGTTCATGTGCTGGGAAAACGGTGCGACACGTTCCTGACTGAAAAGGTCAGGCGCAAGATTGAAAGGACGGTGAAAAAAATACTTGCAGAACTAATGACCCGATGGGTGGAATGATAGGGTAACGCCTTGAAACGCCCACACTGATACTCCGACTGGCGCTGATGAAGCAAATAAATCTGTGTCAGAAGCTCGGTAAAGTCGGCAGAGAGCAACCGTAAATCATAATCAATGATACGAAACCTGTCCAGAGGTGGACGGCGTTGCCTATATGCCGGGTGTCTCATGCTCATGGTGAGAATGTGTGCAGAACACTGACGAACTTCCGAATGTAAGGGTCTAAACCCAGAATGTGTCGAAAGGCACTGCCCGCCATAGCGGGGTGTCCGTGGATGAGTAAAAGTCGTTTTTATGAAAATCCATATACTGTTACAGGCAGTAAGGCGAAAGCCGGACACAGGCTCAAAGGGAGCACCTAAAAGTGTGAAATGATAGGGTCATTGGAACGTGGAAAGCTGGGAGCGTGGAGGCTGTTGCAGCCAAAGAAACGCTGGGTGGGAATTCATAACCGCCCTTTATTCCAGTGAGAGTAGAGGCACAGTACCGTAGAAATCATGGAAACATGATGGAGGGATAGCCTCAAGTCGAGATAACAGGTAAATTTGAAAACACAATAAACACAGCTTCGAATATGACAAAGAAAATCCGCTGAAAAGGAGTGGATGCCTGTGTTGACTTCGGAGCGGAAGAAACCCAAGAGAAGCAAAATCCGTTATGCGGAATATTACGACCTGCAAAAGACTTTGGACAGTCTGTATGCCGATAGCTTAAAAGGCAAAGTGTTTGTTCACCTTATGGAACTCATTTCCAGTGAGGAAAATATTAGAATGGCATACCGGACAATCAAAGGGAACACAGGGAGCAGTACCGCAGGAGTAGATAAGCGCACCATACAAGACCTTGCCAAATTGAACGAGGAAAAATATGTGGCGCTGATCCAAAAGCAGTTTAAGAGCTATCATCCCCGCCCTGTCCGCAGGGTGGAAATCCCAAAACCAAACGGGAAAACCCGCCCCCTTGGAATCCCAACCATTGTAGACCGCATCGTGCAGCAATGTATCCTGCAAGTCTTGGAGCCAATCTGTGAAGCAAAATTTTATGACCATTCCTACGGCTTTAGACCAAATCGCTCCACAGAACATGCCATCGCCAGATGTGACCAGCTAATACAGCTATCGCACCTGTATTATGTTGTGGACATCGATATAAAAGGCTTCTTTGACAATGTAAACCACACAAAGCTGATTCAGCAGATGTGGGAAATGGGAATCCAGGATAAACGGCTTCTGTGCATTATTCGAGAAATGCTGAAAGCCCCGATCGTGTTGCCTAACGGAGAAATTTTCCACCCCAGCAAGGGAACGCCGCAAGGCGGTATTCTCTCTCCACTGCTGTCCAACATTGTTCTCAATGAACTGGACTGGTGGATAGCGTCACAGTGGGAGTGGATGCCGATGCACGGCAACGCGAAATATACTCGTCTCAACGCAAACGGCAGCATCAACCGGGGCTACCAGTACCGATTGCTGCGTGAAAGCAACCTAAAGCCTGTATTCATTGTTCGATATGCCGACGATTTCAAGCTGTTCTGCCGAAACCGCAAAGACGCATTTTGTTTATATGCGGCAACAACGCAATGGCTAAAAGAGCGGTTGAAACTGGACATCAGCCCAGAAAAATCTAAGGTGGTGAACCTAAAACGCCACTATTCGGAATATCTGGGATTCAAGATGAAAGCACAGCGCAAGGGAGATAAGTATGTCGTCCGGTCTCACATGAGCGATAAAGCGCAGAAAAGGGTAAAAGACCAACTGGCGAAGTGTATTAAGGAAATTCAACATCCGAAAAGCGAGCAAGACCAGCGTAAGCAAATCTTCCGGTACAACTCTATCGTAATTGGAATGCACAATTATTATCGTGTTGCTACCTGCGTCAATCTGGACTTCTCGCCCATTGCATTCGCCATCGGCAAGCAAATGAAAAACCGTTTGGGTAAGCAGGGACTAAGCAAACAGGGAAAATTAGAAAAGGGCTACATCAAGAGTAAATATGGCAACAGCAGCCAAATTCGCTTTCTGAAAGGACATCCGCTTATACCAGCAGGATATATCCGGCATAAGAACCCATTGGGGAAAAAGCGGAGCATCAATCGCTATACAGAGAGCGGACGAGAGGAAATCCATCGGATGCTTGGTGTCAATATTGAAATTCTCACATGGCTGATGCGTAATCCGAGGCTGGGGCAGTCTGTGGAGTATGCGGACAACTGTATTTCTCTATATGCGGCACAGTACGGGAAATGTGCTGTTACAGGCAGAACGCTCGCACTCCATGAAATTCACTGTCATCACAAACGCCCTAAATCAGCAGGCGGAACAGATGCCTACGCAAATCTTGTTATAGTCAGTGAGACTGTCCATCAACTTGTTCATGCCACTGATGAAAAGACCATTTACCGTCTGCTCCAAACCCTGCGGCTGGATGATCAACAGCGAAATAAGCTCAACAAACTGCGAAAACAAGCAAATCTGAACGCAATCTAAAACCATCTACCCGCAACGAAGTGTGTAAATTGTGTTTGAAACAAAATGCTGTTATCCCGATGGAACGCCGTGTGAGGGGAAACTCTCATGCACGGTGTGGAGTGGGGGAAAATCCGGAGATTGCCTCAAAGGATTACCTATCACTATTCCCCGGCGCGTTCTCCTCCAACAAAGGCGAGGACTTCCGGCGTGTCCTGGAAGAAACGCTCCGAATTGGTCTGCCGGGCTTATATGTTCCTCAAAGTCATCCCTGGGGCTGGCAATATTCTGGGGCAGCCATATTGGGAGCTCTTAGCTCCCTTTGTTGGCGAGTCCTTGACGCTCAATACTGGGGTGTCCCCCAGAGCCGCAAGAGGATCTTCCTTGTGGCGGATTTTGGAGCCCCATCCTCATCGCAGATACTTTTTGAGCCGGAAAGCCTGTCTGGGTATCCTCCGTAGGGCCAGACGACGCGGTAAGGTGCTGCCGGATACGCTGCGGGAAGCGCTGGAGCTGCAAAGCGGCCTGCGTATGGCCGATCTGGTGACGCTGCTCCGGCTGGGCCTTCTGAAAGCCTATCACATCAACCAGCGGGACGAGGGCATTGATCTGGGCAAGACTGCCGGTGCGCCGGTGGCGTTTGCGGCCAACCAGCGGGATGAAGTCCGTGATCTGGGCGACAAGGCCGGTGCGCTGGGCGCGCAGCCGGGCATGAAGCAGCAGACCTTTGTGGCCAGCTTCTCCGCAGGTGCAGGAGCGACTGCCGGTGGCATCGGCTACAGCGAGGAGGTAACTCCGACGCTGAAGGGCAGTGCGGGCGGCAACAGTATGCCCTCTGTGCTGTGCATCAACGATCAGGGCGGACAGGTCATGGAGCTGTCCGAGGATATGACCGGTACGCTGCGGGCACAGGAGCATGGTCACCAGCCGCTGGTGTTTGAAAATCACGGTATCGACGCCCGGTACAATCAGGTGGGCGATGTGGCTCCCACCATGTCGGCCCGCTACGGGACGGGCGGCAACAATGTGCCGCTGGTAGAGGAGCCCATCTACTGCATCACCGGCAATGCCATCGACCGAAAGCCGGAGAATGGAGGCAACGGCATCGGGTATCAGGAGAACGTAATGTACACCCTGAATACCATGGATCGCCATGCGGTGTGCTATTCCACAGATGATCTCTACACCTGTGAGCCTGCCGGTGACGAAGATCTGCCGTTCCTCCTTATCCGCCGCCTGACGCCGCTGGAATGTGAACGGCTGCAAGGATTTCCGGACGGATGGACGGACATTCCCGGCGCGTCCGACAGCGCCCGCTACAAGGCGCTGGGCAACAGCGTGGCTATTCCCTGCGTGGATTTCGTGATGAAATGCATGGCGGATACCATACGGGAGAGCGAGGGAGAGCTGTGAACACTTTAAGAGAATGATAGAAAAGGAAAAAACAATGTATTATCAAATATACAGAATACATCTTCTGAATGGCGATGTGATCGAAATAGCAGAGGACTATGACCTCCCCGTTAAAAAAGGTTTAGCTGGAGACTTTGAGCGCATGGAAGAAGGCGATATCCTGACAGTTGAGGATGCACTCATGGGCTGCGCCTATATTCCAAGACGAAGTATCCTTTATATCTCAACGGGTGGCGTAAGAAAAGGAGACGCACCAATAGCCGATCCTGCTCGGAAAAACGCAAGGAAGAAATAGCTTTGTTCATTCTGCTTCGTTTGCGCTTATATTCTCGTTGTACTTGTTAATAGCTTTGCCGCGGTGTTTGGGCTATGCTTTGCTTGCCTCGCGGGAGGCGGAAAGGAGTATCCATCATGGAGGAAAAGAAAAACCTCTGCGCGCCTATCCCGCTGTCCCTGCACCAGCGGCTTCGGGCGGAGCAGGAGCAGCGCGGACAGACACTGTCCGACTACATCACAGACATACTCAAAGAACATTTTGACGGAGGAACAAGGACTATGAATACCAACACCCGCACAATCGCCTTTCAGGTACCGGAGGAGCTGTTCGAGCGACTGAAAGACTACCTCGCCCGGAACGGCCTAAAGCAGAAGGACTTCATCCTGGGCCTTATCGAGCGGGAGCTGAACGACGCTGCCGATGTAGCGGAGTAATAAAACACGGAAGCCGCAGGTACACGCCTGCGGCTTCCACTTTTGGAGGGAAAACTATGTACCTATACCCAGACAACCTGACCGCGCGGCCTATGCTGTGGCTGTGGGCGCTGCGGGATGTGGCGCTGATCGGCATTGGCCTGCTGTTGTCAGCGCTGGCGCTGGCACAGACCGGTTTCGTGACTCCGCTGGTGGTCACCGCTGTGTACGCCTTTCTGGCCATCCGACATGATGGTGTCAGTATGCTGGATTTCCTGCGCTACGCCGGAGCATTCTTTTTCGGACGTCAATACTATGAATGGAGATTAGGCTCATGAGCATTTTCAAGAAGAAACTACCCTCCGCCCAGCAGCTTCTGGGCATTGACGAGATCACGGAGCGCAGCATCCGCACCCCCAACGGCGAGCTGGTTTATCTCATCCTGAAGCCCAGCAACCTGAATGTGCTGCCGGAGAGCATCGTCCGCCAGCGCATCTACAGCCTGATGAATGTGCTGAAGGGCATGGCGGAGGTGGAGATTCTGGCCACGGATTCCAAGGAATCCTATCAGGACAACCGCAGCTTCTACCGCAAGCGGCTGGAGGAGGAAACGAACCCCGCCATCCGTGCGCTGCTGGAGGCGGACTGTGTCCATCTGGACAGCGTCCAGACCTCCATGGCTTCGGCCCGCACCTTCTGCCTAATCCTGCGGCAGCGTGGCGAGGGAGGCTTCACAGAGTCGTACTTGGCCAATGTGGAGAAACACCTCTCTGATAACGGCTTTACCGTCCACCGTGCCAATGAGCAGGAGTTGCGGGAGCTGCTGGCGGTCTACTATGAACAGGACGTATCCCACGAGGTCTATGACAGCGTGGATGGAGAGCGATATGTGAAGGAGGGCTGATATGCGTATTTTGAAAGTGGAGCCGGGGCAGGCTCCCTATGAAAAGGAGATGGAAGATACTTTGGCCACCATCCAGCAGGAGGTGCAGGGCCTGTTCCAGCCGGTGTATGTGGAGGATGGCGTTATCCTCTGCTGCAACGAGGAGGGCAAGCTCAACGGTATGGCACCCAACCGGTGGCTGGAGGAGGATATCATCTGCGGCCCGTTCTTTCTGGTGGGCGACGACCACGAGGGCGGCTTCTGTTCCCTGACCGATGACCAGATCCAGAAGTACACGGCGCAGTTTCAGGAGCCGGAGCAGTTTACCGGTCACGAGCCGGAGCTGAAGCCCCGGATGGACATCTTCTTTATGGAGGGACTATGAAAAATATCTTCAAACGCAAGAAAGTACCCCCGAAGGAACCAACGGTGCTGTCCTTTCTGGACTGCATCACGCCGGGGGTGCTGAAATTTGAGACGGATCATTATATCAGCGGCAACACATGGCGGTGCGTATGGGCGCTGCGGGAGTATCCCGCAGCCACGGATTCACAGGCATTGCTGGGCCGCTTGGGCGACCGGCGCGGCGTGACGCTGCGGATCGTCTGCCGATTGGTGACGCCCGCCGAGGAGAACCGCATCATTCACAACGCCACCAACCGCAACAAATTGGAACGGGCCAACACCAACGACCTGCGCCGTGTTATCACGGCGGAGAGTAACTTGCAGGACATGGCCTCGCTGGTAGGCGCGCTGGATCGTGAGCATGAGCCGCTGCTGTACTGCGCGGTCTATGTGGAGGTCATAGCGGACAGCTTTGAAAACCTGAAGCTGCTGCAAACCAGCGTGGAAGCGGAGTTGGTGCGCTGCAAGCTAACGATAGACAAACTGGTGCTGCGGCAGCAGCAAGGATTCCTTACGGTGAACCCCGCAGGCTACGCCGCATTGGGGCCGCAGTTCCAGCGGGTGCTGCCCGCATCCAGCGTGGCCAACATGTTTCCCTTCAACTACTCCGGCAAGGCCGATCCTAACGGTTTCTACATCGGCAAGGATAAATTCGGCAGCAACATCGTGGTGGACTTCGACCGGCGCGAGAGTGACAAGACCTCCGCCAACATCCTGATCCTGGGCAACAGCGGTCAGGGCAAATCATATCTGATGAAGCTGCTGATCTGCAATCTGATCGAGTCGGGGAAATCCGTTATCTCGCTGGACGCGGAGCATGAATTGGGGGATCTGTGCGGGAATCTGAATGGCTGCTTCATCGACCTGATGGCTGGCGACCGCCATATCAACGTGCTGGAGGTGAAGTGCTGGGACACCGCGCCGGAGCCGGACGAGTCAGCACCGGAAGCATTCCGGCAGAATACCTTTTTGGCGCGGCACGTTTCTTTTCTGAAAGACTTCTTTAAGGCGTACAAGGATTTCTCCGATGCCCAGTTGGACACCATAGAGATCATGCTGACAAAGCTCTATGCCAAGTGGGGCATCTCGGAGCGCACCGATCCCCGGCAACTCACCGCTACGGATTATCCCATCCTGTCGGACTTCTATGCGCTGCTGGAGGAGGAATATCTCCACTATGACCCGGACACTCATCAGCTCTATACGAAGGAGCTGCTGCAAGAGGTGCTGCTGGGCCTGCACTCCATGTGCGTGGGAGCCGACGCACACTTCTTCAACGGGCATACGGACATCACCAGTGACCGGTTTCTGGTGTTTGGCGTAGGCGGTGTGTTGAGTGCTGCCAAGAGCCTGCGGAACGCGCTGCTGTTCAATGTGCTGGCGTATATGTCGGACAAGCTGCTGGTGGAGGGACGGACGGTGGCGGCGCTGGACGAGCTGTATCTGTGGCTGTCCAATCCCATCGCCATTGAGTACATCCGCAACTGTCTGAAGCGTGTCCGCAAGCGGGATTCCGCTCTGATGATGGCCAGTCAGAATCTGGAGGATTTCAATCAGCGCGAGGTACGGGAGATGACCAAGCCCTTGTTCGCCATCCCGCCCCATCAGTTTTTCTTCAACCCCGGTACTACGGAGAAGCAGTTTTTCACCAATATGCTGCAAATGGAGGATACAGAGTTCGACCTCATCAGCAAGGCACAGAACGGCGAATGCCTTTTCCGCTGCGGCAGTGACCGATACATGATGAAGGTCATCGCCCCGGAGCACAAGGCAAAGCTGTTTGGCACAAAGGGCGGGAAGTGAGGTTGCCTTTGAGCTATGCAGAGAGAACAATTTGAAAAACGGATCAGGAGCCTCTTGCCGGAGGCGACGGACGAAGCCATGAACGCATGGACGGCGTATGCGGATGAACTAAGCCGGGAAGATGTGGAGCCAGAGTCTGAGCTCTACGATAAAAGCTATGTGGAGTTGACTCTTATCAAGCAGCACTGCGGTGAGGAGATCGCAACACAGCTCTTCAACTATGGGGATCAGTTCACTTTCAATTACTTTGAATTGCGCGGCGCTGCATCAAGACTGGTCAGCGGCTGGACGCTGGAGGACATTGCGAAGGACGCGGTCGAAAACGGCTGCGATGCCACACCGGAAGAGTATGAAGAATTCGTAGATGCGCTTCAGACGTTTCAGATGGCCGACCAAGAACCGCCCGGTATGCAGATGATTTAGGCAGTGAGGAGGTGCATCCATGTCAACAACACTGGCGCGGCTGGCGGCGGCTGTGCTGTCTACGGAAAAAGGCCGCAAGACGGTGGGCTGGGTCATTGCCGCCATCCTCTCACCGTTGATCCTGCTGGCGGCGTTCCTGTGCAGCTTCGGCACAGCAGCGGTGGAGCACAACAACTTCGCCGTGTCCGCATCCTTCTACGGCCCAGCCTTCACGGACAAAATCCCAACCGAATACAAAGACCACATCACCGAGATGCGGACAGCCTTCTCTCTTCTGGATTCGGCGGTCGCCGCCGTGAATGCCAGAGCCGAGAGCGGCGGCCTTGACCCCTTGCAGGTCAAGGCCGTTTTCTATGCCCTCTGCTTTGGCGACGATGCGCCTACCCGCCGTGCCGCCGCCAACTTCGTGGAGTGCTTCTACCGTCTGGAGGAGCGCACCGACACCACCACGGACGTGTTGGAGGATGGCACGGTGGTGGTGCAGACCACCGTCTACTATGTGGCGGTGCCGCTGCCGCTGGAGACAGTATATGAAAAGTTGGCTGCATGGCAGGGCGAACCGGTGACGGAGGAGGACAAGGCCAACGCCGCACATATTTACAGCATGGTGGTGGGCAGCACAGGCGGCGATACCTTCGATGGCAGCTATACGCCCGGTGGCGGCAGCGGCGTGGAGCTGGATATTTCCGACCTGACGAACCCCACCACCAAGAACGCCGCCGATCTGGTGGCCTACGTCACCAACGCATGGCAGTCCGGCTGGGGCTATGTATGGGGTACCTACGGTCAGGTGCTGACACCGGAGCTGTTCCAGTACAAGCTGACCCAATACCCGGAGGGTGTGGGACAGTACGCGGACTTCATCCGTAATAACTGGCTGGGCAAACACACCGCTGACTGCGTGGGGCTCATCAAGGGCTACGGTTGGCTGAACGCTGAGACTATGGAAATCGAATACGGTACCAACGGAATGCCGGATATTGGTGCCAACCAGATGTACTACAACGCCACGCACAAAGGCACCATCGATACCATACCGGAGGTGCCGGGGCTGGCAGTGTGGAAGTCGGGACACATTGGCGTATACATCGGCGATGGCCAGGTCATCGAGGCCATGGGTACCAAGTACGGCGTGGTCAAGACGCAGCTCCAAGGCCGCGGCTGGACACATTGGCTGGAGATTCCGTATATCAACTACGACTAAGGAGGACACAAATGAACGAGAACACTTGCACATTAGAGAAAGAAATGCGGCGGGCATTGCTGGAGAAGCTGGAGCAGAACTATCTGGATTACACCGCCTCGCTGCAAGCTTTGACATCGGAACAACTGCTGGGCAGGACGAAAGAAATCTACGCGGCGCAGATCTGCTGCCGGTTGGTGCAGCGCAGGGACGATATTTCCCTCCCGCAGATGCGGTATCTGCTGTCGCTGGATGATCCGCTGGCGGCGCTGCGGGACACTTGGCTGGAGCTGCACAGCGGCGACAACGAGCCGGTGCTGAAGGTGATCCTGTACAAGCTCTGCGGTGAAATGTGAGGTGCAACATGGAGAAGGTCTGCGTTACCGTCAGCATGGAGGAGGAACGCCTTAAAGCGCTGGAGTTCGCTCTCAAGAAGAAAAACAGCTCCGTCCAGCGCCGTATGGACGATGCCCTGCGGCAGCTCTATGAGAAGGAAGTGCCGGAACCTATCCGGGAGTATGTGGACAGCCTGCTGGCTCCGCCGCCTCGTCCCCGCCGACCGGCGAGGGCGGTGAAGGCAACAAACGAGCAGGCAGCGGCTGCACAGCAGGAGGAATAACCATGGCACAGCACGAAGAAATCATCGTATGGCTTGACCGCAGGTGGAAGGAAGCCATCGAGCATCACCTGAAGGACGAGACCATACAGGAGCGTCTGGAGAATGTGCTGGATGAACTGTGCAATCAACTTCCAAAGCGTGAATATGCACGTATCAGCCGAGAACTCTGGGAGGAAGATCGTATGGCGCGGAAGGAAGCGGAGGCGGCGCGTACCTATTCCGCATACCGCGTTGTGGAGGGCGGCGAGGAACATTACTTCCGCATGACGCCCGGCGAGGAGCTGCTGGGTGCTGCACAGACGCTCCGAAAATACCTCAAGGATACCGACCACAGCACCGGCAAATTCATCGCTCTATATTCGCAGGGGCAGCCTATCACGCCGGAGGAGTATCAGACCATGATGCGTCTCCGCATGGAGAACACTGGAAAAGTCACCGGTGTGTTTGATCTGGAATTTGACAAGCGGGAGTTCTCCGCAGTCCACATCATGGACGGTTGGACAACGTGGGCGATGCGTGACGTGTCTACAGCCGCCTACCGCGCAGTGAAGAAGCAATATGCGTCCGAGGACGTGATGTGGAGGAAACTGCTAGATCACCTGAACGGAAAGGAGATCACATCGGCAGGACATCTCACCGCACAGAATTTTTCGTTCAGCGATGAGATCATGATGGAAAACGGTAAGCTGAACTTTTATGTGCAGGCCGAGTTCGACGTGGACGCCGCCTTCGGAACCTTCGTCTGCACAGATGAGAACGATGACTGGCTGAATATCTACGCCAACTACGACATCGCACAGGACAAGCCTTGCGACACGTTGGAGCTGAATCTCTGCAAGGGAGACGGCACAGAGGAGAACTGGAGCTATCACCTGAACGCCGCCGAGCAGGAAGTGCTGTCCCGGAAGATGGAGGCGTTTTGCCAGCAGCAAAACGGCATGAGTCTGCACGATTTCGCCCGGCAGCTTCAAGAGGAGCCGGGGCCGTCTCCGCAGATGCAGATGTAGCCCCGTGTTTGCCCTTGTGGGCCAGTTTGTGGCCTCGCAGGGCCGCGGGAGGGTAAGGATAGCGGCCCCGGAGGTTTGAAGGCCTTTCGGCCCGCTTTTCGGTGCGCCGAAAGCGGAGCAGGAGAAACTGGTGGGGTCGCAAGCGCCCCACCAGCATCACTTCTGCCCGCAGTGCGGGCAGTTCCGGAGCGTTTTCCGAGGGGTCATGAAAGCGAAAAAAGGCAGCTTACGGGGTCGTAAGAGCTGAAATCCAAGGAACGACAACGGAAAACGGCGGGGTCGTGCAGCTTATTGCAGGAGGTGATCAAGAGTGGCAACGGACAAGCGAAAACACGCATTTTGGCTCACAGATGCGGCAAAAGAGATGGTGGAAATAGATGCCCATCTGGACAACTGCGGCAGCCAAAGTGAATTTGTGGAAAAGGCGATACGGTTCTATGACGGCTATGTTCACGCAAATAAAACAGGTGCGTACCTGCCTCATGCAATGCAGGAGGTGCTGGAAGGGACGCTGGGTGTGTTCGGTGACCGGCTGGGCAGGCTGCTGTTCAAGCTGGTAGTAGAGCACAATATGACCAACCATCTGCTGGGCGGCGATGTGGATATGACCCGCGACGAGTACAGCAAAATGCGCGGCAGCAGCGTCCGCGAGGTGGCGTCCACCCACGGTAACATCTCCTTCAAGGACGTGCTGCTGTTCCATCAGGAGGAGTAACGCATGGCGCGGCTGATACAAAAAAGCGGCTACATCAAAAACGGTAAGGCGTCAGGATACATGGAGTATATTGCTACGCGGGACGGTGTGGAGATCATTCAGAGCACCGAGCCTGTGACCAGGAAGCAGGAGCGGTTCATCAAAAGACTGCTGAAGGACTTCCCGGACGCAAAGGAGCTTTTCGAGTACGGCGACTACCTACAGACACCCAATCGCGGTACGGCATCTGCGTTTATCGCCACTGCGCTGGATACGCATCTGCACGAAGTGGAATCCGAGAGCGGCTATATGTCCTACATCGCCCAGCGTCCCCGTGCCGAGAAGCATGGAGGGCACGGCCTGTTCAGCGAGGCAGATGTCACCGATCTCAAGGCGGCAAAGGCCGAGCTGGAGGCTCATGACGGAAAAGTGTGGACGTTCATTTTTTCTCTGCGGCGTGAGGACGCGGAGTGCCTGGGATACAACAAGGCCGCCGCGTGGCGAAATCTTCTGAAGCAGGAGAGCGCCTCTATTGCGGAGGCCATGCGTATTCAGACAGATGACTTCCGCTGGTACGCGGCGTACCATGACGAGGGGCATCATCCCCACGTTCACATGATGGTGTGGTCAGCTGAACCGAAGAAGGGATATCTCACGCGGGAAGGTATCGCTGCCATGCGTTCCAAGATGACGAATGCTATCTTCCACGAGGAGATGAAGGAACTCTACATCAAGAAGGATGCTGCCTACAAAAAGAGTGTCCAGACCGCGAAAGAGTCACTGCTGATGTACATCAGAATGTTGGAGAGCAGTGAGTCAACTGACCCTGTCATAGAGCAAAAACTGCGATATCTGTCTCAGACATTGGAGCAGGTCGATGGCAGACACGTTTACGGCTATCTGCCCAAAGAGGTCAAGGCGCAGGTGGACGAGATCGTGGAGCGGCTGGCGCAGCTCCCGGAGGTGGCGGCTTGCTATGACCAATGGTGGCGGCTGAAGGATGAGATCGCCGGTTACTACGGGCGGAATATACCGCCCCATCAGCCGCTGGTACAGCAAAAAGAGTTCCGCGCCATCAAGAATATGATCATTCAGCAGGCAGAGACATTTCGGCAGCCTGTGCCGGAGCAATCTCCCGTCGAGGCAGAGCCTGACAAGCAGCAGGTGCCGCTTTCATCTGGGGCACCTATGGCCGTGCCGCAGCCGCAGGCGGTCACGTCACAGATCAAAATAAAAGGTGGTGCGGTCATTCAACTGCTCCACCACATGAGCCGTGTGTTTCGCGGCAATATGCCGGTGATTCCGCCTACGCTGCGTATCGACTCCAAGCGCCGCAGGCGGTTGCAGGAAAAGCGCATGGCCATGGGCCACAAACAGGACGACCACGAGGAGCAGGAGCGTTTGCGGAATGAACAGATACTGTGACCATGAAATTTCTCTTCCGTTTTTTCGTTCTGTGTGGTATTCTAATTCTAAAAGTGAGGTGAGCCACCATGACCACAAAACAGATAAATCGTCGGATCGCCGCGGTCAAAACAGCAGACGCTATCAACGCCATAGAGGGCGCTCCCGTATCTCATTATGCGAAAATACTGTCCAATAGCTGGGCAAGAGGTGAGATCACAGGCGAACAGATGAAGGCGGCGCTTCTGGCTTCTCACAGGAAAATGGCGGCACAGGTGCAGAGCCATGCCTGACATTTATCTCTATGATGACGTGCCGGTGCTGCGTAACAGGCTGCAGATAAAAGACGAAAAGACCTTGGAACTGATCGAAGCTGAACAGTCCCGTGCCAACATGATGCTGCTCTATGAACAGGGATTTCATAACTTTTCGCCGGAGGGCTTGTGTAATATCCACCGCTATTTGTTTGGGGACATCTACGATTGGGCTGGTCAGTACCGCGTGATCAACATCGAAAAGCGTGAACGGCTGCTCGGTGGGCGCAGCGTGTGGTATAGCAACGACGAGAACATTGCCCGCGATCTGCGGGCGGCATTTGATGCAATTCACGCGAAGCGGTGGGATACATTCTCCAGAAAAGAGTTTGCCCATGAGCTGACATTGAGCTTTCCTAAAATCTGGCAGACACACCCGTTCCGTGAGGGGAATACCAGAACCGTGGTCATGATGATGACATTCTTCGTAGAAGAACATGGCTACTATATGGATCAGGAGTTGATGG
Organism: uncultured Oscillospiraceae bacterium; assembly: GCA_934597345.1. Lineage (GTDB taxonomy): Bacteria > Bacillota > Clostridia > Oscillospirales > Oscillospiraceae > Vescimonas. The sequence continues at coordinate 14,495 of CAKTRJ010000032.1, forward strand.
CGCAGAGCGCCGGTTATGTCAGAGACTCGTTTGTCATGGCCTCCCTGGATCAATTTTCTGAATATGAACATCTGGAGAAGATTCTGCTGGATGCTATCTGTGACGAGCCCGTCGAGTACGATCCTGACCTGCCGGACAATGACAGTAAGGAACAGATGCCGGAGCGATATCGGAAATACCAAAGAGAGAAGTATACACCGGAACCACATTATCAACGGGAAGAATAACTGAAGCGGACTGCATCGCAGTCCGCTTCTTCATACACAAATTTCGGAGCAGTATCCCTGCTCCGATTTTCTTTCAGGAGGACAATCATGCCCTACATTCATTTCACCCAAGAACAAAAAGACCTGGCAGCGAGGACGGATCTGGAGGTGTTCCTGTGGAGCCGCGGAGAAAAGCTGCTGCCATCCGGACGGGATAAACGTCTGGCCAGTGACCACAGCGTCACCATTCGCGGCAACCATTGGTTTGATCATGCCGCGCACGAGGGCGGCAACGCCATCAGCTTTGTGCAGCGGTTCTACCATCTGGGCTATGCCGATGCCGTGTCGCTGCTGTTGTGCAACGGACAGGCCTATGAAAGACCAGTTCCATCGCCACCGAAAAAATTCACTCTGCCGACCGCCAACGGGAATATGTGCCGCGTGTTTGCCTATCTGACACAGCATCGACGCATCCACCGTGAGGTGGTCTCTTTTTTTGCCCACGCCCATTTGATTTACGAGGATGCGGCACATCACAACTGTGTTTTCGTTGGTATAGACGAGAACGGCACAGCCAGACACGCACATCTGCGGAGCACAATTAGTCAGGGGAAATCCTTTCGCCAGACCGTGGAGGGCAGCGATGCACGGTACAGCTTTCACTTCGCGGGCGGCGGCGAAGCACTCTATGTTTTCGAGTCGCCCGTCGACCTGCTGTCCTACATAACCCTGCACAGAGATGCCTGGCAAACGCAGAACTATGTGGCCTGCTGCGGAACTGCCTTCGCACCGGTGGAGCAGATGCTCCGCACCTATCCGCATATTCGGCAGGTGTATCTCTGTCTGGACAATGACGATGCCGGACACAATGCCTCAGAACGGATGGAAGGCTATCTCCGTGCGGAGGGTATCTCCACCATGCGGCTGGTGCCTGTGCAAAAGGATTGGAACGAGGACTTGGTGGCACAGGAGGTGTCAACATGACCGGAAACCTCTGGATTCTGCTGGCGGCGGGCGGTGCGGTGGTGGCGGTGTTCGTCGCGCTGTCGCTGCTGACGGATAACTATAACCTCAACAATATCAAATCCAGAACCGTGGGCGATGGTCAGCACGGCACGGCCCGCTGGGCCACGGAGCAGGAGATCCGCAACAGCTATGCACTGGTGCCGTTCCGAGTAGCCGACTGGCGGGCAGGTAAAAACCTGCCCAAAGCGCAAGGCTTGGTGCTGGGCAGCCGTGACAGCAAAAAAGGCGGTGTCACGGCGCTGGTGGACAGCGATGACATCCACTGTCTCATGATCGGTGCGTCCGGCGTAGGCAAGACCGCCTACTTCCTGTACCCGAATCTGGAGTACGCCTGCGCCTGCGGCATGAGTTTCTTTGCCACTGACACCAAGGGTGACCTGGCCCGCAACTACGGTGCGGTGGCAGAGAAATACTACGGCTATCACGTCTCTGTGGTAGACCTGCGAAACCCGACACGCTCGGATGGCTACAACCTGATGACGCTTATCAACCGCTATATGGACAAGGCGCTCCGTGAGCACAGCATCGAGGCATATGGCAAAGCGGAAAATCTGATCAATATTCTGGCACACAGCATCATCTCGCCGAAAGGCGAGGAGAGCCGAGGTCAGAATGAATATTTTTATAAGGCCGCCGAGGGTGTGGTGGCCTCGGTGCTCCTGCTGCTGGCGGAGTTCCTGCCACCGGATAAGGAACACCCCACAGAACGGCGGCATCTGGTGTCGGTGTTTATCTTGATCCAACAGCTGCTGGCACCCTCCGGTATGCGGGGACAAAGCTATTTCAAGCAACTGATGGATATGCTGCCCGCTCATCACAGGGCGCGAAATCTGGCTTCGTCCGCTTTGGAATCATCAGATCAGGCAACGGCTTCCGCTATGTCCACGGCGCTGGCGCAGATGAATACATTTATGGATATCGCGTTGGAGCAGGTAGTTTGCTTCGACAACAACATAGATGCGGAGAAATTTGCAAAAGAAAAGACCGCCCTCTTCCTTATACTTCCGGAAGAAGATAGGACGAAGAATTTTATGGCAGGACTTATGATACAGAATCTGTCCAAAGAGCTGTTTGAGTTGGCGGAAAAAGGCAGCGGGCGCTTGCCCAACCGTGTCGTTTTCTACTGTGATGAGTTCGGAACCATGCCCGCCTTTGACGTGGAGGCACTGTTCAGCGCGGGCCGCTCCCGCGGTATCATGCTGGTGCCTATCATCCAATCGCTGGCGCAGCTCGATAAAAACTACGGTGACAAAGGTGCGGAGTCAATCGTTGATAATTGCCAGGACACCATCTTCGGTGGCTTCGCGCCCAACAGCCAGACGGCGGAAAAGCTCTCAAAAGCGCTGGGCAGCCGCACGGTACTGAGCGGTTCGGTCAGCAAGGGAAAGAACGATCCCAGCCAGAGCCTGCAAATGATAGAGCGGCCCCTAATGACAGCGGACGAGCTGAAGTCGCTGCCGAAAGGCTCGTTTGTGGTGATGAAAACGGGGACGCACCCTATGCAGACAAAGTTACGGCTATTTCTCGATTGGGGCATTACCTTCGGTGAACCGTATGCAACTCCGGAACACGCCGTGCGAAAGGTGGCCTACGCCAGCCGGGAAGAACTGTTCCAGAGCGTCAGGAAGGCGCAGCAAGAGCAGGCCGCACAAGCGAAACAGTCGGAGAAGGCTGATACACGCAAGTCGGCGCAGTCGGCCATGGAACTCTATGACAACGGAGGTGAACAATGAGCTATTTTGATACTATTTACGCTGACCACCTGCTGCCCCACAGGGCGCGGACGGTCTATATGTACCTGCGGGATCGGGGCGACGCCCAGCAAAAGTGCTGGCCCAGCATCAAGACCATTGCGGCAGATCTGCATCTCTCCCGCAGCACGGTCAAGCGGGCCTTGAGAGAGCTGGAGCAGCACGGTTATCTGGAGCGCCTGCCCCGCTACCGCCCCAACGGCAGCAGCACCTCCAACCTCTATACGGTGCGATAAAAAACAGACACAGCCGCCAAGGGGCGACTATGCCCGTTTGCTGAACCGAGGGGTGGTCCATGATGGCCCACCCAGAAGGACTCACTCTAACGGAGAAATTAGTACAGAGAAAAGAATGAGAACAGCTTCTTGTAGAAGAACTATTTCTGATTTGCTTTCTTCTGAAGTGCGATATAATCTCGAACCGCTTTGCGTCCGTTGACATCGAGAGACAACATATCGGCAAGCATTGCGTCTGCGGTATAGTTTCCGACAAGGGGCTTCTTGTAGTTGTCGGGTCGGATGCTGAACTCCGAACGGCCAAGGAGGTAATCAGTTGAAACTCCGTAAAAGTCCGCAAGTGCTGTCACGTAGTGGATCGGCATCTCGTATTTGCCGGTTTCGTACTTGGAGTAATACTGCTGCGAGGTACCCAACACCTTTGCTACATCGGCTTGTTTCAAATCTCTATCTTCACGCAGTTCTCGGATGATCTCGCAGAAAGTTTTCATGTAAGCAGTCCTCCATTTTGTGGTAAAGGAATTATAGCCTACATCAAATATGACTTATTGACAGTGAGTTGAAATTGGCTTATTATTTGTTTGGCACAAATAAAATATAGTGTATGCAGAAACGGATATACGTCGGAGATAATGTGTATGAATAAACCGATTCGCTGTGCGGTCATAGGACAGAACCCCATGCGGTTCCCGTGGGGTTTTGATGAAGAAGATAAGTTTTGTTCTAAAATGAAGACGGAATTGGCGCAGCAGATCATGGTACTGCGCCAAGGTGGTGTGTCGCAATTCCTTGTGGCCTGCGACTGTGGTGTGGGACTGTACGCCGCCGAAATCGTCAACGGCCTGCGAATGACTGACCATGACTTAATGCTTATCTGCTGCACACCACACGAAGAACAATCCACCAAATGGGCACCATATCTGCGGGAGCGTTACTTTGATATGCTCATCAATTGCACCTGTATGTCCGCTGTGTGCGAAGTCGGTGTGCCGGATGCGCAGCTCCGCGCCTACCGGCAGATCATCGACCTGGCGGATGTGGTACTGGGTGTCTACGATCTGGAGAGTCCAGCCGTGGGCGATGCCGAGGATAGGGCATTGGCCTATGCCGTGGACACAGCCCATAAGTCTGTGCTGGTGTTAGACCCTATCAAGCTGACTACATTTCAGATCGACGAACACTATCGGCCCCAATAAAGCAAAAAGAACCCGCTCTGCGATTGCAGGGCGGGTTCCTATTACACTGCGGCGTGTATTGCCATATTATCCATGAGGGTGTGGAGACTTAGGTCATATTGTTCTTGCGAAATCACTCGGCGCTCAAGAAAGGTGTCCAGGACATTTTTTTGCTTACTGTAAAGACGTTGCTGCTTTTCCTGGTCAGAAAGGCCCTGCCACTCATTTGTTACTGTAAAGTCCAGTTCCATTTGATTTTCCTCCCACAGTATTCGCACATATAGTATTCACACGCGAAATACTATACCACAGGTGGCAACAAAAGGAAATTGGCAAAACGACAAAAAACGCAATGGTTTTTTCTATCAACGAGAGAGACGCTACTATTACGATGCCTTTATTCACGTCAGTGCGGCAATGTATATTTTGCGGCTATCCCTTTTCCATCTTCGCATCCCGGCTTAAGCGGCCTGCTTCAGCCGTTCCATCCATTCTTCCTTCCGCGATAAGTCGAGTATTCTCTGAATCTCGGCTATCTCTACCTGTGACGGCTTTTTGCGGGAGGTAAAGGCTGCGATAAAGGCAGGCAGTGATCCTCCAAAAGTTTCCCTTACAAACCGCAACACCGCTTTTATCTTCTGTGGGGATTGGGGCAGCGCCCCAACAAGCATGAAACAGGCGGGTTCCGTGTAAACGGAATCCGCTTGTTTTCGCAAAGTGGGTACCGCTTTGCATTGCTTGCCGCTTTCTTGCCCCCGTTCGTACCCCCGTATTTCCCCCTCTACCCATACTACAATCCGAACAGGGCGTTTTGGCCAGATTTTCGGAGAAATGTTTGGCTCGCGGTGAAAAAAAGCCGGATTTTTTCAACCCGTTCCCGAAAAAGATACAGGGGATTCACACAAAAACCTTGAATTGCGGAGGGGTCTATGGTAAACTTATTGTATTTAACTATACCCGTTTGCCGGGGCGCTGAATTGTCCGGGCTTCGGGGTGTGGCGAGGCGGCGAAGCATCCGGCTGGAAGGGCGCGGACAGCGTCGCGCAAGACCGCTTTTTCGAGGCGTCTGAACGGAAGCGCAAAAGCGCGAAGCCCTTGAAACATCAGCAAAAAAGGGGTTGACAGCATGAGATTTTCCCCCATAATTAGACAGACAGACAGACAGACAGACAGACAGACAGAGTAAGTCTGTCCTTTTCTGTTGCCCTCATATATCATCAACAGGCGCGGCCTGCCCGAAGTGTTTTCGGACAGGGCGCGCCTTTTCGCGCTCTGACGGCAGGGGGTGACACGGGATGAAGAAGCTATTTTCCTTCCTTCGCCCCCGCACACAGGCGCGGGATCGTGAGAGCGACGGCGACGGAAAGCCCTCCCCACCGGGGTTAATAGGAGGTGGGGCGGATCAATCGGCATAACACCTTCTGCCCGGCGGCCGCGGGCCGGGGACAAAAACGCGGCGCACAACAAATTCTTTCTATAAAGGAGGAAGAAAAAACATGAGAAAACGAATGACCAGTCTGCTTCTGACGCGGAGCAATTGACATGGATCATTCGGATCTTGATTGCGCTTGCCGGTACAGCTGAACACGAGAAGAGAACCAACCACCCAGCGGTCAAAAATGAAGGAGGAACACGTATGTCTACCCCACTGACCATCAACTCTGTTGAGACCCTGCAGGAAGCCCTTCCCATCATCCGCGCATCCCAGGAAGCGTACAGCACCTTTACCCAGGAGCAGGTGGACGCCATCTGCGAAAAGACGGCCATGGCCGTGTCCAAAATGCGGATCCCTCTGGCCAAGATGGCCTGCGAGGAGACCGGCTACGGCATCGTCGTGGATAAGGTCACCAAGAACCAGTATGCTTCCGAGCATGTCTGGAACTACATGCGCAACAAGAAGACCTGCGGCGTCATTTCTGAGGACAAGGCCTACGGCGTAAAAAAGGTAGCGTCCCCCAAGGGCGTCATCGCGGCCATTACCCCCACCACCAACCCCACCTCCACCACGATCTACAAGATCATGCTGGCCCTCAAGACCCGCAACGCCATCATCCTCTCCCCCCATCCCCACGCGGTGAACTGCTCCATCGCCGCGGCGAAGATCATGCGGGACGCCGCCGTTGAGGCGGGCCTGCCTGAGCACGTCATCAGCTGGATTTCCGTTCCCTCTATGGAGATCTCCGACACCCTGATGAAGAGCGTGGATCTCATCATGGCCACCGGCGGCTCCGGTATGGTGAAGGCGGCCTACTCCTCCGGCACCCCCGCCATCGGCGTCGGCCCCGGCAACTGCAACGTGGTTATCGACGAGAGCGCCGACCTGCGGATGGCTGTGGAGTCCATCATCCACTCCAAGACCTTCGATAACGGCATGATCTGCGCTTCCGAGCAGCATATCACCGTTCTGGCCAGCGTCTATGACGAGGTCAAGCGTCTGCTGAAGGAAGCCCGCTGCTACTTCCTCAACGACGACGAAGCTGCCAAGGTGGCCGAGGTGTTCTTCAACTCCAAGACCCACGGCGTCAAGCCCGCCGCTGTCGGCCAGACCGCCTGCCGCCTGGCGGAAATGGCCGGTATCGAGGTGCCCTATGACACCAAGGTTCTGATCTATGAGACCAACGACACCTCTCACGACTGTGCCTGGGCCAACGAGAAGCTGACCACCCTGCTGGGCATGTACAAGGCCGAGACCCTGGACGAGGCCTTCGACATCTGCTACAAGCTGGTGTTGGAGGGCGGCGCTGGTCACTCCGCAGCACTGTACATCGACCCCACCGAGGAAGAGAAGATCACCAAGTTCGGCCTGCGGATGAAGGCTGGCCGCATCCTCATCAACCAGCCCACATCCTTCGGCGGCATCGGCGACCTGTACAACTTCGGTCTGGCTCCCTCCCTGACGCTGGGCCCCGGCTCCGTGGGCCACTCCGCCTTCATGGGCAACACCCACTATGAGCAGCTTCTGGACATCAAGAACGTCACCATCCGCAAGGAGAATATGCTGTGGCTCCAGCTGCCCAAGAAAGTCTATTACAAGACCGGCTGCACCCCTGTTGCCCTGCGGGAGATGAAGGAGGTCTACAACTTCAAGCGGGCCTTCATCATCACCGACTCCACGCTGTATCAGCTGGGTGCCTGCGACGCCATCATCAACCAGCTACGGGATATGGGCATTGAGACTGCCGAGTTCTTCGACATCCGGGTTGACCCCCAGATTCAGGACGCTATGAAGGGCCTGCCCAAGATGCATGAGTTTGAGCCGGACGTCATCATCACTGTGGGCGGCGGCTCTGCCATCGACACCGCCAAGATCATGTGGATCATGTACGAGAATCCCGAAGAGGCGTTCCTTGACATGGCCACTACCTTCCTGGATATCCGGAAGCGTATCCGCTTCTTCCCCCAGATGGGCAAGAAGGCCAAACTGGTCTGCATCCCCACCACCGCCGGTACCGGCTCCGAGTGTACGCCCTTCACCATCATTTCCGACGCCAACACCGGCATGAAGTGGCCTCTGATCGGCTACGAGATGATGCCTGAAATGGCCATTATCGACGCCGACAATATGATGAAGCTGCCGCCCAGAGCCACCGAGGCCTCCGGTTACGACGTGCTGACCCACGCCGTGGAAGCCTATGTTTCCACCTACGCCACCGAGTACACCAACGGTATGTGCCGCGACGCCACTAAGATGGTGTTCGACTACCTGCCCAGAGCCTACCGTTCCGCTTTCCGGGATGCGAAGCCCGATCCCACGGCCCGCGAGAAGATGGCCAACGCCTCCGCCATCGCCGGCATCGCCTTCGCCAATGCCTTCCTTGGCATCAACCACTCCCTGTCCCACAAGCTGGGCGGCTGGTTCCATATCCCCCACGGCACCGCCAACGCCCTGCTGTTCCCCTTCGTCTGCCGGTTCAACGCCCAGCGGCATCCCTACAAGATGGGTACCTTCTCCCAGTACAAGTATCCCCAGGCCTTTGAGCGCTATGTGGAGCTGGGCGAGCTGATTGGCGTGAAGGGCAAGACCGACGAGCAGACCTTCGAGAACTGGATCAAGGCCTGCCAGCAGTTGAAGAAGGACATCGATATCCCCGAAACCATTCTGGATTGGCTGCTGGAGGCCCATCCCGAGAAGAGTGCCGAGGAGTGGGAGGCTGAATTCCTGGCGGCTGTGGACCAGATGTCCGAGTGGGCCTTCCACGATGCCTGCACCGGCTGCAACCCCGTGTATCCCACCATCGGCGAGCTGAAGGGCTGCTACCTGAAGGCCTTCTACGGCGAGAAGAAGTACACCGAGAAGTACGGCGACACCTGGGAAGTGCCCGTCACTCTGCCCACTGACACCCACGCCGCGTATCCCATGGGCCTCAGCGCCGATCTGGGCGTGGCCAAGACCGGCGGCTTCAACTAAACGAAGCGCCCGCATCTCCGATAACCCTATACAACCAGATAACCATATACGATCATATACAACAACCAACTCATGCAGGGGGCCGGTGCTTCGGCACCGGCCCCCTGGCACTAGGATAGGACAGCAAGACTGCTGTAACGGAAAGGAAGGGTGTGTGCGGGAAACCCAAGAGGGGTGTCCTGCGCATTCTGAATAGCCCCGGCGTATAAAGAATTTATACGCTGGGGCCGGTGCTTCGGCACCGGCCCCCTGGCACACCTGTTCCTTCCGGGGACTTGATCCCGGACATGCAAGAAAACGAGGTGAGTGATGATACAGGCACTGAACCTTCCCAAGAAAGTTTATTTCAAAGCCGGCTGCACCCCAGTAGCCCTGCGGGAACTGGGGGAGATCTACCATTGCAGCCGCGCCCTGCTGGTGACGGATCCGGAGCTGTACCGGGCCGGGATCGCCGCGCCGGTGGTGGACCTGCTGCGGAAGCAGAGGATCCGGGCGGCGGAATTTTTCACCATAGGCAAGCGGGTGTCCTTTGCGGACCTCCGCGGCGCGCTGCCCAAGCTGCACGAGTTCCAGCCGGACGTCATCGTGGGCGTAGGCGGAAACAACGCCATGAGCGCCGCCAAGGCGCTGCTGGCACTGTACCAGGACCCAGAGCTGGACCTGGCGGCCGCGTCGGCGGACCCGGCCCGCATTCCGGCATGCACCAAGGCCAGGCTGGTGCTGATCGCCACCAATTTTTCCAGCGGCGCCCAGAATTCTCCCTTTGCCATCCTGGAAAATGACGAGGGCCGGAACTGCTCGCTGAAAAGCATCCATCTGCTGCCGGAGATCTCCGTGACGGACGCGGATTTCACCGCCACGCTGACGGAAAAGCAGGTAAAGACCTGCGCCATGGAGATCCTTTCCCATGCGGCCCGGGCCTATCTGGACCCTGATTGCACCGAGTTTACGGACGGTATGCTGACGGAAGCCATCGCGGCGGTGCTGAAATACACCCAGTATGCGGTGAAGGGCTGTCCTGCCGCCCGGGAAAAGCTCCACAACGCGGCGGCCCTGGCCGGAGCCTCCTACGGGAATATCGTGGACGAGGTAACGCCGCGCCTGCCCTATTTCCCCACGGAAAAAGAGGTGTCCATCAACGACAACGATGTGCGCTGCGCCGAACTGGCGGAGCGCCTGGGCTTCGACAGCTGCCGGGCCCTGTTCGCCGCCTGCCAGGCCCTGTAACCGGATAAATGCCATATACGGCGCCGTGCTGATCCAGCACGGCGCCGCTTTGTCCCAAATTTAACAGAAAAAACCTATACAAACAGCAGGTGATTGTAGTATGATAAAAAGCAAGATGCCGGAGGGGCGGCAAACCGCCCGCGCTTCGCAGAAAACGGGCGCTGCCCGGCTATTTCCGGAGAATGACGAAAGGAATACAGAAAATGGAGCAGACACAAAAGGTTTTCTATCTGGAAACACATTCCCAGAATCCGTATTACAATCTTGCGTTTGAAGAATATGTGCTGACCCACCGGCTGGAGGGAGAGTACCTCCTGCTGTGGCAGAATGACAACACCATCGTGGTAGGCCAGAACCAGAACACCGAGGCGGAGATCAACCGTCCCTTTGTGGAGGAGCATCATATCAACGTGGTCCGCCGGTCCACCGGCGGCGGCGCCGTGTACCACGATCTGGGCAACCTGAATTACTCCTTCATCACCGATGCCGGAAAATTTGTAGTGGATCCTACAGAAAAGAATCCCCCTGCACCAGAGATCCGCGAAGGGTCAACGAATACTTTCGGAAAAGCGAAGGTTTCTGGTTGGAACAATAACAAGAATGATGATCTTGTTATGAGAATCGTTCCCACAAAGGATCCAAGGCAGTCCGATAATGCATATTTGTATATGCCAATACTGCAAAACGGCGCTGCTGGCTATCCTAAGTACTGGTAATATCCAGAGCTTGCTCCGTGCAAGCC
>CAKTRJ010000033.1 GCA_934597345.1 uncultured Oscillospiraceae bacterium
TTCATGTAAAGGTAGGAAGGCCGGTTAATCTTCAAAAATTTTTGAAAGGAGATTTCAAAAACCATGAAACACAAGAAACTGCGTGGCGTAGTAGCTATGTTGCTGACGCTGGTGATGGTGGTTGGATTGCTCCCGACGTCCGTGTATGCAGCGGATGCGGATGGCGGCAGCAATTCGGTCGTTATTGAAAGTGTTTCTGACCCTGTGGAGGTATCAAGTGAAAAGTAGAGCCACCTGCCGGAGAAGCAGGTGGCTCTTTTGCTGTGCGAAGCGAGATGTTGGTTTAGCCTCAGGCACGCGAAGACATGAGGGCTTTGCCTCATTTTGCCGATCAACCGTTACGGTGACGAAGTCGGCTATCGCGTCAATGCCGCTTCTTTTGTAGGAGTTACGGAGTTCCCAAGAGCCAATCTGATGCTCTTTAAGATAGCACAACTTTCTGCTATACGCTTGACCTTCGCACACATATCGTATATACTTTCAGGCAGGGATGGCGGGGTGCTGCCACAGTGGAGTGATTTCCCTTTGGGGGCTTTGCACCTGCGGATTGCACCTCGTTTTGACCACGAAGTTGACCACAAATGCCGCGTCAGCGGTATCAGTGGTTCCGAGGGAAACCCTTGAAAAGAGCGCATTTGGCGGCATTTCAGTACCTGCCATTTACAGCGTCCATAGGGTTCAAATCCCTCCTTCCGCGCCAAAACAAGAAACCGAGGAACCACAACGGTTCCCCGGTTTTTCTTGTATTCATGCGGGTTTGCAGGCTTTGTTTTATCGGCTCACCATGCCGACTTTAAGCCGGTCGTTTGCACTTTTGGCGAACGAATTACTCACAAATTACAGATGATATCAGGAAGCCGTGCCCAAGTTGGGCACGGCTTCCTGTGTTGTTCTGTTCTGCGGAAGATCACTGGATCGAGATGGATGAGTTCTTCGGCAGCTTCTTGGCGGCCTTGGGCACACTGATCTGCAGGATGCCGCTTTCAAACTTGGCGCTGATCTGGTCAGGCTCCACATCCTCGCCCACATAGAAGCTGCGGCTGCATGCGCCGGCATAGCGCTCCTGGCGGATGTACTTGCCCTTCTTGTCGCTCTCGCTCTTATCCAGACCCTTGGCAGCCTGAATGGTCAGGCAGCCATTCTTCAGGTCAATGCTGACCTCATCCTTCTTGAAGCCGGGCAGGTCGATGTCCAGCTCATAGGAGTCCTCCGTCTCGCGGACGTCGGTCTTCATCAGGTTCTTGGCATGCTTGCCGTACAGCGGATCGCGGCCCTGAGGAACCATCATGCCGAAAGGATCAGAAAAGAAATCATCAAACAGATTTTCACCAAAAATGCTAGGCAACATAAGTCATAACCTCCATTCATTTTTCGCGGCAGAGGGATAACGGCCTTCCGTCGGCGAAGCTCTGTTACCATGACAGACACATATATTTTTGATTTCCGGAGGGCTTTCTTTGCCCCCCTCAAGGATCGCCTTTATTATAGCGCCGATTTTAGCACTGTCAATAGACGAGTGCTAATGTTCACAAAACATCCGAAGTTCGTTCACAAAATATACGATTTTTCCCGGCGGCGCAGCTCTTTATCATCCGGCGCATCATTTTGCACAATTCCCCCGGCTTTCCTTTCGGGAAAATATAGCGGAAAAGGGGGTTGTTTTGCGGAAATGGCCGTGTTATACTGTGCCTTTGCATACAGAAATATTACAAACGGGAGGGCTGGCTATGGCACGGGAAAAGCAACTGCATACCATCGAAATGACCACAGGCTCGCTGTGGAAGAATATTCTGCTGTTCAGTCTGCCCTTGATGCTGACGCAGGTGCTGGAGGTGCTGTTCAACCTCAGCGACGTGGCCATCGCCGGAAAGTTTGCCGACTACCTGGCGCTGGGCGCGGTAGGCTCCACCACGCTGCTGGTGTCGCTGTTTACAGGCCTGCTGATCGGCATCGGCAGCGGCGTCAATGTGGCGGTGGCCCGTGGACTGGGCCTGCGGGACAAGGAGCAGGTGGAAAGAACCGTTCACACCTCCTTCCTCATCTGCGCCGCGGCAGGCGTCATCATGCTGCTGATCTGCAACCTGCTGGCCCGGCCCATGCTGGCCCTGCTGAACACCAAGGATGAGCTGATCGACGGCGCGACACTGTACTTAAAAATATACGCCTTCGGCATGCCCGCCATGGCGCTGTATAACTTCGGCAACGGCGTGCTGAGCGCCACCGGCGACACGAAGCGTCCCCTGCTGTACCTGTCGCTGTCGGGCATACTAAACGTGATACTGAACCTGTTCTTCGTGATCAAGTGCCACATGGCGGCGGATGGCGTGGCCACGGCCAGCGTCATCGCCCAGTGGCTGTCCGCCCTGCTGATCGTGCTGCATCTGGTGCGGCGGCAGGATGAGTGCCGCCTGGAATGGCGGAAGCTCCGGTTCCACATGCAGGCCGGCCGCCGGGTACTGGCCATCGGCATCCCCACCGGCTTGCAGAACGCCATCTTTGCCATCGCCAACCTGTTCGTGCAGGTGGGCGTCAACTCCTTCGACGCGGTGATGGTGTCCGGCAACTCCGCCGCCGCCAACGCCGATACCCTGATCTTCAACATGATGGCCGCCTTCTACACCGCCTGCGCCACCTTCGGCAGCCGCAACTGGGGCGCGGGCAACAACGACCGCATTCTGAAGAGCTACCGCATCAGCATGCTCTATGCCGCCATCGTGGGCGGCGTGGCGGGCGGCTTGCTGCTGCTGTTCGGACGGGAGTTCCTGTCCATCTTCGCCAACGAGCCGGAGGTCATCGACGCGGGCATGCAGCGTCTGCGGATCATGGGCTTCTCCTTCGTGGTGGCCCCGTGGATGGACGCCAGCATCGCCGCCTCCCGCAGCATCGGCCGCAGCGTGGTGCCCACCATCATCGTGATCCTGGGCTCCTGCGTGTTTCGGGTCATCTGGGTATACACCATCTTCGCCTATTTCCACACCATCCCCTCCCTGTATCTGCTGTATATCTTCTCCTGGGCCATCACCGGCACGGCGGAGTACCTCTACTTCCGCGTCAGCTATCGCAAACATGTGCTGCAAAAACGCCCCGCATAAAACTTCATGCATGCGTGCTGCACCACGAAAAAGCGCAAATGCCGGTGCATGAAGTTTTGTGCATCATTTCCGGTTGCCCCGCAGGGGCGAGGAAATGGCACATTTCTTATTTTTCTATGCTTTTGCATAGAAAAAAGGGCCGTCCTGCGGAGCAGGACGGCCCTTTTTTCTTATTTCCCGATCACATGGACATTCAGGTGGTCGTAGGTCATTTCCACGCCGTGCTTCTCAAAGGCACCCCGCAGGTTCTCATTGAGGGCATAGAAGGCGTTCCAGTAGTCCTCCACCGCCGTCCAGCACCGGATGCTGTACTCGATGGAGCTGGCGCCGTAATTGGTGAGGTACACCTCCGGTGCGGGGTCAGGCAGCACCCCGGGCGTGGCCGCCACCGCCTCCAGACAGGCGGCCTTCACCGTTTCCGTAGGCGCATCGTAGGAGGCCGTTACCGTGCGCACCACACGGCGGCGGCCCAGCGCGGAATAGTTGATGATGCGTGAGGCGGACAACTCCTTGTTGGGCTGCATGACGATCTGGCCGTCCGCCGTTTCGATCTTGGTGTGGTTCAGGGTGATCTCCTGCACAGTGCCCACCATGCCGCCGGACTCGATCACATCCCCGATGCCGAAGGGGCGGGAGGACAGGATCACCAGTCCCCCGGCCACGTTGCCCAGAATGTCCTCCGCTGCCAGCGTAACACCCAGCGTCAGCACCGACATGATGGCCGTCAGGGAGGTGGTGTTCACCCCCAATGCCTCCGCCGTGATAATGGCCGTCAGCACATAGAGAACGGCCTTGGCGGAGGTCAGGATGATCTTCTGCAGCCGGTCGTTGATGCGCCGGGCCTTGCCCAGCAGCCGCGTCACCAGCTTCATCACCAGCCGCACCACCACAAGACAGATCAGCAGCGTCAGCAGCGCGGACAGGATATTGGCCAGCGTATACCCGCCCAGCGAGGTTTTCAGAATATCCGTTATACTCTCCATGGCATCTCCTTTTCCTTACAGCAGCTCCACGCAGCGGATGCCCGCGTCCAGCGCGGCGGCAAAGGCGTCGCCGTCGGTCTTTTCGCCCACGATGCTGCCATAGTGGGTGGGAACGGCTGCTTGGGGATGGATGGCGTTGGCCAGCGCCGCAGCCTCCGCCGCCGTCATGGTATAGGTGCCGCCTGCAGGCAGAAATGCCGCGTCACAGCGGACAGTGCGGGCCTCCGGCGTATCGTCGGTGTCGCCCGCCACATAGACACGGCGGCCCGCCACCGTCACCACATAGCCTACCCAGCAGTTGGCCTGAGGATGGAATTTCTTGTCGATGTTGTAGGCGGGCACGGTCTCAAAGGCCACACCCTTCACCTGATACGTTCCGCCGGGCCGCACCGTCATGATCTGCCCGGCATCAACCCCCGCCGCCAGCGCTGTCTCCCGGCAGCTCTCCGGCAGAACGATCACGGCGTCGGGCCTCATCACCCGCCGGATGTCCTCCGGCGAAAAGTGGTCATAGTGCTCATGGGTCACAAAGATCACATCGCCGTCAGCCGGCGTGTTTTCCACCCGGAAGGGGTCGAACCACAGCACCGTGTCGCCGCAACAGCGGATGGAGCTGTGACAGTTGATGGAAAAGCGGCTCATAAAATCGTTCATATCCGGTTCCTCCTGTTCACGGAAGCTGCCGCTATACGGCCGCCGCCGTGCCTTCTGGTGATGGTTTGTCACCAGTATAAGGCACGGCGGCGGATAAGGCAAGATTTACTTTTTCAGGCGGCCAAACAGGCCTTTCTTCTCATAGGGCTCGCTGGCGTAGCCCAGCACCTTGTAGCCGGTAGGCTCAATAACGGCCCGCAGGGCCTCCTCGCTGATGTCCTCCTCGCTGAGGATCACCGTCTCGCCCTTGGTGTGGGAGGACGTGACCTTCTTCACCGGGAACTTGGCGCGCACCGCGTCGTTGACGTGGCTTTCGCACATGCCGCAGGCCATACCGTCGATCTTCAATGTGATCTGAACCATAATAGATACCTCCATATCAAAATTCCTGTCCCGTACCGCGCCGCGCGGTTAGATTGCGCTAACTACATAGCTTTGGAAATGCCGCATAAGCGGCATTTCCGGCGGCACAGGGCCGTTTGTTACTTTTTGAAGCTGTCCTTCAAAGACACGCTGCGGTTGAACACCAGATGCTCCGCCGTAGAGTCCCGGTTATCCAGGCAGAAATAGCCCACCCGCATGAACTGGAACGTGGGTGCGTTGACGCCGGTGCGGTTCTCCTGCTTGTCGAACTCCGCCGCCACCTTGCGCATCTCCGGCTCCACCTTGCAGCCGGTCAGCACCGTCAGGCTGCCGGGGTTCAGGCAGTCCAGGAAGTCCTTATCGGGGCCGTCCGGCGTGGCGTCGGAGAACAGATTGTCGTACAGGCGCACCTCGGCGTCCATGCAGTTCTCCGCGTCCACCCAGTGGAGGGTGGCGCCCTTCACCTTGCGGCCGTCGGCAGGATCGCCGCCGCGGGAGTCGGGATCGTACTCGCACAGCACCTCGGTGACATTGCCGTTTTCATCCTTCACGCAGCCGGTGCACTTCACCAGATACGCGCCCTTCAGGCGGCACTCAAGGCCGTCGGGGGTCAGGCGCTTGTACTTGGGCACGGGAACCTCCATAAAGTCGTCCGCCTCGATCCACAAGTGACGGGAGAAGGTGATCTCATGGGTGCCCTGGGTGGGATCGGTGGGGTTGTTCTCCACGGTGACCGTCTCGCTCTTGCCCTCGGGATAGTTGGTGACCGTCAGCTTCACCGGACGCAGCACCGCCATAGTACGCTCGGCGGTGGCGTTGAGATCCTCACGGAGACAGTGCTCCAGAAAACCGTACTCAATGACATTAGGGGACTTGGCCACACCGATGCGCTCACAGAAATTGCGGATGGCGGCAGCGGTGTAGCCCCGGCGGCGCAGGCCGCACAGCGTGGGCATACGGGGATCGTCCCAGCCAGAGACATAGTGTTCCTCCACCAGCTTGCGCAGCTTCCGCTTGGACATGACGGTGTGGTCGATGCCCAGACGGGCAAACTCGATCTGCCGGGGATGGGCGGGCAGCTCACAGTGCTCGATGACCCAGTTGTACAGAGGACGGTGTGCCTCAAACTCCAAAGAGCACAGGCTGTGGGTGATGCCCTCCAGGGCATCCTGGATGGGGTGGGCAAAATCGTACATGGGATAGATGCACCACTTGGTGCCCTGCCGATGGTGGCTCATGTGGTTGATGCGATAGATGACGGGATCGCGCATGTTGAAATTACCGCTGGCCAGATCGATCTTGGCCCGCAGAGTCATGGCGCCGTTGGGGAACTCGCCGGCGCGCATACGGGCGAACAGGTCAAGGCTCTCCTCCATAGGGCGGTCACGATAAGGGGATACGGCAGGGATGCCGATGTCGCCGCGGTTGGCCTTGAATTCCTCGGGGGTCAGTTGGCACACATAAGCCAGCCCCTTCTTGATCAGCAGCACCGCCTGGCGGTAGTCCTCTTCAAAATAGTCGCTGCCGTAGAAGAAGCGGTCGCCCCAGTCAAAGCCTAGCCAGTGGATGTCCTGCTTGATGGCCTCCACGAACTCCTCGTCCTCTTTGGTGGGGTTGGTGTCGTCCATACGGAGGTTGCACAGGCCGTTGTACTTTTCGGCGGTGCCGAAATCGATGGTCAGGGCCTTGCAGTGGCCGATGTGCAGATAGCCGTTAGGCTCCGGCGGGAAACGGGTGTGGACGGTCATTCCCTGGAACTGACCACCCTCTGCGATGTCCTCGTCGATAAAGTTCAGAATAAAGTTTTTGCTCTCCGCTACCTCTTCGGTCTCAGGGGTATTGGTCTTTCTTTCCTCGGTCATTGTCTCACACTCCTTATAAGTCGTAGTCTATGGCGAAAAGCCAGAATAATATTATACTCGCTCCCTGTCGGGATTGCAATAGTTTTGCCGCGCCGCCAGCGCATTTTTACAGCGCGTCGAACTCCTCACGGCTCAAAAGCAGGTTCAGAGCGTCCAGCAGGCCCGCGGTGGTCAGATGCTCCGGCAATTGCAGCGTCTGTATCAGCTCAGCACGGTGCGCCGCGCTGCCGGGGCCGATGAGGCCCTTGTCCATCAGATCGGCGCGGGTGATGCCCGCGCTCTGCTTCATGCGCTCCTCCCCCTCGAAGGTGGCGCCGCAGTTCCGCAGGGCTTGCAGCAGCACGTCGGGAGACATACCCTCCACGCCCAGCTTGCCCTCCTTGCCGCCCTTGCGCTTGCGGCGCTCCTTGCCCATCACATCGGGGACATACGCCTGCTTCACCTGCTCCGGCGGCAGCGCCCCCTTGAGATGATTGCGGATCACGAAGCCCGCGCCGTCGGGGTCGGTCAGCAGTATCATGCCCCGCTTCTCCGCCAGGCGGCGGAAATAGGCCAGCTTCCCCTTATCGCGGAACACGCCGAAGCCTTCGGTGGTCAGGATCACCGCGTCCACCACCTGAGACAGGGCGTTTTTGTCGTAGCGGCCCTCCACGATGATGGCCTCACGGATGCGGGGCTTCACCGCGCACCTGCCAATTCCATCAGGAACAGCTTCAGTTCCGCCTCGCTGTCCATGCCCCGCTCGCTCTTCATGCGGCGATCCAGCCTCTGGCAGCGCTTCACGGCGGTGCTGCACCACTCGTGATCCACCTTTCTGGCGGCCTGCATCAGCAGCTTGGCAGGATAGTCGCTGCTCATGCCCCACAGCTGCTTCAGCCAGAAGCGGTCCTTCCCCGTATCCAGCGCCATGCGGGCGGTATACAGCCGCCGCAGCTCCTTCCCCACCGCCGCCAGAATGACGATAGGCTCCGTCTGCATCCGCAGCAGGTCCGACAGCACCCGCGCCGCGTCGTCATACTTCCCGGCGGTGATGCAGTTGGTCATGTCGAACACGCGGGCGTCCAGTATGGGGTCAGCCACTGCGTTGATATCGTCGATGGTGACGCGCTCCTGCTTGGCGTAGGCGGCGATCTTTTCGATCTCCGGCACCAGCTCCGTCATCAGCGTGCCGCAGGTGAACAGCAGATGGTCGGCTGTGGTGGGGTCGATGTCGTGGCCCAGCGCCGTGAACCGGCGGCGCAGCCAGTTGACCAGCTGCGCCCGCTCCTGCTGGGCGAACTCCACCACGCAGACATGCTTGTCCAGCGCGGCGCACAGCTTCTTCATCTTGCCGTCCCGCTTATATTCCAGCGTATCATAAAGGAAGATCAGCGTGCAGTACTCCGGGAAGTCCTCCAGCAGCGCGATCAGGGCATTGCGCTGACCCTCGTCCAGCTTGAAGATATCCATGTCCTCCACCGTCACCAGCGTGTGCTGGGCCATCATGGGCATGGCCTCCACCGCCTCGGTCAGCGCCTGCACCGTCAAGCCTTTGCCATTAAGATGGTGGTCGTTGAACTCCTCAAAGCCCGCCGGGATCAGCAGCTGGCGCACCTGCTGCAGATAGCGGCTGCGGAGATACGTCTCCTCGCCGTGGAAGATATACACATTTTGCAGCTGCTCCGCCTTCAGATCGGCCTTCAGCTGGGTAAAACCTTTATTCTCCGCCATGTTCTTCTCCTTCGTGAATGGTGATGCTGCCCTCGGTATTGGTGCAGCGTACCGCCGCGCCGATGCGCTCCAGCCGCTCAATGGTCTCCGGCGCGGGATGGCCGTAGCTGTTGTCGCCCACGCTGATGACAGCGATCTCCGGCTTTATCGCCGCCAGAAACGCCTCGTCCGAGCTGTATTTGGAGCCGTGGTGACCCACCACCAGTATCTCAATATCCGGAATGGGGTACTTTTTCAGCAGCGCCCGCTCCGTGTCGCCCTTCATGTCGCCGGTGATAAGCACGTCGAAATCGTTGGCGCTGCCCAGCACGGACAGACCCTGCTCGTTGATGTCGCCCTCGCCCACCGGCGGATAGAGGGTCACCATGACATCGCCTACCGCCACCAGTGTGGTACGCCGAACCCACTCCACGGTGATGCCGTACCGGTCCGCCAGCTCCAGCAGCCGCTCCCGGACACCGTATTCATCCTCCATGTCCGGCAGGTACAGGGTATCCACCTTCAGGCGGCTCAGCAGCGTATAGAGGCCATTGGTGTGGTCGGCGTGGAAATGGGTGACCGCCACCGCCTTCAGATGGGAAAAGCCCATGGAGGCCAGCGCGTCCGCCGCCACAGCGCCCGCGTCCACATAGCTGTTGGAGCTGCCGCAGTCCACCAGCATCGCCTGTCCATCGGAGTACAGCGCCACGCTCTCGCCCTGTCCCACGTCCAGCACTGTCACGTTCATGTTACCGCTGCGGTAAACAAGGGTATTGCCCCAGATGGTCAGCGCCAGCAGCAGAACACATGCCGCCGCGGCAAACAGGTACTTCCGCTTGCGCCAGCGCTTCACCGCCGCACACAGGCCGAAGCCCATATAGGCGGCCGCCAGCCAGATGCGCAGATAGAGGTTATCGAAATAGACCGCGTGATACCGCCAGCGGGTCAGGACATAGGCGATCCACAGTACCAGCCGGATCAGGCCGTAAGATATCCAGCCCAGCGCCTTTGCCAGCGGAAGCCACGCAAAGCCCGTCAGCACCGTAACAAAGGACGCCATAAAGGCATAGCCCGCCAGAGGCACCGCCAGCAGGCTGGCCAGCGGCGACACCAGAGACAGTGTGTTGAAATAATAGGCCACCAGCGGCACGGTACAGATCATGGCGCTCAGCGATACCGCCAGATTGGCGCAGCCAAAGGAGAGCACCCGTCGGATATGCTTGTTATCGCCCTGATACCAGTCGTAAAACAGGTGGTACAGCCGTCCCGACAGCAGCACGATACCGAAGGTGGCGGCAAAGCTCAGCTGTAAGCTGACGGACGCGGCGGCAAAGGGGTTGGGCAGCAAAATCGCCAGCAGCGCCGCGCCCAGACTGGTCAGGGGATCGCCGTCCCGCCGGAACAGCGGCGCCAGCAGCAGAAAGCCCTGCATGACGCAGGCACGCACCACTGACGGCGTCATGCCCACCATGCACATATAGAACACCAGCACACCGATGGTCACGCCGCAGAACAACCGCTGCCTGTGGCGAGGCAGCAGCAGCGCCAGCAGTGTCACCAGAAAGGCGCAGTGCAGCCCTGAGACCGCAAACAGGTGGGCCAGTCCCGCGCCCCGCATGATGGTATAATCCTCGTCGGAAATATCGTATTTGTCGCCGGTCAGTTCGGCGGTCACAAAGGCGGCTGTCCGCTCGTCCGGCCAGATGGCCCGTATTTTCTCCTGAAAGGCCCGGTTCATCCGGGCGGGCCACCACCGGACGCTGTCCGCCGTGCCGTCCGCCACGGAAAACGCACCCTTCTGATACAGCAGGGCGTAGACGCCCCGGGAGGTGAAGGTGGTCAGCCGCGTCTCCCGGATATGGGCGGCGTCGTTCCATCTGGCCGTACCGGACACCGTATTGCCCGGCCGCAGCTCCAGCAGCGACGCGTCGCCGTACAGGATGGCCTTCCGCAGCAGCGAGCCGTCCAGCCGTACCGTCACCCGCGCACCGTAATCGGTCTCCATGGCGTAGTCGCAGACCACACCGGTGAAGGGCAGTTCCTGCCCGCACTTATCCAGCACCGGCTGCTGCACCAGCGCCTGATAGCCGGTGAAATACGCCAGCGCCGCAGCGGCGGAGACCGCCAGCAGCGCCATGCGGCTCCACAGCTTCCCTTTCCTGCGCAGAAAAAACGCTATGACCGCCAGCACCAACAGGGCCGCCGCCGCATAGAGGTACCAGCCGGTCTCCTCCATCAGCGCCGCCGTCAGAAAGGCCGCAGCGAAGGAGAAGGCCGTCATAGCCAGAACGCGCATATACCTCTCCCCTTCCCCGCTGTGTTGAACTGATTTATTATACCAAATTCCGCCTGCATGGGCAACAAAAATCCCGCCCGGTTGGGCGGGATTTTTCGGAAAGCGTCTTATTTGACCCGGGCCAGCTTGTCATTGCACTTCTGCAAAAAGCGGGCGTTGTCAATGACGGCGCGGGTGTGAGTGCCCTCGCCGATCAGGCCCTCCTCGTCGGAGGCCGTCACCTTGAAGGTGATCATCTTGCCGTTGGCGCTGACGCCGGTGACCTCGGCGGTGGCGGACACCTTCATGCCCACGGGGGTGGGGGCCAGATGGCTGGAGCTGATCTCCACGCCCACGGTACCCTTGCCCTCCGGCAGCTCGTTCTGCACGCACCACATGGCGGCACACTCCATCAGGCCCATCATATAGGGGGTGCCGAATACCTCCAGCCCGCCGGAGCCTACGGCCTTGGCGGTCATATCGGGGGTCACGGTCTTTTCCACGGTATAGGTCATGCCGATCTCGATCATGTTGAAAACCTCCATTAGATTCCTAACCTTGTCCAAAGGTCGTTATAGAACTTCAGCGTATCCTGAGGCAGGTTGATGTACAACTCACAGCGGTCCAGCACCTCAGGGGGTGCGGCCATAATGCTGTAGATCTCCTCGTCCAGCGGCTCCTCGTACTCCTCCTCATAGTAGGCGGGGTACTCCGCCAGCGCCTCGGCGTTGGGGGAAGCGTACCAGATGTAGTCCATGTTGGCCAGATTGGATTCGGTGCTGGCGATGAAATTGATCCACTCCATGGCCTCGGCGGTGTGCTGGCTGGATTTCAGCACGCACATGGCGTCCACGAACCAGTTGCTGCCTTCCTCCGGCACCACAAAGGCCAGATCCTCGTTGTTCTCCAGCATGGTCAGATAGTCGCCGGCGTAGTACATGGCGATGGCGGCGTTGCCGCCCTCCATCTTGCCGAAGATCTCGTCCATGACGAAGGCCTGATACACGCCCTTGTTCTTGGCGTCGTAAATCAGCTGGAAGGCCTCCTCCAACTGGCTCTCGTCGGTGGTGTTGATGTCATAGCCCAGGTAGCACAGGGCGGCCATCAGCGCGTCGCGGGAGTTGTTGATCATCAGCACCTGTCCGGCGTACTTCTCGTCGAACATAGCGCCCCAGCTGGTGATGGGCTCGTCCACCATGGTGGTGTTGTAGATGATGCCCACGGTGCCCCAGGTGTAGGGAACGGTGTACTTGTTCTCCGGGTCGAAGCTGAGGGACTTGTATTGGTCGTCGATGAGGTCGTAGTTGGGGATGGCGCTGTAATCCAGCTCCGCCAGCATGTCCTCCTCAATAAGCCGCCCGATCATATAGTCGGAGGGCACGATCACGTCAAAGTCCGCGCCGCCCATCTTGATGAGGGAGTACAGGGCCTCGTTGCTCTCCGCCGTCTGATAATTGACGCGGATGCCGGTCTCCTCTTCAAACTGGGTGATGAGATCCTCGTCGATGTACTCGCCCCAGGAGCAGACGTTCACCACGCGGTCAGACCGGGCGGCGGCGCCGGTGAAGATCAGCACCGCCAGCAGCACGCAGGCAAGGCCGCCCGCCGCGAGCTTCTTCCACAGGCCATTGCTCCGCTTTGGGGCGGGCGCGTTGGCCGCAGCGCCCTCACGGTGATGGTGGACATGGTGCTGGGCGTGATTTTCCCGGATGTTGATGATGGCCAGCAGCAGGATCACCGTCACGAACAGCAGCGTGGAGATGGCGTTGATCTCCGGGCTGACACGCTTCTTGGTCATGCCGTAGATGGTCATGGCCAGCGTGGAGGCGCTGGTGCCCGCGGTGAAGTAGCTGATGATAAAGTCGTCGATGGACATGGTGAAGGCCGTCAGCGCACCGGACACGATGCCGGGCTTGATCTCCGGAATGATGACCTTCCAGAAAGCCTGCATCCATGTGCAGCCCAGATCCTGGGCCGCGTCCACCAGATTGCGGTCCATCTGCCGCAGCTTGGGCCCCACGGACAGGATCACATAGGGGATGTTGAAGCAGATGTGGGCGATCAGCAGCGTGCCGAAGCCCATGGTCAGCCGCTCCGGCAGCACGACGGCGCTCTGCCAGCTGTTGACCCATCCGGCGAAGGCGCCCCAGCCGTTGAAGAACACCACGAACAGCAGACACAGGCTGACGCCGGTGACGATATCGGCGTTCATCATGGGGATGTTGTTGACGGCCATCAGGCTGTTCCGGGCCTTGCGGCGCATGCCGTAAAAGCCGATGGCGGCAAAGGTGCCCGCGATGGTGGCGATGACCGTGGCCAGCAGGGACACCAGCAGCGTGATATACACGCTGTGCATGATGAGCCGGTTCTGGAACAGCTGCTGATACCAGTGGAGGGAGAAGCCCTTCCACACGCTGGAGCTGTTTCCGGCGTTGAAGGAGAAAACGATCAGAATGATGATGGGGGCGTACAGGAACAGGCCCGTCAGGATCATCAGCAGGCGGTCGCCTACGGAGTTGGCTCTTCTCTGTCTCATAGCATCACCGCCTGTTCCTCACCCTCGCCGAAGCGGTTCATCACCAGCATGCAGATGACCACGATGATCATCATGACCAGCGAGATGGCCGCGCCCAGCTGGGGATTATACGCGCCGCCCAGAAACTGCCGCTCGATGAGATCGCCCAGCAGCAGCTCGGTGCCGCCGCCCAGCATCCGGCTGATGGCAAATGTGGATACCGACGGGACAAATACCATGGTGATACCGGACAGCACGCCCGGCAGACTCAGGGGCAAAATCACCTTGCGGAACACGGTGACGCTGTTGGCGCCCAGATCGCGGGCCGCCTCCAGCAGGGAATAATCCAGCTTCACAATGACAGAATAGATAGGCAGGATCATGAAGGGCAGGTAGTTATACACCATGCCCAGCACCACCGCGCCCGGGGTATTCATCATGGAAAAATACTCGATGCTGCTGCCGGTAATGCTGTTGTACAGGGCGATAATGCCGATCTTCTGCAACAGCTGATTCAAAAGGCCGTTATTCTCCAGAATGGTCATCCACGAATAGGTTCGCAGCAGAAAGTTCATCCACATGGGCAGCATAATGAGCACCATGGCGATCTTCTGAAACGACGCGCCCTCGCGGCTTAAAAAGTAGGACACGGGATAGCCGATCAGCAAACAGATGGCGGTGGCGATCAGCGCCAGTTTGAAGGATCGGCCGAATACCGACGCATAGTCGCCCATCTGCACAAAGTTGTCCAGCGTGGCGCCGCCGTCTCCGTTGGAAAAAGCATAGATCACCATGATGATGATGGGAGCCACCACGAAAATGGCCATCCATACCACATAAGGCACGGCGAAACGGGAGAGCTTATTCTTCATCCTCGCTCTCCTCCTCTTCCAGCTCTGCGCTGGCGTCCGCCAATTCCTCATACTCCTCGGAATAGGAGGAGTAGTCGCCGAACATACCGGAGTATTCGCTCTTCTTCATGATGTGGAAGCCCTCCGGGTCGATCTTCACGCCGATCCGCGCGCCCACCGGCGAATGGTCGGTGGTCTGGATCAGCCATTTGAAGCCGCGGAAGTCCACGATGATGTCGTACTGCATCCCCTTGAAGGTCACGTTGGTGACGGTGCCCACCAACTGGCCCTGCTCCATGGGAACGATGTCGATGTCCTCGGGCCGGATGACCACGTCCACCGGCTCATTCTCGGCAAAGCCACCGTCCACGCAGGGGAACTCCTTGCCGTACATCTTCACCACGTTGTCGCGCACCATGGTGCCGTTGAGGATGTTGCTCTCGCCGATAAAGTCCGCCACAAAGGCGTTTTTTGGCTCGTTATATATATCTTCCGGCGTTCCGATCTGCTGGATGCGGCCCTTATCCATCACCACCACGGTGTCGGACATGGTCAGTGCCTCCTCCTGGTCGTGGGTCACATAGATGAAGGTGATGCCCATCTGCTGCTGGATACGCTTCAGCTCGTTCTGCATATCCTTCCGCAGCCGGAGATCCAGCGCGCCCAGCGGCTCGTCTAGCAGCAGCACCTTGGGGCGGTTCACCAGCGCGCGGGCAATGGCCACACGCTGCTGCTGGCCGCCGGAGAGCTGGTCAACGCGGCGCTGCTCAAAGCCCTTCAGGCTGACCACCGCCAGCATCTCCGTGACACGCTGCCGTATCTCATCCTCCGGCACCTTGGCGATACGCAGGCCGAAGGCCACGTTCTCGAATACGTCCAAATGGGGAAACAGGGCGTATTTCTGGAACACGGTGTTGATCTGCCGCTTATGCGGCGGAACGTCATTGATCCTCACACCGTCAAAGGTAACATCACCGGATGTGGGCGTCGTAAACCCGCCGATGATCCGCAGCGTTGTGGTCTTGCCGCAGCCGCTGGGCCCAAGCAGTGTGAGGAATTCGGAATCGTTGATGTAAAGATTGATATTGTCGAGAACCAGCTCGTCGTCAAACGCCATGCAGAGGTTCCGCAGGCGAATCAACTCTTTGGACATTTATCCTCCCCCGTTCATAAAAAAGATATTTTCCGCCTCTTCTCTCTGTACTCACCGAGGGCCGGAACGGCCTGTATTTTTCGTTGAAATTCGGCATGCTGAAAACAGCAAGACCACTATATAGAAAAAGGGGGAAAATGTCAATATAAATTGAAAAAAGTTGTACGCGGCGGCCTGAGGGCAGGCCGCCCTACGAAGTCCTATCGGTAGCCATTCCGTAGGGCGGGGTGCCCTCACCCCGCCGCCCCAATGCAAAGCACCATCGTATACCATGCGGGCCGTCGGGGACGCCGGTCCCTACGGCCGGTGGGTTCACCGGGTGGGCTGATGCACCCCAAGGGTACTTGTTCCGCTCCACTGCGTGGGCATCGCCCCCTACAAAGCAACTGCCGAACATTCTTGCGCCCATGGAGAAAATATGCTATGATACTGCTACCAATTTTACCCACAAAGGAGAGCGCCATGGACAAAAACGAAAAAGCCGCGGTCACCACGGTGTTTGACTATCTGCGCTGGCGGGGCGACCTGACCTTCGCGCAGGACGCTTTCAACGAGGTGGACAGCCTTGTGCTGTGCATCATCACCTATCTGAATTTCCGCCGCTTCCCGGAGCTGCGCAGCCGCGAACCGGAAAACGCCGTATTGCTGGGCGACATCGTTCCCCGTATGACGGAGGAGGACGAGCAGCAGGGCCTGTCCCCCAACGACTATATCCCGCTGATGAAGCTGGCCGCCGGGTCCCGCCGCTTCGGCGGCGTGCGGATGTTCGGCTATGAGGCGGTGCGGGACGAGACGCGGGAGATGCAGCTGGACGCCCTGTCCTTCCTGGTGCCGGACGGCACGCTGTTCTGCGCCTTCATGGGCACCGACCGCTCGCTGGTGGGCTGGAAGGAGAATCTGAACCTCAGCTTTATGGACGCCGTCCCCGCCCAGATCGGCGCGGCGGAGTATGTGGAGGATATGGCCTGGCATTGTCCCGAGCGTCCCCTGCGGATCGGCGGCCACTCCAAGGGCGGCAATCTGGCGGCCTACGCCGCCATGCACATTCCGGAAAGACTGCAGCGCACCCGTCTGCTGGACGCCTATAATAACGACGGCCCCGGCTTCCGCAAGGACGTGACCGATACGGAGGAGTACCGCCGCATCGCTGAAAAGCTCCACACCTACATCCCCGCCTCCTCCATCGTGGGGGTGCTGTTGGAGCACACGGAGGACTATGTGGTGGTGGCCAGCAACAGCCGCGCCGTCATGCAGCATGAGCCGCTGACCTGGGGCGTGCAGGGCCGGCAGTTCATCCGGTGCGAGGAGCGTTCGGAGCTGGGCAAGCTGTCCGACGATGTGCTGCGGGAGTGGATCGCCTCCATGAGCCGCGAGGAGCGGGAGGAGTTTTCCGCTGCGCTGTTCGACATGTTCACCCAGGGCGGCAAGCTGCGCTCGCTGGAGGAGGTCAAACAGAAGGATCTTCTCCGCCGTCTGGCTGCCGACGAAAAGCAGAAGGGCATCGTGTCGGAGGTCATGCGGCGGCTGATGTCCGACGTAAAGGACGAGTTCCTCCGCACGGCGGAGGAGGGCCTGAAGGAGACGGCGGAGACGCTGAAGGAGACCGCCGGGAATCTCTATCAGGCGGGCCAGAAGGTGCTGGAGCGCCGCAAGGAAGAAAAATAAAGGAAGTCCCGGCCGGTGGCCGGGACTTTTGAGCTTGTCGGGAAACCCATCTTTGTCATTCCGAGGAGCGAAGCGACGTGGGAATCCGTGATCCGAACAATGCGAATCTGCATAAAAAGCGGAAATCTCACGTTTTAGAAACGGATTGCCACGCCAGTCTGCGGACTGGCTCGCAATGACAGAACTCTTTCGACAGTCTGAGAAGTCCCGGCCAACGGCGGGAACTTACTTCTTCTGCCTGTTCAGGCGTGGTAATACGTTTTGGCGCAGTATTCCCGCTGGATGATGATGCGGCCTTCGTCGGTGAGCCAGTCCACAAAGTTGGCAAAGTTCCGCTCAATGATGGAGAACTTGAACTCGTTCTTCGTGCGGATGTTCTCCCGCTGGCAGAAGGCGGCGATCCACTGGGCGAAGGTCATGCCGTCCACCAGATCCTCCAGCAGCTCGTCGGCCTTACGGTGGGTGAATGCGCAGTTGCTGTCCACCAGGGCTTCCAGCTCCGCATGATCCGTGATCACCGCCTTGTGGGCGATGATATAGGCGTCATACCGGCTCTGCCGCAGGAATTCCCGGCTCTGGAGGTCACGGGCGATGAACATGGAGGTAGGCAGCTTGGCGTTGTCGATCTGCTGCTGGTCGATGAGGCAGTCCCCTACATAAGCCACATTGTCCGGCGTTACCACGCCGATGTGACCAGCACTGTGACCCGGCAGCTGCAAGATGCCGAAGCGTGCGCCGCAGAAGTCCAGCCACGCATCCTCCGGGCCGATGATGGTGTCCGCTACGAAGCACTCCTCCAGAAAATACTCCCGGCTCTTGCCGTAGGTCAGGGCCACATAGTTGGCCCGATAGGCGTCTGGGTTCACGGAGATACCCGCCTCGATGATGTGGGCGGCGGCCTTTGCGCCGTAGCGCTGCTGTAAATAGCGGACGTTGCCGCTGTGATCAAAATGGGCATGGGAGCAGATAACGCCCAACAGACGGAAGCCGTTGTCCTCGATCATGGCGGTCAGTCCCGCCCGGTCCAGCTTGGCATAGCCGGTGTCGATCAGCACGATATCCTTCTCTGTCACATAATAGACGCCAAGCAGCGCGGTATTGGCCTCCGCCACCCAGGTATTTCCCAAAACATGACGCAGCTCCATGGCGCTCACATCCTTTCCATCCGGCAGTATAACAGCTTTTCCCGACTGCCGCAAGAAAGAATGTACAAAATTTTGATTTTCCTCTATGCAAATCGGGAAAAATGCGGTAAAATACAATCTGACATTTACATCAACATAAAAATTTGTCAAGTAATAAGGGAGAACATGCATGGACGAACCGAAATATAAGCGGGTGCTGCTGAAGATCAGCGGCGAAGCGCTGGCCGGTGACAAGCACTTTGGCCTGGACTTCAAGGTGATGGGCCAGGTGGCCGACGTCATCAAGGAATGCGCCGCCATGGGCGTGGAGATCGGCGTGGTCATCGGCGGCGGCAACTTCTGGCGCGGCGTCAAGAACGGCGAGGGCTATATCGAGCGCTCCCGCGCCGACCACATGGGCATGCTGGCCACCACCATGAACTGCATGGCTATGGCCGACGTGCTGGAGCAGAAGGGCGTGGACGTGCGGGTGCAGACGGCGCTGGAGATCCGCGCCGTGGCCGAGCCCTACATTCGTGCCCGTGCCATCCGCCATCTGGAGAAGGGCCGCGTGGTGATTTTCGGCTGCGGCACCGGCAACCCCTATTTCTCCACCGACACCGCCGCGGTGCTCCGCGCCGCAGAGATCGGCGCCGACGTGATATTGCTGGCCAAGAATATCGACGGCGTGTATGACAGCGACCCCGCCACCAATGCCGATGCGGTGAAGTTTGACGCCATCACTTATGACGAGGTGCTCAAGCGCCATCTGGCCGTGATGGATTCCACCGCCACCAGCATGTCTATGGACAACCACATCCCCGTGCTGGTGTTCGCCCTGAAGGATCCCTATAATATCGTCCGCGCCATCCGCGGTGAAAAAATCGGAACAATTGTCAAGGAGGACTGAAAGACATGTTGAAGGATGAATACAAGATCTACGAGGAAAAGATGAAGAAGAGCATCGAGTCCGTGGAGAATGACTTTGCCGCCGTCCGCGCCGGCCGGGCCAACGCCTCCGTGCTCAACCGCATCAACGTGGATTACTACGGCACCCCTACCCCGATCCAGCAGATCGCGTCCATCGGCTCCCCCGATCCCCGCACCCTGCTGATCACCCCTTGGGACGCCAACGCGCTGAAGGGCATCGAAAAGGCCATTCAGGAGTCTGATCTGGGCATCAATCCCCAGAACGACGGCAAGAGCATCCGCCTGGCCTTCCCGCAGTTGACGGAGGAGCGCCGTAAGGAGCTGGTCAAGCAGATCCGCAAATATACCGAGGGCGGCAAGGTGGCCGTGCGCAATATCCGCCGCGACGCCATGGATAACTTCAAGAAGCAGCAGAAGGCCTCCGAGATCACCGAGGACGAGCTGAAGATGGCAGAAAAGGACCTGCAGAAGATGACCGACGACAGCTGCAAGGAACTGGATAAGCTGCTGGAAAACAAGGAAAAGGAACTGATGTCCGTCTGATGGGCCTGTTCCGGAAGAAGCATACAACGGCGGGACAGGTGGACATGGGCCGCCTGCCCCGCCATATCGCTATTATTATGGACGGCAACGGTCGTTGGGCAAAGAAGCGTGGGCTTCCGCGCACTGCCGGCCATAAAGTAGGCGCTGAGGTGTTCCGCGATATCGCCACCTACTGCAAAGAACTGGGGGTCCAGTACCTGACGGTATATGCCTTTTCCACCGAGAACTGGAAACGTCCCCAAGA
Source organism: uncultured Oscillospiraceae bacterium (assembly GCA_934597345.1). GTDB lineage: Bacteria > Bacillota > Clostridia > Oscillospirales > Oscillospiraceae > Vescimonas. Next base: position 19,944 of record CAKTRJ010000033.1, read on the forward strand.
CGAGGTGGATACCATCATGGGCCTTTTGGAGCAGTATCTGCAGGAGGCCATCGACACCATGGAGCGGGATCATATTCGCCTGAAGATCCTGGGCGACACAACGGCGCTGTCTCCCAAGCTGCAGCAGATGATCGCCGAGACCAACGCCATCTCCACCCACTATCAGGGCTTTCAGGCCAACATCTGCCTGAACTACGGCGGCCGGGCCGAGATTTTGCGTGCCGCCCGCCTGTGCGCTGAGAGCGGCGAGGAATGGACGGAGGAGAACTTCGGCAAGTACCTGTGGTCGGCGGGCATCCCCGACCCGGAGCTGATCATCCGCCCCAGCGGCGAGCTGCGCCTGAGCAATTTTTTGCTGTGGCAGTGCGCCTACAGCGAGTTTTATTTCTGCGACACCCTGTGGCCGGACTTCAAGCGTCACGATCTGGATAAGGCGATCATTGATTTTCAGGGCCGAGACAGAAGATTTGGTGGGGTAAAGGCGTAAGCCTCCCTCTGTGAGGCACCCCAGTGCGCGCCGCGAAGCAAGTACCCTTGGGGTGCACACTGGGGCGTGCACAGCTGATGTGGCGCGAAGCGCCGGAGGGAGAGAATAAAATACTTAAATTCTCTCCCCCAGTCTCGCTTGCGCTCGACAGCCCCCTCTCAGAGGGGGCCTTTGGGGTGCGATGTGGTATTGTTAGACGCTTCGTAGGGCGGCCTGCCCTCAGGCCGCCGACCGATGATGCGGCGGGGTATCGTTGGTTGGCGCGTAGGGGCGACCCTTGCGGTTGCCCGCACAAGAATATTGCCGCACCGGGCGACCGTGAGGGTCGCCCCTACGGAACGTTTACCGCACCATTTCGCGCATCACATACATAACAAGGAGCAACTATGTTACAGAGAATTCTCGTGGCGGTGGTGGGTATCCCGCTGCTGCTGTTCGTTCTGATCATCGCGCCGGACTGGGCCACGGCGGCGCTGCTGTGCGCGCTGTGCGCCGTGGGCGCTCATGAGCTGCTGGCGGCCGCCTGCCCCAAGGACATCACCCGCCGCTGGTGGGGCCTGAGCGGTATCCTGGGCGTAACGGTGATCCTGCACACCTACCTGACCGGCATCGGAGAGACCGGCGCGGCCGCGCTGATGGCGTGGCTGCTGGCGGCGTTTCTGGTGCTGCTGTTCGTCAGCGTGGTGGTGGAGTTCGGCACGCCCCGTGCGCTGGCGTACCGGGATGTGTGTACCATCCTTATGGCGGGCATCGCCATTCCGCTGGCCTTCAGCTGCCTGATGCGGCTGCGGCTGATGGAGCACGGCGGCGGTCTGGTCATGATCCCGCTGGTGGCGGCCTTCTGCTCCGACTCGGCGGCGCTGTTCGCCGGAATGGCGCTGGGCAAGCACAAGCTGGCGCCCCGGGTCAGCCCCAAGAAAACCGTCGAGGGCGCCGTGGGCGGCCTGCTGGGCGGTATGCTGGGCATGGTCATTTTCCGCATCATCTTCTTCCTGGTGACGGAGGTACAGCTGAATATCGCGTGGTGCCTGCTGCTGGGCCTCGCGGGCGCGGTGATGGGCCAGCTGGGCGATTTGAGCTTTTCCGCCATCAAGCGGGAGTGCGGCATCAAGGACTATGGCCGTCTGCTGCCGGGACACGGCGGCGTGCTGGACCGGTTCGACAGCGTGATCTTCGCCTCACCGCTGGTGTGGCTGATCATCCAGTCGGTGCCCCTGTATTGAGGAAGTTATCATGACAAAAACCATTTCCCTGCTGGGAAGCACCGGGTCCATCGGGCGGCAGACGCTGGCCGTGGCCCGGGAACTGAAGCTGCGGGTGGCCGCGCTGGCGGCCCACGGCAGTGTGGAGCTGATAGAAGCGCAGGCGCGGGAGTTCGGCCCGCGCCTTGCGGTGCTTTATGACGCCGCCGCGGCGGAGGAGCTGCGGCAGCGTCTGCGCGATACGGATATCGAGGTGCTGTCGGGGCCGGAGGGCCTTCTGGCGGCGGCACAGGCGGAGGAGGCCGACACGGTGGTGACCGCCGTGGTAGGCAGCGTAGGACTGGAGCCGACGCTGGCGGCCATCCGTCTTGGGCGGCGCATCGCCCTGGCCAACAAGGAGACGCTGGTGTGCGCCGGAGAGCTGGTGATGGCCGCCGCGAAGGAATACGGTGCGGATATCGTGCCGGTGGACAGCGAGCATTCCGCCATTTTTCAATGTTTGCAGGGCTGCGCCGACCGACGGGAGATACGCCGCCTGATCCTGACCTGCTCCGGCGGCCCGTTCTTCGGCAGGCGCTATGAGGAACTGGAGACCATGACGCCTGCCCATGCGCTGAAGCACCCCAACTGGAGCATGGGCGCCAAGATCACCATCGACTCTGCCACGCTGATGAACAAGGGGCTGGAGGTCATCGAGGCCATGCGGCTGTACGGCCTTCCCCTGGAGCAGGTGGACGCGGTGGTGCACCGGCAGAGCGTCATCCACTCTCTGGTGGAGTTCCGGGACGGGGCCATGCTGGCCCAGCTGGGTACGCCGGATATGAAGCTGCCCATCCGCTACGCCATGACGTGGCCGGAGCGGGCGGCATCGCCGGAGGAGCCGCTGGATCTGCTGCGGTGCGGCGCGCTGACCTTCGCGCCTATCGACGCCGACGCCTTCCGCTGCTTCGCCATTGCCCGGCAGTGCGCCAAAGAGGGCGGCACCGCCTGTGCCGTCATGAACGCCGCCAACGAGGAGGCGGTGTGGGCGTTTCTGCGGGGAGAGAACTCCTTCAACGGCATACATCGCACGGTGGAAGCGGCGCTGGACAGGGTAGCGGTGAAATATCAGCCAAGCCTTGCGGATATACTGGAAGCAGACCGTCTGGCCCGGGAAGCGGCGCGGGCGGTACTGAAGCGATAAAGGAATTGTAATCTATGACGACCATTGTGTATATTCTGGTGGCAGTCCTCATCTTCGGCGTACTAATCGCCGTCCATGAGCTGGGCCATTTTCTGGCGGCCAAGGCCTGCGGCGTGACCGTCAACGAATTCTCCATCGGCATGGGGCCTGCCCTGTGGAAAAAGCAGAAGGGCGAGACGCTCTACTCCCTGCGGGCCATCCCCTGCGGCGGCTTCTGCGCCATGGAGGGCGAGGACGAGGATTCCGACGATCCTCACGCCCTGTACCGGCAGGGGTTCTGGGCCAAGCTGGTGATCTTTGCCGCCGGAGCCTTTATGAATTTTGTCACGGGGCTGGTGATCCTGCTGCTTCTGTACAGCGGGGCAAAGGCCTTTTATGACCCCACCATCACCGCCTTTGCCGACGGCTGCCCGCTGGAATCCGAAAACGGCTTACAGGTGGGCGATACCCTGCTGTCCATCGACGGCGAGCGGGTGTATATGTACTCCGACGTGAGTCTGCTGCTGGGCCTGAACCGGGACGGCACCTTTGATCTGGTGGTGCGCCGGGACGGGGAGAAGGTCACTTTGAAGGATTTCCCCATGGAAAAGGCGGAATATCTGGATCAGAACGGCAATCCCTACACCGGCTACGGCCTGCTGTTCGGCGTGAAGGAGGCCACAGTGGGCGACCGCATTGCCAACAGCTGGAACAACGCCCTGGACTTCGTGCGGCTGGTGCGGCTGAGCCTGAAAATGCTGGTGACCGGCGAGGCGGGACTCCGTGATCTCAGCGGCCCGGTGGGCATCGTGTCCACCATGACCGAGGTGGGCGAGGCGGCAGAGACCGTGGGCGCCGCCATCAGTGATATTGCCTATCTGGCGGCGCTGATCGCTGTGAATCTGGCGGTGATGAATCTGCTGCCGCTGCCGGCGCTGGATGGCGGCAAGATATTCTTCCTGGTGGTGAACGCCCTGTCCATGGCGCTCATCAGGAAGCAGATCCCCCTGAAATACGAGAACTATATCCACTTTGCGGGACTGGTGCTGCTGCTGGCGCTGATGGCGCTGGTGACCTTCAGCGACGTGTGGAAGCTGTTTACCTGAGAGGATGCGAGAAGCAATGAGCAGACAGATGAAGATCGGCGGTGTGACCATCGGCGGCGGGGCGGAGGTGGCCATCCAGTCCATGTGCAATACCCGCACCGAGGATGTGGCCGCCACCGTGGCCCAGATTTTACGTTTGGAGCAAGCGGGCTGCGAGATCATCCGCGTGGCCGTTCCCACCATGGAGGCGGCCCGCGCCGTCGGGCAGATCAAAAAGGCTATCCATATCCCGCTGGTGGCGGATATCCACTTCGACTATCAGCTGGCGCTCCGCTGCGCCGCCGAGGGTGTGGACAAGATCCGCATCAATCCCGGCAACATCGGCGCGCAGGAGCGGGTACGGGCCGTGGCGGAGGCCTGCCGTGACCATCATATCCCCATCCGCATCGGCGTCAACGGCGGCTCGCTGGAAAAGCCGCTGCTGGAGAAGTACGGCGGCGTGACGGTGCAGGCGCTGGTGGACAGCGCCATGGGCCATGTGCGCCTTTTGAACGACTGCGGCTTTGACGACATCTGCCTGTCGGTGAAGTGCTCTCATGTGCCCACCAATATGGCGGCGTATACCCTGCTGTCGCAGCAGACGGACTATCCCCTGCACCTGGGAGTCACCGAGGCGGGCACCCCGGAGATGGGCGTGCTGAAATCCGCCATCGGCATCGGCGGCCTGCTGTGTCAGGGCATCGGAGACACCATCCGCGTCAGCCTGACCGCCGACCCGGCAGAGGAGGTGGTGGCCGCCAAAAAGATATTGCAGGCCACCGGCCTGCGCCGCACGGGGCCGAATCTCATCTCCTGCCCCACCTGCGGCCGGACGAAATACGACATGATCCCCATCGCGCGGGAGGTGGAGCGGCGGCTTCAGGGCTGCACGAAGCCCATCACCGTGGCGGTCATGGGCTGCGCCGTCAACGGCCCCGGCGAGGCCAGAAGCGCCGACGTGGGCATCGCGGGCGGCGACGGCGAGGGCTTGCTGTTCCGCAAGGGCGAGATCCTGTACAAGGTGCCCCAGGACAAGCTGGTGGACGCCCTGATGGCGGAGATTGAGAGGCTGTAAGGGGAGAATGGCGGCGGGGTGCGGTCACCCCGCCCTACGAACTGACTGCCGATAGAACTTCGTAGGGCGGCATGACCCTG
>CAKTRJ010000034.1 GCA_934597345.1 uncultured Oscillospiraceae bacterium
GTGATCGTGGCCATGGGCTCCATCTGCGACGTGGCCGAGGAGGTCATCGACTACCTGAACGCCCACGGCGAGAAGGTCGGTCTGGTGAAGGTCCGCCTGTTCCGTCCTTTCGCGCCCGAGAAGCTGATCGAGGCCATCCCCGCCACCTGCAAGAAGATCGCCGTTCTGGATCGCACCAAGGAGCCCGGCTCCCAGGGCGAGCCTCTGTATCAGGATGTTGTCACCGCTCTGGCCAACGCCGGCAGGAACGACATCACCGTCATCGGCGGCCGTTACGGTCTAGGCAGCAAGGATACGCCTCCCGCCTCCGTGTTCGCCGTTTACACCGAGCTGGCCAAGGCCGAGATGAAGCGCCAGTTCACCATCGGCATCGTGGACGATGTGACCAACATGTCCCTGCCTGAGGATCCCAACTGTCCCAACACCGCCGCGGAAGGCACCATCGAGTGCAAGTTCTGGGGTCTGGGCGGCGACGGTACCGTGGGCGCCAACAAGAACTCCATCAAGATCATCGGCGACCATACCGACAAGTATGTTCAGGCGTACTTCCAGTATGACTCCAAGAAGACCGGCGGCGTGACCATCAGCCACCTGCGCTTCGGCGACAAGCCCATCCGTTCCCCCTACTATATCAACAAGGCTGACTTCGTGGCCTGCCACAACCCCAGCTATGTGACCAAGGGCTTCAAGATGGTGCAGGATGTCAAGCCCGGCGGTGTCTACATGATCAACTGCCAGTGGGACTTCGACGAGCTGAACCACCACATGGACGCCGCGTCCAAGCGCTATATTGCCCAGAACAACATCCAGCTGTATACCATCGACGCCATTGACCTGGCCATCGAGATCGGTATGGGCAAGCGCAACAACACCATCCTCCAGTCCGCGTTCTTCTCTCTGGCCAAGGTCATGCCCGAGGAAGAGGCCATCACCTACATGAAGGAGAAGGCCAAGGCCTCCTACCTGAAGAAGGGCCAGGACATCGTGGACATGAACTACAAGGCCATCGATCTGGGCGCCACCGCCTATAAGAAGATCGATGTTCCCGCCGAGTGGGCCAACGCTGTGGACACCAAGGAGCCCAAGCAGCTGCACGGCAAGCCCGAGCTGGTGAAGATGGTCAAGGAGATCCTGGAACCCGTGGGCAAGATGGACGGCGACAGCCTGCCCGTTTCCGCCTTCGTGGATCATGTGGACGGCCAGTTCGAGCTGGGCGCTGCCGCTTATGAGAAGCGCGGTGTGGCCGTGTCTGTCCCCACCTGGGACGCCGCCAAGTGCATCCAGTGCAACCAGTGCGCCTATGTCTGCCCCCACGCCACCATCCGTCCCTTCGCGCTGACCGCCGACGAGGCCGCCAAGGCTCCCGCGGCTGCCAAGATCGTGGACGTCAAGGCCGGCAAGGGCAAGGGCGTGTATCAGTTCACCATGGCCGTCAGTCCTCTGGACTGCATGGGCTGCGGCGTCTGCATCGGCGCCTGCCCCGTCAACGCGCTGACCATGGTGGCCCAGGAGGGTGAGCTTGCCCAGCAGGATGTGTTCGACTACTGCGTGGCCGAGGTCGCCGAGAAGAAGGATATGCAGGACAACACCGTCAAGGGCAGCCAGTTCAAGCAGCCCATGCTGGAGTTCTCCGGCTCCTGCGCCGGCTGCGCCGAGACCAGCTATGCCCGTCTCGTCACCCAGCTGTTCGGCGACCATATGTATATCTCCAACGCCACCGGCTGCTCCTCCATCTGGGGCGGTCCTGCGGCTACCTCCCCCTACTGCACCAACAAGGAGGGCCACGGCCCCGCATGGTGCAACTCCCTGTTCGAGGACAACGCGGAGCACGGCCTGGGCATGTTCGTGGGCCAGAATAAGATCCGCGAGGATCTGGCCGACAAGACCCGTCAGCTCATCGCCGTGGAGTGGGCGCGTCCCGAGCTGAAGGCCGCCGCGCAGGCGTGGCTGGATACCTTGGATGACGGCACGGCCAACGCCGAGCCCGCCAAGGCCTATATCAAGGCCCTGGAGGAGAGCGTCTGCACCGTGGAGGAGCTGGCCGCCGTGCCTCAGTTTGCCGAGCACGCCGCTGAGCTGAAGGCCAAGGGCACTCTGCTGTGCGACTGCGAGGCCTGCACGCTGGCTGCCGACATCCTCAGCAAGAAGGAATACCTGGCCAAGAAGTCCATGTGGATCTTCGGCGGCGACGGCTGGGCCTACGACATCGGCTACGGCGGACTGGATCACGTCATCGCCTCCAAGCAGGATGTGAACATCTTCGTGTTCGATACCGAGGTGTACTCCAACACCGGCGGACAGGCGTCCAAGGCCTCCAACATCGGTCAGGTGGCACAGTTTGCCGCCGCCGGCAAGGAGGTCAAGAAGAAGAGCCTTTCCGAGATCGCCATGCAGTACGGCTACGTCTACGTGGCACAGGTGGCCATGGGCGCTAACCCTGCCCAGACCATCAAGGCCATCACCGAGGCCGAGGCCTATCACGGCCCGTCCCTGATCATCGGCTACAGCCCCTGCGAGATGCACTCCATCAAGGGCGGCATGATGAACTGCCAGAAGGAAATGAAGAAGGCCGTGGACTGCGGTTACTGGAACCTGTTCCGCTACAACCCCGAGGGCGAGAAGAAGTTCACCCTGGACTCCAAGGCGCCCGCCGGCGGCTATCAGGACTTCCTGATGAACGAGGCCCGCTACTCCCGCCTGACCCGCGAGTTCCCCGAGCGCGCAGAAGTCCTCTTCAAGCGCAACGAGGACGAGGCCAAGGCCCGTTACGAGCACCTGCTGAAACTCATCGAGATGTACGACAAATAAGCGTCAAGCTTAAAAAAGAGGTGTGCCGCTGTGCGGCACACCTCTTTTTTATCATGCCGCCGCGCGGCATATATGAATTCTGATCTTTTTCACCGGGAAAAGCCTGCCGCGAAATGCGACAGGCTTTTCTTATATGGCCGCGTAGTACATGGCGCCCACGGCCTGCCCGAACTGGGCCACCGTCACGCCGTGCTCCGGCAGCTGCCGCATCAGGGGCGTACACATAAGATCTTCGTCCGCCGCCTCCAGCCGGAGGTCGGGCACGATCTCCCGACAGCCCTCCTGCAACAGCCGGAAGCAGGCTGGGTGCTTCACAAACCGGCCAAACAGATACCGGGTATCCGTCCGGAGCTGCATCAGCCACCGCATCTCCCGGCTGATCTGGCCCACGTTCCGGCCGATCTGGCGGAACACGGACTGGGCCGCTGGATTTCCCTCCGCCGCCTGCTCCATCAGGTGGGCAAGGCAGGGCTTGCGCATGTCCTCCGGGGTCTGGCGGATGGCGAGGACGCCGTCCCGCTCCTCGGTGAAGCCCTCCAGCAGCGCCGGATCGGCGTCATAGGCCAGCCGGAAGGCCGCCGCCTGTCCCAGATACCGCCGCGCGCCCGGCAGACCGGAGTTCTCGTTGCGGGTAGAGCGCAGATCTTCCGGCGGCAGCGCCCGCTGGGGGAAGCCGCCCAGATCCAGCAGGAAGTCGTACAGCTCCATCGGCATCTCCGGGATGCTGCCGTCGCTGTCCAGATAGCCCACGCCGAAATCGGTACCCAGCGCGTGGGCGATGACGCCGCCGGAAAAGTCCGGCTCGCCGCCGCTGAAGGCCAGCTCCGCCGCCGCCGTAAAGGCGGCGATGTGGCCATCGTTGGTCATGTGGATGGCCGCGCCGTCCCGGCAAAGGGGCCGCAGCAGTTCCACAAGGCCGCCCAGTCTGGCGAAGGCCATTTCATAGTCGATGGCGGGATTCTCCCGCATGCCCTTGGTCTTGGGGCTTTCGCCGCCCACGATCCGGTCGCGGATCACCACGTCCGGAAAGCTGACGCCCAGCACGTCCAGCGGTACGCTGGCGCTTTGGGCCACGGCGCGGGCCATTTCCCCGTCACTGGCGTCCTTGTCCAGCGCCGCCTGAAGCGCCGGGGTCATCCCCGCGGCGCAGCAAGCCATCAGACGCACCAGCAGCACGATGGGGCCGGTGATCCCCTCAGCCACCGGACTGGCGGCGGGGTTCCAGTCGTATTCCTTCACGCACACCAGACGGCCGTCCACCGCCACCGCCGCCTTGATGTCGGTGCCGCCGATGTCGATGCCGCAGCATACGCCGCTGCCGCACCGCTCCACCGATCTCCGCAGCCGAGGCAGCAGATCGCCGCCATGGGGCGGCTCCGGCGCGGCAGGAACGTAGGTGCTCCGGTCACGGACGGCGAAGGAGAACGTCCCGCCGCCGAAGGCCCGGCACAGACGGTCGGCAATGTTGATCACCTTGCCATAGCCGCTGCGGACGGGTTTGCTGACCTGAAAGATGTCATTCAATTCGCCCAGCAGGGCCACAGCCTCCGTCTCCCGCAAGTCCAGATAAAAGGCCAGCTCCCGGCCGCTGAGGGCGGACAGGGTGTTGAACACGCAGGCGGTGACATACTGCGCCGCGAACTGCCGCTGCTCCGCGCCCTCCCACCGGGGGATAGGCAGGGAGAAGTCCCGCCGTGTGCCGTCCGTCAGCGTCAGCTGCATGGTGACGGCCACATGATCCGGCAGCGCTTCGCAGTCCCGGCGCACGTCGCTGAGCCAGACGCTTTGGCCGGACGTAGCCTGCTGCAACCATTGAGAAAGCATAAAAGTTCCTCCTGAAAAAGAGCGCCGCCGGAATGGCGGCGCTCCGGGATATAGATGGCGTTGTCATTGCGAGGAGGGCGTAAGCCCGACGCGGCAATCCGCTTTCCTCAATAAATGAGAAATACGGATTCCCACGCCAGTGTGAGCACTGGCTCGGAATGACAAGATTTCATGCCAGCTTACAAGACGTGTACCTCCTCCGGGTCAAATACCAGACGGCATTCCTCGCCCACCTGATAGATGCGCTTGTTCTTGGGGTTGTGCTCCGCAAGCTTCACCAGCGTATTGCCCACCATCACATGGTAGTTCTGATAGCTGCCCATGAAGCAGGACACGATCACCTTGCAGGGCAGGCCGCCCTCATCCGCCAGATGGCCGGACTCGGGACGCAGCACCACCGTATAGGTCTCGCCCTCCTTCAGGTCGCCGCGGCCTGCCACGGCCATCTCGTGCCCCTCGATGTTCAGCGTGGCGTGGGTGCCGCTATGGCCGGTCATGACGCCCTTCAGGAAGTTGGCCTCGCCGATGAAGTCCGCCACGAACTCGTTGACCGGGTGGTAGTAAATTTCCTGGGGGCTGCCCATCTGCTCCACCACGCCGTTCTTCATGATGATGATGTTGTCGGAGAGGGCCATGGCCTCGGACTGGTCGTGGGTGACGTAGATGGCGGTGATGCCCACCTCCTGCTGGATGCGGCGGATCTCGGTACGCATGGAGACGCGGAGCTTGGCGTCCAGGTTGGACAAAGGCTCGTCGAACAGCAGGACGGACGGCTCGATGACCAGCGCGCGGGCCAGCGCCACACGCTGCTGCTGGCCGCCGGACAGCTGGTTGGTCATGCGGCCCTCCATGCCGGTCAGCTCCACCAGATCCAGGATCTTCATGACCCGTTCCTTGATCTCCTCCTTGGGCACCTTGCGCAGCTTCAGGCCGTAGGCCACGTTGTCGAATACGTTGTAGTGGGGCAGCAGCGCGTAGCTCTGGAACACCATGGCGGTATCGCGCTTGTTGGGGGTCAGGGCGTTGATGGCCTCGTCGCCCAGATAGATCTCGCCCTCGTCGGGGCTTTCAAAGCCGGCGATCATGCGCAGGGTGGTGGTCTTGCCGCAGCCGGAGGGGCCCAGCAGCGTCACAAAGCTGCCCGGCTCGATGGTCAGGGAGGTATCCTTCACCGCGTAGAAATCCTTGCCGGTCTTAGGGTCCTGATAGATCTTGGAGATATGCTCCAAGCGGACGCCTTTCTTCACTTTATCCATTTATTTGCCCTCCTTGAGCTTTCTGCTGGTGCCGAAGTACTTCATGAACAGGTTCATCAGCAGCACCGCGCCGTAGGTGATGACGATCAGGATGGTGGCGAAGGCGCAGGCCAGACTGTACGAGCCCTTTTCGGCAAATTCGTTGATCTGCACGGTGATCAGCAGGAACTGCGGCGTCACCAGCAGGATGATGGCGGAGATAGCGGTGATGCTGCGGACGAAGGCCGTCACCAGACCGCTGAGGAAGGAATCCTTGATCAGCGGCAGCGTCACGGTCATGAACACCTTGAAGCTGTCCGCGCCCATGTCATAGGCGGATTCCTCAATGGATTTGTCGATCTGCCGCAGGGCGGAGATACCGCTTCGCGTGCCGGTGGGCAGCGAACGCACCACGAACACGATGATCAGGATCAGGCCCGTGCCGTACAGGCCCTGCAAAAAGCCGGTGCCGAACACGCCGCTGGAGAAGCCGCGGATATAGCCCACGCCCAGCACCGTGCCGGGCACGGCCATGGCCAGCATGGACACCGCCTCGATAAAGCCCTTGGACTTGAATTTCCGCTTCACCACCAGATAGGAGATGATCATGCTCAGCAGCGCCGTGATGGGTGCGGAGATCAGGCTCAGCACGAAGGAATCCCGGAAGGCCTGGAATCCGTGGTAGCGGGTGAACACCAGCTGGAACCACTTGCCGGTCAGCGGGAAGAACTTGAAGCCCCAGGTGGGGAAGAACGCGCCGATGGGCACGCACAGATACATGATGATGACGAAGCTGGCGGCCAGCGCGCACAGAACGGTCAGCGGGATCTTGACGCTCTTGTCCTCGATCAGCATGCGGGCGCGGGACGCCTTACCGGTGAGGGTGGCGGCGGTTTTGCGCTCCAGATAGTACTTCTGCACGATGAACATGGCCAGCGTGATGCACAGCAGCACCACGGCCATAGCCGCCGCGCCGGGCTTATCGTAGGAGCCGGTGATCTGCAAATAAATCGTGGTGGCCAGCGTGTCGTAGGAGCCGCCGATGATCATGGGGTTGGCGAAGTCGGCGATGGACTCGATGAACGTCACCAGAAATGCGTTGCCCAGACCCGGCAGCATCAGCGGCAGGGTCACGCTGGTGAACACCTTCCAGCGGGTCGCGCCCATATCCCGGGCGGCCTCCTCCAGCGAGGGGTCGATGTTCTTCAGCAGGCCCTTCAGCATCATGTAGCACACGGGGAAGAAGGTCAGCGTCTGGACGATGACGATGCCCCAGAATCCATACACGCTGTTGTCATAGATGCCCAGCAGGAAGCGGGTGATGATGCCCGCCTTGCCGAACAGCATGATCATGGAAAGGGACAGCACGAAGGGAGGGGAGACCACCGGCAGCATGGAAACCACCTTGAACAGGCCGCCCACGAACTTGCCCATGCGGACATAGACCTCCACATAGGCGAACAGCAATCCGATCAGCGCGGAGAGGATGCCCACCAGAAAGCCCACCTTCAGCGTGTTGGTGATGGCCTTGGTAAAGGTCGGCATGGCGAAAATGCGCTGGAAGATGGACACGCCGAAGGTGCCGTCTCCCACAAAACTATCCACCAGCAGGATGGCCAGCGGGTAGAGGATAAACAAAGTCAGAAATGTGATCAGCACGACGATGGTGGTCACCATGATGGGATCGGCCATCAGCTTTTTCCGGTCCAGCGCCGCGCTTTGGGTCCTTGCCATAGACAGCTCCTTTCTCATCCCGAAAGGAATGGTAGGTTCAGATTCAAATGAGTAGAAAAGGGGCGGCGGCATAAGCCGCCGCCCCTCAGAGGTTGTTGGATAATAAAACCGTTATGTACTGTTGTCAGATCACTCGGTCTGGAAACGGCCGGTATCGGTGGTGTTGGCGCCGGCGGCGGCCAGAGCGTTCATGACTTCCTCAACATAGGTGGCGGTGTTGGCCTTGGCATCCTCGAAGTCATACTCCATGACGTTGTTGGGATCCAGACCGAACTCGGCAGCCTGAGTGGGCTGCTCGGCGTTGTCGATCACCAGGAACTGATAGGAGCCGTTCTTGGCAGCCAGCTCAACGCACTCGGGGGACAGCGCGTACTCGATCCACAGCTTGGCAGCGTTGGAGTGGACAGCGCCCTTGAAGATGGCGGTAGCGCCAACCTCGAAGGAGGTGCCGCTGGAGGGGATCACCAGGCCCACGTTGGTGTAGCCGTTGTCCACGATCTGGGTGATGCCGTCATGCAGGAAGCCGATGCCCACGATGCACTCACCGGTACCAACGTTCTTGCTGGGGCCGGAGCCGGACTTGGTGTAGACCTCGATGTTCTTGTCCAGGTCGACCAGGTACTGGATGCCCTCGTCATGGCCCATCTTCTGGATCATGGTGTTGACAACCAGCTTGGCGGTACCGGCGGTGTTGTAGTTGGACAGCCAGATCTCGCCCTTGTACTCGTCCTTCAGCAGGTCAGCCCAGTCAGCGGGTGCTTCCTGATTCAGGCGGGCCAGCTCGTCGGTGTTGACCATGAAGCCCAGGATGCCCTTATAGATACCGAACCAGTTGTTGTCGGCGTCCTTGTACATGTCGCTGATCAGGTGGGAAGCGTTGACAGCCGCATAGGGCTCCAGCAGGCCTTCCGCGGCGCACATGTTGTAGGGATCGGTGGTGCCGCCGAACCAGACATCGGCGGAGGGGTTGCCGTTCTCTTCTTCGATCTTGGCCTGCACCTCACCGGTGGACAGACGCTGATAGGTGGTCTTGATGCCGAACAGCTCCTCGAAGTGCTGGCAGGCAGCGGCCAGATACTCTTCCTCGCAGGAGCCGTAAACCACCAGCTCGCCCTCGGCCTTAGCGTCAGCGATCAGCTGATCCATGCCGGTAAAATACTCGGGATACTGAGCGGCATCGCCGTCATCGCCGCCCTGCTGGGCGTCGTTGTTGCCGCCGCCGCAGGCTACCAGAGACAGAGCCATGACCAGCGCCAGCAGAAGTGCAAGAAACTTCTTCATAACAAATGATCCTCCATGTAAATTTTTCAAGGCGCGCAACATTAGCCCGCCTGAATAGTGTCATTATAGTCACGGTTTTCCGATTTGTCAACAATTCACACCGAGAAAGTGGAAACGTTTTCGGTGATTTTGCACATCTTACAAAAATTTTGCGTCTCATATGGCAAAATGACCATAGCCGCAAAAAGTTACTGTTGCAATCCCGCGCAGGCGTGGTAAAATAACGTATCACATCGCTTGAAAGCTTGCGTGAAAGGAGACGATGTTCCATGTTGGCAGGATTGAGCACTTATCTGCCGGAGAGCACACTGACACTGTTTGATAATCTGGAATTTCTGATACGGCTGCTGCTGTCGGCGGCGCTGGGCGCGCTGGTGGGACTGGAGCGCAGCAAGCGGCAGAAGGAGGCGGGCGTCCGCACCCACTGCATCATCGCCTGCACCTCCGCCCTGTTCATGATACTGTCCAAATATGCCTTTGTGGATACGGCCATCGGCGCCGACGGACTGCGGGGCGCGGACCCGGCCCGCATCGCCGCGCAGGTGGTCAGCGGCATTTCCTTCCTGGGCGCGGGCGTGATCTTCAAAAACGGCAACTCCATCCGCGGCCTGACCACGGCAGCAGGCATGTGGGGCACCGCCGCCATCGGCATGGCGGTGGGCGCGGGCATGTACTGGCTGGGCCTGATCGAGGCGGCCATTCTGGTGGCCATCCAGATCATCCTGCATCGCTTCCCGGTAGGGGCCGACGCCCTGACCACGCAGGAGATTCTGGTGGAGATGGAGGACACGCCGGAGCTGCAGGCGCAGTTCGACGCCCTGCTGAAGGCCCACAACGGTCAGGTGGTGGAGAGCAGTCTCAGCCGGGACGAGGGGTATCTCCGCATGGAGATCACCGCCAAGCTGGAGCCGCCCATCACTCATGACGAGGCGCTGGCTTTCCTGAAGAACAACAGCGGCGTCCGGAAGGTATCGGTATAAGCACCATATCATATCTATCAATACGGGGAGGAGACACAGATGAAACGTTCGGAGATCAATCGCGCCCTGCGGGAGCTGGAGGCCATGGTGAAGGAATACCGGTTCTCCCTGCCGCCCTTCTGCCACTTTACGCCGGAGGAATGGGCCAATAAGGGCCATGAATATGACGAGATCCGCCACAATATGCTGGGCTGGGATATCACCGACTACGGCCTGGGGGATTTTGAGAAGGTGGGCTTCTCCCTCATCACCCTGCGCAACGGAAATCTGGCCATGGCGGACCGGTATCCCAAGACCTACGCGGAAAAGCTGCTGTTTCTCAAGGAGGGGCAGTATTCCCCCAACCACTTCCACTGGCACAAGATGGAGGATATCATCAACTGGGGCGGCGGCACGCTGCTGATCCGGGTATATAACTCCCTGCCCGACGAGGAGATCGACCGGGACAGCGACGTGACCGTCCACATGGACGGCGTCACCCGCACCGTGCCCGCCGGGACTCAGCTGCGGCTGGAACCGGGCATGAGCATCTCCATCCAGCCCCGGCTGTACCACGACTTTGAGATCGCGCCGGGCAGCGGCAATGTGCTGATCGGCGAGGTCAGTCAGTGCAACGACGACAACACCGATAACCGGTTCAATCCTCCCGTGGGCCGCTTCCCGGCCATCGAGGAGGACGAGCCGCCCTACCGCCTGCTGTGCAATGAGTATCCGGAGGCGGCGGAATGAGCGCCCGGTACGATATCGCGGCCCTGGGCGAGCTGTTGATCGACTTCACCGACAGCGGCGTGTCCGATAGCGGCATGCGGCTATTTGAGCGCAATCCCGGCGGCGCGCCCGCCAATGTGCTGACGGCGGCGGCCCGGTTCGGAAGGGCGACGGCCTTTCTGGGCAAGGTGGGCGGCGACATGCACGGCCGATTCCTGCGGCAAACGCTGCTGGAGGCGGGCATCGACGTGTCGGGGCTGGTGATGGCGGAGGATGTGTTCACCACGCTGGCCTTCGTGGCGCTGAACGACAGGGGAGAACGGAGCTTCTCCTTCGCCCGGAAGCCCGGCGCGGACACCTGCCTGCGGCCGGAGGAGCTGACCGCCGCCGTGCTGGACAACTGCCGGGTGCTGCATGTGGGCTCCCTGTCCCTGACGGATGAACCGGCCCGCAGCGCCACATTTGCGGCGGTGGAGCGGGCGAAAGCCGCCGGAGCGGTGATCTCCTACGATCCCAACTACCGCGCCGCCCTGTGGCCGGACGCGGAGACCGCCGCGCGGCACATGCGCAGCATGGTGCCCTATGTGGACGTGATGAAGCTGTCGGACGAAGAGACGGCCCTGCTGACCGACGAGTCCGACCCTGCCGCAGCGGCAGCGGTGCTGCTGTCCCGGGGCGTGAAGTGCGCGGCGGTGACGCTGGGCGCGGCGGGCGCTTTTGTCGCCACGGCATCGGGCATGGGGGCCGTGCCGGGCTTCGCCGTCAATGCGGTGGATACCACCGGCGCGGGTGACGCCTTCTGGGGCGGCTTCCTGCACCGGATGCTGGCGCTGGACAAAGCGCCGGAGCAGCTGACCATCGACGAGGCAGCGGAGTGCGGCCGGTGGGGCTGCGCCACGGCGGCGGTGTGCATCACGCGGCGGGGCGCGATCCCGGCCATGCCGTCGCTGGCGGAGGCGGAAGCCCTGCTGGCGGAGTAAGCTTGGGCATATCGCCCAAGCAAGGCGGGAAAGCTTTGGCGGAAAGACCGAAAATTTTCCTGCGGCGCAAAAGGGTGATTGACACGAAACACACCCTGTGCTACATTGAAGCTACCGAAAAATCAAGGTAAGACAACTGAAAAGGGATACATCGGACGATGGGATCGGGAGAGACCGCCGCAGGCGGCGCCGAAGGGGAACGCAGAAGCTCTCAGGCAGAAGGACCGGTTCCGGACGATACTCCGAAAAGGCCGGGCGAAGACACCCGACCACCGAAGGTGCAACTCTTCCCGCCCCAGCGGGAGGGGGAATCTCTCAGGTAACTCAACGGGGGCACAAAGCTGGCTGAACAGGTTGCTTTGTGCCCTTTTTTGCTGCCCAAAACGGAACATTTAAGGAGGAAAAAGCAAATGAGCGAACTGAAGCGTACCCAGCTGTATGACATCCATGTGGCCGCCGGCGCGGAGCTGGTGGACTTCGGCGGATGGGAGATGCCCATCCAGTACCCCAGCGGCATCATTGCCGAGCATCTGTATACCCGTCAGGTGTGCAGCCTGTTCGATGTGTCCCACATGGGCCGTCTGCGCATCACCGGTCCGGAGCGCAAGGCGTTTTTGCAGCATGTGCTGTCCAGCAACGTCAGCGCACTGGATCTGAACATGGCCCAATACTGCATCATCCCCGACAATGACGGCGGCGCGGTGGACGACGCCTATCTGTACCTCTTCGAGGAGGACAGCTATCTGCTGGTGGTGAACGCCGCCAATACCGACAAGGATCTGGCCCACCTGTATGGAGCGCTGAAGGGCTTCGACTGCCAGATCGAGAACATCACCGGCAAGGTGGCCGCCATTGCGGTACAGGGCCCCAAGTGCAAGGAGCTGTTGACCCAGATGGCCGGCGGCACGCAGCTGACCGAGCCCATGAAGAACGCCCTGGGCACCGTCACGCTGGAGGGCCACACCGCCCGCGTCGCCAAGACCGGCTATACCGGCGAACCTTTGGGCTATGAGGTCTACGTCCGCAGTGAGGATGCCGCGTGGCTGTGGAACCGGCTGATCGAGCTGGGCGCACGTCCCGCCGGTCTGGGCGCCCGGGACACCCTGCGTCTGGAGGCCGCCCTGCCCCTGTACGGCCACGAGATGGGCACCGCTCCCGACGGCAGCGTGATTCCCATTTTCGCCGTTCCTCTGTCCAAGTTCGCCGTCAGCTTCGCCGCCGAGAAGGGCGACTTCATCGGCCGCGCCGCGCTGGAAAAGCAGCACGAGTCCTTCGTCCGGCACATGGATCGTGATTTCAGCGACCTGAGCGTCCTGCCCCGGAAGATCGCGCCCATCGCCCTGCTGGATCGCGGCGTCATGCGTGCCGGTATGGAGATCTACAAGGATGGAAAGCATGTGGGCTGGGTCACCAGCGGCACCATGGTCCCCTACTTCAAGAGCGAGGGCGAGGGCCTTGAGACCGTCATTCTGGAGGCCAGCGGCAAGCGCGCCATCGGCCTGTGCTACATCGACAGCGACATTCTGGAAGACGACACCGTAGAGGTGGACGTCCGCGGCAAGCGGCTGAAGGCCGTGATCCCCGCCCGCCACATGAGCGTGGCCGCACCGCCCTACGCCCGTCCCCTCATCTACGGCATGCAGGAGGAGGAACACAAGGTGGGCAGCGGCGACCGCGCCCCCAAGGCACTGGAGCTGCTGACGAAGGCGCTGGAGAACCACCAGTGGCGGCAGGAACAGTGCATCAACCTGATCCCCTCCGAGAACACCCCCAGCCGCGCCGTCCGCGTTCTGTCCGGCAGCGACCCCTGCTGCCGCTACGCCGAGCACAAGAAGGTGCTGGCCTTCTATGATAAGGACATCTTCTACTATCAGGGCACTCAGTTCATCGACAAGGTGGAGCAGCTGCTGGTGGAGGAGATGCGGGCCTACTTCGGCTGCACCGAGGTGGAGACCCGTACCCTCAGCGGTCAGATGTCCAACATGGCGGTGTTCTCCGCACTGATGGACTGGAAGAACCGCGCCGATCGCAAGGTGGAGGCCAAGCGCCTTGGCTACGTGATGAACAACCACATCATCAAGGGCGGCCATCTGTCGGCGCAGCCCATGGGCGCGCTGCACGACTACATCGCCATTGACCCCGTGACGGAAAAGCCCGCCGTGGTGAACTTCCCCGTCTGCGCCGACAACCCCTATAAGATGGACGTGGATGAGACGAAAAAGCTCATTGAGCGCTATCGCCCGGAGCTGATCATCTTCGGCAAGAGCATGGTGCTGCACAAGGAGCCCGTGGCCGCCATCCGCCAGTTCGTGGATGAGCAGAAGATCCCCACCACCATCATGTACGACATGGCCCATGTGCTGGGCCTCATCGGTGACCACTTCCAGAACCCCTTTGCCGAGGGCGCGGAGATCGTCACCGGTTCTACCCACAAGACCTTCTTCGGCCCGCAGCGGGGCGTCATCGGCGTCAACTACAAGGAAGAGGATCTGAAGTACGGCCTGTGGAAGACCATCGAGACCCGTACCTTCCCCGGCAGCGTGTCCAACCACCATCTGGGCACCCAGGTGGGCATGCTGATGGCCGCCTATGAAATGAACCAGTTCAAGGACGAATATCAGAAGGCCGTCATCCAGAACGCCAAGTCCTTCGCCCGCAGCCTGAAGGCCGAGGGGCTGGACGTGATGGGCGACCCCGCCATCGACTATACCGAGACCCATCAGGTCATCGTCTCCGTGGGCTACGGCGAGGGCGCGGAGATCGCAAACCGTCTGGAGCGCAACAACGTCATCGTCAACTATCAGGCCACCCCCGACGAGGAGGGCTTCACCGCCTCCGGCGCGCTGCGCATGGGCGTCAGTGAAATGACCCGCTTCGGCTTCGGGGAGAAGGAATTTGCCCAGCTGGCGTCTTTGATGGCGGACTGCATCCTGCGGGGCAAGGAGATCGGCCCGGATGTAGCCAAGCTCCGCAGCCAGCATCTGGAGATGGGCTACTGCTTCAACGACGCGCAGTTCGAGGACGCGCTGGAGAAGCTGGCGGAAAAGGCAGGACTTTAAGAAAAACACAACCTGTCATTGCGAGCCAGTCCGCAGACTGGCGTGGCAATCCGTTTCTTCTTTCTGTGCAGGAGGGGGACGGATTCCCACGCCAGTGACGTCGGTCACTGGCTCGGAATGACACGAATGACAGGACATTCAACTAAAATAAAATTTGGAGGTAAAGTATCATGTTGTTTCCCGCTGAAATGAAGTATTCCAAGGATCACGAGTGGATGAAGGAAGAGGACGGCGTTGTGATGATCGGCATTTCCGATTTCGCACAGGACGCGTTGGGCGACGTGGTGTTCGTGAACCTGCCCGGCGAGGGCGACGAGGTCACCGCCGGTGAGGCCTTCGGCGATGTGGAGTCCGTCAAGGCCGTGTCCGATCTGGTGTCCCCCGTGACCGGCATCGTGTGCGCCGTCAATGAGGCCCTGCTGGACGAGCCGGAGCAGTTGAACAAGGCGCCCTATGACGCATGGCTCATCAAGGTGGAGAACCCCGGCGAAACCTCCGAGCTGCTGGACGCCGCCGCTTACGAGGCCTTCTGCGCACAGGAGGGCTGATATGGGCAGCTACATCCCCTCTACGCCTCAGCAGCGGCAGGAAATGCTGAAGGCCATCGGCCTTTCCTCCTTCCGTGAGCTGTACGGCGATGTCCCGGCGGAGATGTATCTGGATCGTCCTCTGAACATCCCCTCCGGCATGAGCGAGCTGGAGGTAGGCCGGGCCGTCCGCGCCATGGCGGACAAGAACCGCGTGTACGACGTGATCCTCCGGGGCGCGGGCGCTTACGACCACTATATCCCCAGCATCGTCAAGTATATCCCCGCCAAGGAGGAATTCCTGACGGCCTATACCCCCTATCAGGCGGAGATGAGTCAGGGGCTTTTGCAGTCCATCTTCGAGTATCAGACCATGATCTGCATGCTGACGGGCATGGACGTGTCCAACGCCTCCGTCTATGACGGCGCTACCGCCGCCGCCGAGGCCGCCGCCATGTGCCGTGACCGCAAGCGCCGGGTGACGCTGGTGTCCGCCGCGGCGCACCCCGACACCATCAACACCATCCGCACCTATTGCTACGGCACTGGCGACGAGCTGCGCATCGTCCCCGAAAAGGACGGCAAAACCGACCTTGACGCCCTGCGGGAGATGCTGACGGCAGACGTGGCCAGCTTCTATGTGCAGCAGCCCAACTTCCACGGCCTCTTCGAGGACGCGGAGGCGCTGGGCGCGGTCGTCCACGAGGCGGGCGCGCTGTACGTCATGGGCTGCAACCCCATTGCGCTGGCCATCATGAAAACGCCCCGTGACTGCGGCGCGGATATCGCCGTGGGCGAGGGGCAGCCTCTCGGCCTGCCGCTGGCGGCAGGCGGTCCGTACCTGGGCTATATGGCCACCACCGAAAAGCATATGCGTAAGCTGCCCGGCCGCATCGTGGGCGAGACCACGGATGCCGAGGGCCGCCGCGCCTATGTGCTGAGCCTTCAGGCCCGCGAGCAGCACATCCGCCGGGAAAAGGCCAGCAGCAACATCTGCTCCAACGAGGCCCTGTGCGCCCTGACTGCCGGTCTCTATATGTCCACTATGGGGCCGGACGGTATGGCCCAGGCGGCGGAGCAATCCATGGCCAAAGCCCACTATCTG
This sequence comes from uncultured Oscillospiraceae bacterium, assembly GCA_934597345.1. Taxonomy (GTDB): domain Bacteria; phylum Bacillota; class Clostridia; order Oscillospirales; family Oscillospiraceae; genus Vescimonas. The sequence continues at coordinate 16,242 of CAKTRJ010000034.1, forward strand.
GCGGACGCCCTGTGCGCCATCGGCGGCGTGAAGCTGCGCTATGACGGCGACTTCTTCCATGAGTTCGTCACCGACATGCCCAAAACAGAGGAAATCCTTGCCGCCCTGTCCGAAGCCGGTATTCTGGGCGGTCTGCCCGTGAATGGCGGTATCCTGTGGTGCGCCACCGAAATGGTCACCAAGGACGCCATGGACAAGACCGCGGCCATCGTGAAGGAGGTGCTGGCAAAATGAAGCTGATCTTTGAAAAGAGCGTTCCCGGCCGTCATTGCAGCCTTCTGCCTGAGTGCGACGTGCCTGATGTAAAGCTGCCCGCCGCCTTGCGGCGTGAGAGCAAGCCCGCCCTGCCGGAAATGAGCGAGACCGACATCTCCCGCCACTATACCGAGCTGGTGCAGCAGGTGCACGGTGTCAACTGCGGGTTCTATCCCCTTGGCTCCTGCACCATGAAGTACAATCCCCGCATCGACGAGGAGGTGGCCGCGCTGGAGGGCTTTACCGCCGTCCATCCGTTGGCTCCCGCCGCCGACCAGCAGGGTGTGCAGGAGGTGCTGGACACCGCCAAATCCTACCTGTGCGAGATCACCGGCATGGACGACATGACCTTCCAGCCTGCCGCCGGCGCCCACGGGGAGTTCACCGGCGTGCTGCTGATCAAGCAGTACCACGACGCCCGGGGCGACCACAAGCGCACCAAGATCATCGTGCCCGACAGCGCCCACGGCACCAACCCCGCCACCGCCGCCATGTGCGGCTATCAGGTGGTGAACATTGCCTCCGGCCCCGACGGCTGCGTGGATCTGGACGCCCTGCGGGCTGTGCTGGGGGAGGATACCGCCGGACTGATGCTGACCAACCCCAACACCGTGGGCATCTTTGACCACAACATTCTGGAGATCACCCGCCTTGTCCACGAGGCCGGCGGCCTGTGCTACTACGACGGGGCCAACCTGAACGCCGTCATGGGCGTTGTCCGCCCCGGCGACATGGGCTTTGACTGCATCCACATGAACCTGCACAAAACCTTCGCCACGCCCCATGGCGGCGGCGGCCCCGGCGCGGGCGCGGTGGGCTGCAAGAGCTTCCTGTCCCCCTATCTGCCCCACAGCGCCACGGCGGAGGAGCCGGGCCACATTCAGGTGCGGGGCTTCCGGGGCAACTTCCTGGTGGTCGTCCGGGCGCTGGCCTATCTGCTGACGCTGGGCCGCGAGGGCATCCCCGAGGCCGCACAGAACGCGGTGCTGAACGCCAACTATCTCATGCACCTGCTGAAGGGCACCTACACCCCCGCCTATGACCGCATCTGCATGCATGAGTTCGTACTGGATCTCAGCGACCTGAAGAAGGCCACCGGCGTCACGGCGCTGGACGTGTCCAAGTCCCTCATTGACGAGGGTATCCATCCCCCCACCATGTACTTCCCGCTGATCGTTCACGAGGCGCTGATGCTGGAGCCCACCGAGACGGAGGGCCCCGAAACGCTGGAGCACGCCGCCGATGTGCTGCGGGCGCTGTATCAGAAGGCCCACACCGATGCGGAGACCATGCACACCGCGCCCCACCATATGCCCATCGGCCGTCCCGACGAGGTAAAGGCCGCCCGTCATCCCGTGGTGCGCTGGCAGCCGGAGGAATAAGGTATGGACTATCAACTGATCGTCATCGGCGCAGGCCCCGGCGGCTATACCGCCGCCCTGCGGGCCGCGGCGCTGGGCCTGCACACCGCCGTGGTAGAGTGCCGCGAGGTGGGCGGCACCTGCCTGAACCGGGGCTGCATCCCCACCAAGACGCTGCTCCACGCCTCCCAGGTCTACCGGGACGCGGTGGACGGCGCGGCCATGGGCGTTCACGCGGCAAACGCCATCTTCGACATGGGCGAAATTTTCGCCTATAAGCGCGGCGTGTCGGAAAAGCTGCGGGGCGGCATCCATGGGCTTCTCAAATCCGCAAAGGTCGATCTCATCGAGGGTGTGGGCCGCATCGCCGCGCCCGGCCAGGTGGACGTTACCGCCGCCGACGGCACGGTGAACCGCCATACTACCGAACGAATCCTGATCGCCACCGGCTCTGTCAACGTGCGGCCGCCCATCCCCGGGTTGGCGCTTCCCGGCGTCATGACCTCCGACGAGCTGCTGGAGGGCTGTGACCGGCTCTATGACTCGCTGGTCATCATTGGCGGCGGCGTCATCGGCGTGGAGTTCGCCACCTTCTACCGCAATCTGGGCTGCGCCGTCACGCTGGTAGAAGGCATGGATCGCCTGCTGCCCAATATGGATCGTGAGCTGGGCCAGAACCTCCAGCAGATCATGAAGAAACAGGGCGTCGAAGTCCTGACCAACGCCATGGTGCAGTCGCTGGAGGAGACGGAGAACGGCCTTGCCGTCCATGTGGTGCAGAAGGGCGCAGAAAAGACCGTCACCGGCGAAAAGGTACTGTGCGCCATCGGCCGCCGGGCCTATTGGGACGGCGTGTTTGCCGACGGCCTGACCCCCGAAGTCCGGGGCAAGAGCTTACAGGTGGACGAGAATTTCCAGACCAGCATCCCCGGCGTGTACGCCATCGGCGATGCCTCCTCCGTGGTGCAGCTGGCCCATGTGGCCGCCGCGCAGGGTACCGCCTGCGTGGAGCGCATGTGCGGCGTTCAGGATCACGTTGACCTGAACGTGATCCCCAGCTGCATTTACAGCGCGCCGGAGATCGCCGTGGTAGGCATCACCGAGGCCGAGGCAAAGGAGCAGGGCATCCCCGCCGTCGTGGGCAAGTGCGCCATGTTCGGCAACGCCCGCACCGTCATCGAGGATCCGGGCCGCTGCTTCATGAAGATCGTGGCCCACGCTGAGACCCATGAGATCCTGGGGGCTTCCCTCATGTGCCAGCACGCCAGCGACATGATCTCCCAGATCAGCGCCGCCATGGTGAACCGCCAGACGGCGGAGGATCTGCGCCGCGTCATGCGGCCCCACCCCTCCTTCGAGGAGGCCATGACCGAGGCGCTGGACGCCCTGGCCGCCAAGCTGGGCTGAGCGCGATACAATTGCAAAAAAGGACGCCGCAGTTCAAAACTGCGGTGTCCTTTTTATGCATATGGTATCTGCCGTGCTCAGCGGCCGAACAGCTGGACCCAGTACACCTCGCGGCCGGAGGAGCAATAGCCCACGCCCAGCGTGCGGAAGGAGCTGTCCAGAATATTGTCCCGGTGGGACGAGGAATTCATCCATTTGGAGACCGCGCCGTCGGCGGTCATGTCCGTACCCATGGCCATATTTTCGCCGCAAGCCATCGAGCTGACCGTGAAGCAGCTGCTGCCGTCCGGCCGCGTGTGGCTGAAGGAAATGGTGCTCTCCTGCGCACGGGTGGCGGCGGCGCTGCACAGCGCGTCGCTGAGCGTCAGCGGGGCCAGGCCATAGTCCGCCCGATAGGCGTTCACCAGCTCCAGCACACGGTCCACCGAGCTGCTGCCGGAGGAGGCTGTGACCTGCTGCACCGGCGCTTCCTCCTGGGCGGGCTCCGCCGTGTCCTCTGCCACGGCAGGCTCCTCCACTTCCTTGGCGGACTCCTTTACTTCCTCTTTCGGTTCTTCCTTGGGTTCCTCCTTGACCTCCGGCTGGGGTGCGGCCTCCGGCGCAGGCGTCTCCTGCGGCGCGTCGGCTTTCTCCTCCACCTGCTTCAGCAGCAGCTCCTCCGCGGAGCCCGGCTGAACGGTCTCCGCTGTCATGACCGGATCCGCGTCCGGCGCCGGATCGACCTCCGGCAGGTCTTTTCCGGGAACGGTCGTCACACCCACCAGTACCGCGAAAACCGCGACGACGGCCGCCCACACGATCAACTGCTTGATACGTCCCATGCTGCTCTCTCCTTGCCCGCCGGGGCTTGATCCTGCGGCGGACCGCAGCGGGAAAAGAAGTCGTTTTCCCTTCGCGGCGCGCCATGCCCCGGCCATACAAATAAGATTAAACCACAAAATCGTGGAAAAGGCAAGAAAATTGCGAAAAATGGAATAAATTGGCGGCCATCAGCGCAGCTCTCTGCCCATGGTATAGGCGCGGTCCAGGTCCGCCTTCGTAAGATCGGCGGCGGTGGATGCGCCGCTGGCGTTCAGGACACCGGCGTTTTCCCAATTCAGATACCCGGTCATCTGGCGGAACATCTCGTTGCCGGCCAGCGCGGAGTCCATCGCCTCATCCGCCATGGCGGTGATGAGAACGGCCTTTTTCCCGCCCATCAGCGCATCGTTGTTGGCATAAAACCGGTCGATGACCGCCTTGAGCTGGGCGTTGATGGTAAAGTAGTAGACAGGCGACACGAACACCACCGCGTCCGCCGCCAGCAGGTGGGGGTTCAGCAGCTTCATGTCGTCCGCGGCAAAGGTACATTCCCCCGTGCGGAGACACTTATCGCAGCCGATACAGGGGTGGACATCCTGAAACGCCGCGTCGAAACGGTAGACCTCATGTCCGGCGTCCAACGCGCCCTGCTGGAACTGATCCGCCAGCGCGGCGGTGGTGCCGTGGCGGTGCGCGCTTCCGGTGATCATTACGATTTTCATGTTGTTGCCCTCCATCAAATTCTGATCCGCGAGGCCGGACGCTTTCGCATTTCCGATATCTTCACCGTCATTATACCACCGGATCGCTTTTCCCGCAACCTTGTGCCTTACCAGATCTGCCGGTGCATCCCGGCATCCGGCGCCAGCGTCTTTACATAGTCCTCCAGCCGGTCCAGCACCGCCGCCAGCTCCTCCACGGGCTGTCCCGCCACGCCGAATACGGGATAGAACACATGGGTACTGCTCTCCCGGACGCAGGTACGGTCATCCGCTCCGGCGATCATGCTGAAAATGATCCCGCCGTCGTCCCTGCCGCAGAAGTCGCCGGGGTAGGTGTGTACCTCCTCGCCCCGCATCCCCGGAAACGGCGCTTTCTCCGTTCCGGCAAACAGCCGCACACTGCCCTGCACCTGATCTACGTCGTGGGTGCCCAGCAGATGCTGCGTCTCCAGCTCTGCCAGAAACGGGATCGCAGTGATGGGGTTCGCGTCGGGGAACGGGCGGCCCTTCAGCAGGATGGACTCCAGCTGCATCAGGACGGGATAGGTCTTTTTGAACTTCTTGAAGAAGCGGAAGTAAACATTTTCGCCGAACACCGTCTTGCGGTCATAGTCCGCGAAGCGCTCCTTCAGGGCCTGCAGGTGTTCTTCCGTCATGGCGCGGAAGGCATCCTCCCGCCACAGGGTCTTTGCGGGATATGCGACTTCCAGCACGCCGAATGGTACGCCGTTCAGCGCGTCGTCTTTTTGAAATTGCAGCATGGTACAAACCTCCTGTAATAAAAAAAGTGGGATAAAATCCTTCCGAATTCTACCCCACTTGAATCGCACCGGTGTGGCGCGATAAGTCCTCTGATAAAACAACTCCCAACTTTATTTTGCACGAGTATACCACCACGCTTTACAAAATGCAAGAGGGAATTCTCTTGGCACACCCAGCGGCAGGCTCGGGTTTTGGCGTTGTCGATAAACCTGAAGGGATTCTCCTCTCGCTTACGAAACGTGCCACCGGCACGTTTCTCCCGGCTTGCCTGTCGCTTATGCTCCGTCAAGCCGGAGCTCGTTTCAACTCCCTTTGCCCAGGTCCACCAATAATAAACGGCACCCTCTCGGGTGCCGTTTATTATTGGTGGAGCGACTTGAGTTAAATCCGAACCGAAGGCCGCCTGAATTTCCGCAAGTGTGATCGTTTCTGTTCCGTCCCTGAAGTTGTAGGTAAAGACCAGCTTATCATCGAACACATAGATGGAATTGATGAACGTGTCGATGATCTGCTTCTGATACTGCGGGTCGTCTACGTTGCCATACTTGAA
>CAKTRJ010000035.1 GCA_934597345.1 uncultured Oscillospiraceae bacterium
GAGTGCAAGAAGAACGTGGAGATCCTGCATCCCGCTTTCGAGCTGGCTGCCGCTGACATCCACACCGAGGTCACCGAGACCGTCAAGGCCGCCAAGAAGCTGGTTGACCTGATCGGCGCTGACTTCATCGTGTCCGTGGGCCGTGGTATCTCCAAGGACGTGGAGAAGGGCATCAAGCTGGCCGAGGAGCTGGCTGAGGTTCTGGGCGGTGTCGTGGGTTCTTCCCGTGCCTGCGTGGACGCCGGCTGGATCTCCGCTGACCATCAGGTCGGCCAGACCGGCAAGACCGTCCATCCCAAGGTCTATGTTGCTCTGGGTATCTCCGGCGCTATCCAGCACAAGGCTGGTATGCAGGATTCCGAGTGCATCATCGCCGTCAACAAGAACGAGACCGCTCCCATCTTCGAGGTTGCTGATTACGGCATCACCGGCGACCTGTTCAAGGTCGTTCCCGAGCTGATCGAGTCCATCAAGGCTGCCAAGGCTGCCAAGTAACAACGCTTTCTTCCTTCTCTTCTTACATTGCAGGTACACTCCAAGACCCGCGGGCAGGCTCTCCCTCCTACATCACCCCAGTCACTCTACTCAGCAGACCATGATTCTGGAAAGCTTGCTCATCTCTACCTGTACCAAAACAACACCAATTTCAGCGACTTTCACCTGCTCCGGGTCTGGAGCATCTGCAACGCAGGAGAATTTCATATGTGACATGGCCCGGAAGGGCGGCAAATAGAGCAGAACAAGACGATCAAAAAAATGAGGAGGTATACACATGACAGAAATTCGCTGGCACGGACGCGGCGGTCTGGGCGCGTTCACCGCGGCACGACTGCTGGGCTGTGCCGTATCGCTTTTCGAAGGGAAATACGCTCTGGCGTTTCCCTCCTTCGGCCCGGAGCGCCGCGGCGCACCGGTGTTCGCCTTCACCCGCATCGACGACAAGGCCATTACCGATCGCAGCGAGGTCGTTTCCTGCGACTGCGCCGTGGTACTGGATGACACCCTGTTCGGCGACCCTGTGAAGAACGGGCTGAAGCTCGGCGCGACTGTGATCGTCAACACCACCAAGGACAAGTCCCAGTTCGCCATTGACGGCGTACAGGTGGTCACCGTGGACGCCACGGGTCTGGCGCTGGAAATTCTGGGGCGGCCCATCACCAACGTGCCCCTGCTGGGCGCGCTGATCGCCGCCACCGGTATCACCACCGTGGAGGCTGTGGAAAAGGCCATCGACGACCAGCTGGCTCCCAAGCTGCGGGAGAAGAACAAGAAGCTGCTGAACAAGACCTATGAGATCGTAAAGGAGGCGCTGTAAATGGAAAGACCTCTGGCTGATTTGACCTACGTTGTGAAGGAACTGCCCCTTGGCCCGTCCTTCCCCACCGGCCAGCTGCATGACATCAGCTCCGGTATGCGTACCTTCCGTCCCGTTATCGACACCGAGAAATGCGTCAAGTGCCTGCGCTGCTTCCTGGTCTGTCCCGACGGCGCTATCGACAAGTCCGGCGCGGCACTGGAGATCGACTATGACTACTGCAAGGGCTGCGGCGTGTGCAGCCGCGCCTGCAAGCCGGGCGCTATCACCATGATCAAGGAGGCTGAAGTATGAGCGGAAAGCTGTTTGTTTCCGGCGATGAGGCGGTAGCCCTGGCCGTGCGTCAGGCAAAGCCCCATGTGATCGCCGCCTATCCCATTACCCCGCAGACCATCGTGGTGGAGCGTCTGTCCGACTTCGTGGAGGACGGCTCTCTGGAGAGCGAATACCTGTATGTGGAGTCCGAGCACAGCGCCATGTCCGCCTGTCTGGGCGCCAGCGCCATCGGTGCACGCGCCTTTACCGCCACCTCCAGCCAGGGCTTGCTGTATATGGTGGAGGGCCTCCACTACGCCAGCGGCTCCCGTTTCCCCATCGTGATGATGAACGCCAACCGTTCCATCGCCACCCCCTGGAACATCTACGGCGACCAGCGCGACTCTTTGGCCGAGCTGGAATCCGGCTGGGTGCAGCTGTACGCCGAGAACGCCCAGGAGGCCTATGACACCATCCTGCAGGCCTATAAGATTGCCGAGGAGCCGGAAGTCATGCTGCCTGTCATGGTGAACCTGGACGGCTTTGTACTGACCCACACCTACGAACTGGTGAGCCTGGCCCAGCAGGACAAGGTGGATGCCTACATCCCCTATCAGAGGTTCGAAAACCGTCTGGATCTGGACGCGCCCCGGGGCACCTGCATCACCGCTGGCCCTCCGTACAACATGGAGTTCCGCTACCAGCAGCACCAGGCCACCCTGAAGGCTGCCGAGAAGGTCAACGAAGCCGACGCTGAATTCGGCAAGCTGTTTGGCCGCAGCTACGGCGGCATGGTGGAGGCCTATCGCTGCGACGACGCCGAGGCCATCCTCATCACCCTGGGCAGCGTGGCCGGTACCACCCGCTGCGTGGTGGACGCCCTGCGTGAGCAGGGCAAGAAGGTGGGCCTGCTGAAGATCCGCTGCATGCGTCCCTTCCCCAGCAAGGAAGTGGCCGAGATCGTGAAGAACGCCAAGTTCGTGGGCGTGCTGGAAAAGGACATCAGCTTCGGCTTCGAGGGTGTTGTCTATACCGATGTGTGCTCCGCCCTGAAGAGCGCTGCCGTGGACGTTCCCGCCGCCAACTATGTGGGCGGTCTGGGCGGCCGCAGCATCTCCAAGGCCGACATCGAGGGCATCTATACCGAACTGCTGAACGGCAGCGCCAAGGTTGGCGAAGCCAACTTTGTGAATCTGAGGAGGGATATTTGTGGCGCTTAACGCAAAAACGATCACCAATAAGGAATATTTCTACGGTCATAAGGCCTGCGGCGGCTGCGGAGCGGCGCTGGCCATCCGTCTGGCCCTGAAGGTGCTGGGCGACCGCGCCATCGCGGTGATCCCCCCCAACTGCATGTCCACCGTGGCATTCATCTATCCCCACATGCCCCTGTTCGTTAACGGAATCGTTCCGCCTTTTGCTGCTACAGCATCTACAATGAGCGGTGTTTTGGCCGGTGCAAAGGCGCAGGGGCTTGAGGACTACCACGTGGTGGGCTTCGCCGGTGACGGCGGCACCGCCGATATCGGTTTGCAGGCCCTGTCCGGCATGATCGACCGCAATGACAAGGCCATCTTCATCTGCTACGACAACGAGGCCTACATGAACACCGGCGTGCAGAAGTCCGGCCTGACCCCCTACGGCATGAAGACCACCAATACCCCCTCCGGCAGCCGCATCCACGGCAGCCAGTCCAGCAAGAAGCGCATGTTCGAGATCGTGGCCGCCCACGGCATCCCCTACGCCGCTACCGCCTCCCTGGGCTATCCCGAGGACTACCTGGCCAAGGTGGAGAAGGCCATGAACACCGACGGTACTTCCTACATCCATGTGATGGCGCCCTGTCCCACCGGCTGGGGCACCGCTTCCGACGTGACCGTGGACATCGGCAAGGAGGCCGTAGACTGCGGATTGTGGTACCTGGCCGAGTTCGAGAACGGTAAGTTCACCGTCAACCGTGACCCCAAGGAATTCACCTCCGTGGAGGATTATCTGAAGAAGCAGAGCCGCTTCACCAATCTGGACGATCACGACCTTGCGCGCATCATTGCCGAGCGTGACGCCACCTGGCAGCGCATCCGCAACGACTGGGTGAAGTAAGGAGTAAACCATGGAACTGCGTATTTCTGAGCTTGCCAAGCAGTACCCCGCCTCCGGCATCCGCAAGATGTTCGATCTGGCAGCGGGCTATGACGATGTGATCGCCCTGACCCTGGGCGAGCCCAACTTCGAGACCCCGGCCTACATCAAGGAAGCCGCCAAGAAGGCGCTGGACGAGAATTATACCCACTACGCCCCCAATGCCGGTCTGCCGGTGCTGCGTCAGGCGGTGGCTGACCGCTACCAGTCCTACTGGGACGGCTACAAGGCCGACAACGTAGTGGTGACCGTGGGCGCTCTGGAGGGCCTGACCCTGTGCCTGCTGGCGCTGCTGAACCGGGGCGACGAGATCCTTGTCCCCGACCCCTGCTTCGCCAACTACTACGGTCAGGCCATGATCGCCGGTGCCAAGGCGGTGCCGGTGCCCGCCCACGAGGAGAACGGCTTCAACATGACCGCCGCCGACGTGGAGAAGTGCATCACCCCCAAGACCCGCGCCATCATCCTGAACTCCCCCTGCAACCCCACCGGCGCGGTGATGAGCAGGGAGGACGTGCTGGCCATCGCCCAGGTGGTGAAGAAGCACGATCTGTGGGTGTTCTCCGACGAGCCCTATGACGCCATCGTCTATGACGGCGTGGAGGCTTTCTCCATGGCCCAGGTGGACGATGTCCGTGATCACGTCATCGTGCTGAACAGCTTCTCCAAGACCTATGCCATGACCGGCTGGCGGGTGGGCTATCTGCTGGTGCCCGACGCCGCCTATGTCCCCAAGTTCGCCGCGCTGCAGGAGGGTCTGGTGTCCTGCGTGTCCAGTTTCTCTCAGGTGGCGTGTGCCGAGGCGCTGAAGAGCACCGAGTGCGTCAAGTCCATGCTGGCGGACTATACCCGCCGCCGTGACATCCTGGTGGACGGCATCAACGCCATCCCCGGCTTCACCTGCGCCAAGCCCAAGGGAAGCTTCTACGCCTTTGTCAACATCAAGGCCTTCGGCAAGAGCTCTCAGGAGTTCGCCGAGGAGCTGATCCGCGGCGCCCGCGTTATCTGCGTGCCCGGCACCGCCTTCGGCGCTATGGGCGAGGGCTACCTCCGTCTGGTATTCGCCAACTCCGACGACAACCTGAAGGAGGCCGTCCGCCGCATCGACGCTTACATCCGCAAGGCGTATCCTGATATGAAGTAAGCGTTAAAACAAAAGCATATGCTCTGAGGAACAGCTCGATCGGAAGAGACGTGTCCCCAGACACTCTTTGCAGGCAGGGCATGTTTTGATAAGCAGGACGTGTCCTGCCTGCGCTTAAGAATTCAGCTCGTCCACTTGCAAAGCAATTCCGGGTGGGCTGTCAATAGGAAAAACAGAGAGGAATCAATAGTATGTCAAAAAAGATTCTAGTAATCAATCCGGGCTCTACATCTACAAAAATCGCGGTTTTTGATGACGAGAAAGAATTGTTCGAGGATACGCTTCGCCACAGCGCCGAGGATCTTTCTCCGTATCACACCATTGCAGAACAGACGCCATTCCGCACACAGCTGATCCTTGATGTACTGGAAGAAAGAGGCTTTGACGGAAGAACGCTGGATGCGATCTCCTGCAGAGGCGGAGTGCTGAGACCGATCCCCAGTGGAACCTATATCGTCAACGGCAATATGGTCCAGGACTGCTTTGAGGGTGTACGCGGACAGCATGCAAGCAGTCTGGGCGCGCTGGTAAGCGACCACCTGGCAAAAATCTGGAATGTACCTGCATATACGGTTGATCCTACCGTGGTAGATGAATTGGACCCCGTTGCCCGGTACACAGGGCATCCAAACTTTGTCCGCCAAAGCAAGTTCCATTGTCTGAACCAGAAGGCTGTTGCTCGCCGTTTCGCCAAGGAAAATGGTGTGCGCTATGAGGAACTGAATCTGATCGTTTGCCATATGGGCGGCGGAAATTCTGTGGGCGCACACCGCAAAGGGCGCGTGGTCGACGTTGAGAACGCATTGGACGGAGAAGGCCCGTTTTCCGCAGAACGCTCTGGCGGACTTCCTATCGGAGACGTGATCCGTTACTGCTTCAGCGGCAAGTATTCCGAGAAAGAAATATATAGCATGGTCGTGGGCAAGGGCGGACTGGTAGCCTATACCGGTTCCAATGATATGCGCCTCCTGACGGAGCGTGCCAATGCGGGCGATTCGAAGATACAAGAACTGTTAGATGCCTATTACTTCCAGGTGGCCAAAGAGATTGCCTGCAAGAGCATCGCTCTGAAGGGCGAGGTCGACCAGATCATTCTGACCGGCGGCGTTGCCTACGGCAAGGAGGCCGTAACAGCCATCACTGAGCTGGTGGACTGGATCGCGCCTGTAACAGTCTATCCGGGTGAGATGGAAATGCTTGCGCTTGCCCAAGGCGCGCTGCGCGTCCTGACCGAGGAAGAGAACGCCTTGGAATATTAAAGCTGAGCAGCAGCGTGCCCTTGCGCAAGATCAGCGCAGAGAAAATCAGCGGCTATAAGAACAGGAGAACAGAAAAATGACGACGCACAAGAAAATACAGTTTTCTCTGGAGGAGCATGTAGCAAAAATCGTATTGGCTGCGCCACCAGTAAACTGCATTGGGGACGATCTGTTATGTGATTTGGAGTGCCTGTTGGAGACGCTTCAAGGCGCGGATATCCGCGCGGTGGTAATTGCCAGCGCCTTTCCTGACATATTTTGTGCAGGTGCGGATATACACAATTTTCCAAATTGGGATGAGGCAATGGGCACCCGGATGAGCGCACGGGGAAATCTCCTGTTTGATCGTATTGCCGCCCTGCCTGTACCGGTGATCTGCGCCATCAACGGTGGAGCATACGGCGGCGGGGTGGAACTGGCGTTGGCTTGTGATATCCGCGTGGCAGATCGCAGCGCGCGTCTGGCGCTGCCTGAAAGCGGATTAGGGATCATACCGGCGTATGGCGCTGCCCGTCGGCTTCCAAAGCTGATAGGACGCGGACGGGCAGGGCTTATGCTGTATGCCGGAAAAGTCGTGACGGGGAAGACGGCGGTGGACTGGGGGCTGTGCGATGAGCTGGCAGACGACGGGAAAGCCGTGGAGCGCGCAATGGATATTGCGATGTGCATTGCCGCAAAAGCACCGCTGGCAGTCCGGAACATAAAAACGCTGCTGTCGGGAGATGAAGTAAATCCTCCGCGGGACGAGCTGCCGCCGGAGAATATTTTCTTTGGGCAATTATGCGAGACGGAAGATAAAAAAGAGGGCGTTCAGGCTTTTCTGCAAAAGCGTCGAGCGCAGTTCAGCGGAAGATGACGACAGTGCGGTTTGACAGAAAGGGGTGCGAAGAATACGAAAAATGAAAGCTTAAAATTTATTGCCGCTGTCATAATCTTCGGATCTAATGGAATTCTGGCAAGCTATATTCATCTAAACAGTTGGGAAATCGTCTTCTTTCGTACCATGCTGGGAAGTATCGTTCTTCTGGCGGCATTTCTTCTGCGGGGACAGCGATTTACTCTCAAAGAAAAGAAAAAGGACGCACTGCTTCAAATAATTTCCGGCGTCAGCAATGCGGCTTGTTGGATCTGTCTTTATGAAGGCTACCAGCTTATCGGTGTCAACATACCCACGCTGCTGTCTTATGGCGGGTCGGTTCTGGTAATGGTGCTTTCGCCACTGCTGTTCCGCGAGAAGCTGACATGGGCGAGATGTGCAGGATTTCTTTCAGTGATCATCGGGGACGTGCTGCTCACCGGCGGACTGAATTCCAGCGAACAGGGGACAAAAGGAATCCTTTACGGCATTCTTGCCGGAGTATTTTTTGCCGTCCTCATTATTTGCAACAAAAAGGCTCGGATCGAGGGCTTCGAAAAAGCAACGCTTCAGATGCTGTTTTGCTTCTTCACAGTGGCGATATTTGTGCTGTGTAAGCAAGGCATTTACTTTCGGGTACAAGCTGTGGATTGGCTGCCCATTTTGCTTCTGGGCGTTGTAAATACAGGCTTCGCCTCTTTGCTCTATTTTTCCGCCATGGGCAAGCTGCCCGCGCAAACAACGGCAGTATTAGGCTATATAGAGCCATTGTCCGCGCTGGTGTTTTCCGCTCTTTTTTTGAAAGAGCGGATGAGCGGTGCACAGCTTGTCGGGGCAATATTGATCCTGAGCGGAGTAATACTGGCGGAGCTATGGGGTCCTTTTACAAACAAGAACAGACGTAGAAAAGGAGGTACCGGATGACGAAAGACAAAGAGCAGATCATACAGGCTATCATTGACGCGGAGTGGCCGATGTTCACCAGCATCAACGGCAGCGCACAGAAGTCACCCTGTCAGGAAGACCGGTTGGCGTTCAACGGTATGCGCCGCGGACAATTTGCCGCGTGGTCAACGGAGGCGTTGGAGGCATATCAGGCGGATGTACAGGCAGCGCAGACGGCAGACCGCAATATCGTGCTTGAGAAGTACGTGTTTATGATGAAAAGCACATCGCCGGGGCAGTATGAAAAAGTGTCCCACCTTGTAAACGAGCCAACAGGAAAACGGATGGAACTGATCGAAGAGATCACGCGGCAGCTGGTGCTTGAAACGGAAAAGCTTTTTTCGCGGTATCCATACGTAGCAGACACAGGCCGTCCAATCCACAGCACGGAGGATGATCTGAATCACACATCGATAGAGACCTATCACCGCGGCGAGCTGTCTACTTATTCAGAGCAGACACTCCTGGCGTTGCAGCGGCATATGAAGGGGCTCATCGCCAACGGCGAGAGCCTTGCAAAAAATATTCTGGAGGAAACTGTCAAGTACCTTGGCTATGAAACGTTGGAAGCGGCCGAGGCATTTGCAAAAAAGCGCTGTGAAGCCGGCATTAAGATCGGCTATAAGCGTTGTCCGGCGTGCTCCTGATAAAAGGGGCTGCACAGGCATTTGCAGCGCTTTGTCAGAAGACTGAAGGACAGTAAGAGCGAGCTGAAGTGTGACCAAATGTATAATTGAATAATAAAGCGCTCAGATTATTGTCGAAGTGACCAAATTTGTTCTGGCAGAATGAAATTTTATAAAAACTAATTGACAAAATTTCTACAGGCGCTCATAATAGAGATAACATTACACAAATGTCATGATATCTCATCGCGTCGGAGCAAGCGTTCTCCTTGCCGCATGACTTTTCAAAAAATACAGACGAAGTCGAGCAGCAGGAATCCACACATAGGGGATGCAAAGTTTTCCGGATACGCGAAAATCTTTGAAGAAAGGAGGGTGTCGATTGCAGTATACAAATGTAAAACTCATAAGCAATGCAAATGTTTACTTTGACGGCAAAGTATCCAGCAGAACATTTTACGAGCAGGACGGAACGAGAAAAACATTAGGTTTTGTATCGAGCGGAGAGTACGAATTCTCCACGGACGGAGCTGAGTACATGGAGATCCTGCAGGGTGTTTTTGAGATACGGCTGCCCGGAGAAGATACGTTCACTGCTTACCATGCGGGGGATACCTTCACGATCCCCAAGCACACCAAATTCTCTGTACGTACAGACTCATTCAGCGATTATTGCTGCACATATCTTTCCGACTAAGAATAATCCTGAGAAGAATTACTAAAAGAAAGGTGAGAGAGACAGACACTCTTTATGAGACTGTCGGGTGAAAAATATGAATAACCGAATCGATTGGAAAACTGTATTCAAACTGGGCGGCGCTTATGCGGCCTTCCACATTGGAGCAGGCTTTGCCTCCGGCCAGGAGACTATGCAATATTTCGGAAGCTTTGGTTCTCCTTGGTGCTTTCTTATCCCCGCGTTTATTTTTGTTTGGACGATCTGCTATTGTATCAGCAACTACCGCACCGGTGCGACGGTCCACTTTGACAACCCCAATGACGTGTTCGTTTATTACAACGGCCCCGTGCTCGGACGCATTCTGGACATCGTTGTGAACGTGTGCCTTGCGCTGACATCTCTGGTAATGTTTGCGGGCGCAGGCGCGACCGTACACCAGTACGCAGGCCTGCCCACCTGGGTCGGTTCCCTGCTGATGGGCCTTGTCGCAGGCGTTGTTGTTCTGCTGGGTCTGGAGAAGATGACAAATGTTCTCGGCGGCTGCGGTGTTATTATCATTGCGGTAATGGCTGTTGTCGGTGTTTACGGTTTCATCACTTCCGATGTGAGCATCGTGGAGGGCGGAAAGAATATTCAGCAGTATGTCAATGACGGAATTTTCCTGCAGGCAACCGCCTTTGGCACTCATAATCCTATCCTGACCAGTATCAGTTTCGGCGGTCTGGGCCTGGCATTGATCATGACCTACACTACCGCGATGGGCAAGCAGTGCAAGAACATGAAGACCTGCGTGGCCTCCGCCGTGGCGTCCGCCTTCTTCTATGTGTTGGGTATCATTCTGGTTTGCTGGACCATGCTGGAGCACCTGGACTACATCGCTGAGCTGAAGGCCAAGGTTCCCATGCTGGCCGCCGTCAGCGAGATCCTGCCCTGGATGTCCCTGCCCTATTGCATTATTACCTTGGTCGGCGTGTTCACCACGATTGCGGGTTATCTGTGGACCTGCGGTCGCCGTGTCGGTCCCGACGGCACGTGGAGAATGCGTATCGCCGTCATCGTTGTGGACATTGTCGGTATTACCGTCGGCGCTATGATCCCGCTGGACAAGCTGGTGAATTTCCTGTTCTCCCTGTCCGGCTATGCAGGAATCGTGATGTTCGCCACCTGCGTTATCGGTGACATCATCCGCTGGCGCAAGGGCAAGCTGAAGGCTTTCCCCGCGGAGACCTCCGAGCCTGCCGTTAAAGCGGTAAAAGAAGCGTAAAGCATATCACGTTTTGATCACAGGCTGCAAAAACAAAATATTGTCATACTTGTATAGAATGCTGCACTGTGCTGATGTCAACAAATGTGCGTAAGCATAAATATGATAAAGAAGGGTGAAGTTATGAAGCAAAAAGCTTATTTGGACAGAGTCATGCGATTAAAGGCGCGTACCATTGCTACGGTGCCGGAAATTGACCTAGAGGGTGCCCGCCTGCTGACGGAAGGCTTTATGGAAACCGAGGGTGAGCCTTGGGTCATGCAAAAGGCCAAGGCTTTCCGCAAGCAGTGCCTTGAGAAGACATGCTACATTTTGCCCGATGAATTGATTGTCGGCAGTCATGCAAGCAAGCCGCGTGCCGGCACGCTGTGTGCGGATGCATCTTCGTCTATTCTGGAAGACGAATTTGACACCATTTCTACCCGCCGTTATGACCCCTTTATTTTCAAAGATGAAGACAAGAAGCTCTTCAAGGATTTCATCGAACCTTACTGGCGCGGCAAGGCTGGCTATGATCTTTGGAAGAAGCAGAAGCCCAAGGAGTGCCGGCTACTGACAGACGATGATGCCCTTTACATTGACCGCAAGATCGTCCGTTGCCCCGGCGATACGAGTGCCGGCTTCAAGCAGGTCATCGACGAAGGTATTGAGGGAATTATCGAGCGCATCAAGGAGCGCAAGTCCCGCCTGAATCTGATGGATCACGACGATTGGGAGAGAAACAACTATCTGGATGCCATGCTGGTGGCCGCTGAAGGCTGCTGCGCGATTGGCCCCCGTTATGCTGAAGAAGCTCGCCGTCAGGCGGCTGAGACCACTGATGAGAAGCGTAAGAACGAACTGCTGAAGATCGCCGAGGTTTGTGACCGTGTGCCCGCCAAGCCCGCCAGAAACTTCTGGGAAGCGGTGCAGTCCATGTGGATGTATCATGAGCTGTACTTCATGGAGCAGGGCGCGGCCGCATATTCTATCGGACGTGCGGATCAATTCCTGTATCCGTATTACAAGGCAGATATTGACGCCGGTCGGATCACTCCCGATGAGGCGCAGGAACTGTTGGATTGCTGCTGGGTCAAATTTGCTGAGCAGTGCCAGATGAACTCCGCCTCTTCTGCGGAGGTAACCGCAGGCTATCTGCCCTTCACCAATATCAGTTGCGGCGGAATCAACAAGGACGGCGAGGACGCGGTCAACGATGTGTCCTACATGATGCTTCAGGCAACAGCGGAAGTGCAGATGTATCAGCCCTCTCTGTCTGTGCGCTATAATGTATCCCGCAACCCGGATAAATTCCTGCGGGCAATCGTGGAGCTGATGAAGTTGGGTACCGGTTTCCCCTCCTTCCACAACGACCTTATGGGCATGAAGATGATCATGAGCAAGGGCGTTCCCGCCAAAGAAGCGTGGAACTGGACGCCCGGCGGCTGCGTGGAAACGTATCTGGAAGGCCGTACCCGCTGCCTGACCGGATTCTCCGATATCAACCTCGGCAAGATGGTGGAATACGCACTACTGAACGGTCACAGCGGTAAGGACGGACATTTCGTTACCGTGGAGAGCGGCGACCCCACCACATTTACCTCTTATCAGGAATTTGAAGACGCTGTTATGGAACAGATCAAATTCGGCGTCCGGGCACAGGTGAAGGGCAGCTTTGTGAATGATGACATCTTTGAGCAGACTCGTCCCACGCCTGTCCTGTCCCTGTCGTTCCCCCATTGTATCGAGAGCGGTAAGGATTACATGTGGGGCGGCGCGGAGTTTAACTGCGGCGACGGTTGTATGTTCGTGGGTCTGGCTGACCTTGTCAACAGCCTGTATGCGGTGAAGCATCTGGTTTTCGATGAGAAGAAGCTGACCATGGCGCAGATGATCGACGCGTGCAAGGCGAACTTCGAGGGATATGAAGATATCTATAAGATCTGCAAGGATGCGCCCAAGTATGGCAACGATATCCCTGAGGTCGATCATGTGTGCAGCTACATGTGCACCAAGATGGCGGACTATATCGAAAGCTTCAAGAGCCATTACGGCAAATTCACGACCGGTATTATCCCCGTTACTGCGAATACCGCATTCGGATGGGGAACGATGGCATTGCCTTCCGGTCGTAAGGCGGGAATGCCTCTGGGCGATGGCGTCGGACCGAACGCCGGTACAGATTTCAACGGTGCTACCGCCGTCATGAAGTCTGTGGCGCGGCTGGTGCCTGATCGCTTTACCAACGGCACCCTGATGAACATGAAGCTGGAGCCTTCCCTGATGAAGACGGAGGCAGGTATCGTCCAGTGCATGAATATGCTCAAGACGCTGTGCATTCTGGGCGTGTATCACTGCCAGTTCAATGTTGTGGATCAGGAAAAGCTGGAAGCGGCTCAGGAGCATCCCGAGGACTACGCCGGTCTGCTGGTTCGCGTTGCAGGATATACCGCATACTTTGTGGAGCTGGGAAAGGATGTCCAGGATGAGATCATTTCCCGCACAACACAAGAAAAATTCTAAACTTTAGATTTCTCAAATGGATGGAATAAGCAATGGATAATGAGATTCGTAATTTGCGCGGTATCGTACTGCGGTATGAAAAGGGATCCATGGAAGATGGCGACGGTATGCGGACCGTCATCTACATGAAAGGATGTCCACTGCACTGCTGGTGGTGTTCGACGCCGGAATCTCATCGCTTTGAACCGGAAGTGGCTTATGCGGCAGTTCGCTGTGTGGGTTGTCAGAAGTGCGTGATGGAATGCCCCGCAAAAGCACTTTCTCTCAACGACTCACATAAAGTTGTGCGCGACAAACAAAAATGCACCAATTGTTTTCGCTGTGTAGACGCCTGTCCCTACTCCGCCCAGAAGGTTTATGGCGCGGAAAAAACGGTACAGGAGACGATCGATCTGATTGCGCAGGACGAGGTGCTGTACTTCTTCACCGGCGGCGGTGTGACCTTTGGCGGCGGCGAATGTCTGGGCCAGGCGGATTTTGTAGCCGAGGTGATGAAAGGCTGCCGCAATCGCGGAATCAACACCTGCATGGAAACTACAGTGGTATATCCATGGGAAGAAGTCGAAAAGGTTCTGCCATATGTCGATGTGATGTATATAGACCTGAAGGTCATGGATCCTGCGCTTCACCGAAAGTTCGTAGGCGGCAGCATAGAGCGTATTCAGGAAAACATCCGCAGAATTGATCGTTCTGCTTATCCGGTCAAATTGCGTATCCGAGTTCCGACGCTTTCTTCCGTCAACGGCAATGAAGAAAACATGAAAAAAGTGGCGGAATTTTGCCGGGAACTGAAAAAAATCGAGTATATCGAATTGTTGCCCTATCATCGCCTTGGTATGGTAAAATATGAAGAAACGGGAAGAACGTATCAGTTGCCGGATGAGAAAACGCCCTCTGCAGAGGAAATGTCGTACTTGGCAGAATGCATCGTTGCCCAGGGTACCGGAATACCGGTAATGGTCAGTGGTGTAAAGTACGAGTAAGGCTTTCCTGGATCAAAAGCGTGTGCAGGTGGCTCCCCCAGACGAAGTTGCGGGAGCCACCTGTCATGCCTGTTTATGCAGCACTACCATGCGTGGCTTAACGTTATTTATTTCTACAAATACAGGAGGAACTATGTCTACCGTTTCTATCCGTAAGACCCATGGTGAGGATTACGCCTCCATCAAGGCCGTTGTCGATCAGGTCATCGCCGATCTGGGCGGTCTGGAAGATATTATCAAGCCCGGCTTCAAGGTCATCATCAAGCCCAATCTGGTGGCCTGCCCCACCGAGCGCCTGTCCGGCGGCGTTACCCGCTGGGAGGTCTGTCTGGCTATCTATGAGGCCGTCAAGGCTGTGGGCGGCGTGCCTGTCATCGCCGAGTCCTCCGCCGCCGGCGCCGATACCGAGCTGACCATTGCCAAGTGCGGCTATCAGGAGCTGCGGGACAAGGGTATCCCCGTTATCGACCTGAAGCAGAAGGAGAACGCCCGCTGCACCGTGGATATCGAGAACGGCGTGGTGTTCAACAAGATCAATACCTGGGAACTGGTGCGTGACTGCGACGCCATCATCACCGTCCCCGTCATGAAGACCCACGACCAGACCGAGGTCACGCTGGGCATGAAGAACCTGAAGGGCCTGCTGATCGACACCCAGAAGAAGGACTTCCACAAGAAGGGCCTGATCGAGGGCGTCGTGGACTGGTGCCTGCACCTGAAGCCCTGCCTTGAGATCATCGACGGTACCTATGGTCAGCAGGGCCTGGGCCCCATCTTCGGCGAGACCAAGAAGATGGACCTGATCGTGGGCTCCAAGGACCTGGTGGCCTGCGAGGCCGTTACCAGCAAGATCATGGGCTACGAGCCCAAGGAGGTCATGATCACCAACGCCGCCTACAAGCGCGGCTTCGGCGAGATGGACCTGGACAAGATCGAGGTCATCGGCGAGAAGGTGGAGAACGTCGCCAGCCGCTTCAAGCGCTCCTGCGAGGTGGAGATCGAGGGTATCCCCCAGAGCTTCAACCTGATCTTCAGCAAGGACGCCTGCACCGGCTGCCACAACACCGTCATCAGCGCCCTGATGGACATGAAGGATCAGAACCTGTTCCCCTATCTGGAGAACATGAACGTCTGCGTCGGTCCCTGCACCGAGGATATGCTGCCTGCCGATGCCAATGCCGACAACACCGTCTGCATCGGTATCTGCTGCAAGAAGCTGGCGGATGCCAAGGGCTTCCGCTGGGTCGTTGGCTGCCCTCCCGGAAATGCCGACGTGGTCAAGGGTATTCTGGGCGACCGTCTGGAGTACGGCGTGCGTTACAACTAAACAATTTCGGGCGGAGGAAACTCCGCCCGAAAGTTCTATCTGTCCAGTAGAGGTATTTCGGTGAAAACTTTGTATCTGAACTGCGCCATGGGCGCGGCAGGCGATATGCTGGCGGTGTACGGGCATGATCGCGGAGGCGGAGAGCCATGCCCACGGCGTGCCCGTCACGGAGATCCACTTCCACGAGGTTGGCACCATGGATGCGCCGGCGGATGTCTCGGCGGTGAGTTTGCTGCTGCACAAGCTGGCGCCGCAGCAGATCATCGCCTCGCCGGTCTGCGTGGGCGCAGCGGACAGGTGCGGTGCGCCCACGGCATCCTGCCGGTGCCCAACCCTGCCACGGCCTGCCTGCTGCAAGGCATCCCCGCTTACAGCGGCACCATACAGACAGAGCTGTGCACCCCTACCGGCGCGGCGCTTCTGAAGCATTTTGTGTCCCGTTTCGGCGATATGCCCGTTATCACGACGCAGGCCATCGGCTACGGCATGGGGACGAAGGAATTCGATGCCGCTGACTGCATCTGCGCCTTCTGGGGCGCTGCGGCGGAGTATTGGTATAAGAGTGAGGAGCTTATTTCACTTGTAAAAATCCTTTGCGTTGCCAGACAGCGTGTATGGGAACCGGAGCCGGACACCGTTTTGAAAATGCGTGAGTGGCAGAAGATACTGATCCAGATTATTCATGCACATATTCCTGCTATTTCTTCGTCTGAAATCCGTAGCCGCTTACGGAAAGGTTTGCCAATATCTTCGTATGTGCCCAAACCGGTTGAAAAATATATCAGGGATAACAGCCTATATCAGAAAAACTTTTCCCTGTAGGAAGATCTCTGCGCAGCAGCGGATAGACTGATTCTATAGGAGTGAGCGGAATCTTGCGTGGTGTGAGAAAAAGGCTTATAATAAAATCCGGTATCATTAATTGGCAATGGAAAAAGCAAGACATCTGTCAGTTCCGGAAAGACGCGCTGGCAGGTGTGTTTGCCTTGACCAATCGATGGTAGAGTGGCAGAATAGACAGTGTTTTGATTTGCTTTCTGAAAGTCGCATGAAGGCTTGATATTTTCTTTGTGTGCGAATGAACAGAAAGCCATGCATTGTATCTGAAAGCATATCTGTATCATGGAAAGCTTTCTCTTCGGCTTAGAAACAAAAATAGGAGTGTATGGGATGAAACTCTCTGAATTCTTCGCGCAAACTCCATCCGGCGCGTTGGCGTTCTCCGGGGGTACGGATTCGTCGTTTTTGGCTTGGACTGCCATGAAATACGGAACCGGCTGGAAAGCCTACTATATCAAAACCGCCTTTCAGCCCACTTTTGAGTTGGAGGACGCCAAAAGAGTGGCCGAGCAGTGCGGGATCCCGCTGCGGATCATTCCTGTGGATGTTTTTGCGCAGGACGCTGTGACGGCGAATCCATCAAACCGCTGTTATTTTTGCAAGCGGATCCTGTTTGAGCAGGTTTTGAAGCAGGCCACCAAGGATGGATGCCAATTGGTCATTGACGGAACAAATGCTTCTGACGACGCCGGGGATCGGCCGGGCATGCAGGCTCTCCGGGAGCTTGAGGTTCGCTCCCCGCTTCGGGAAGCCGGTCTGACGAAAGCGGACGTCCGGCGGCTAAGCAGGGAAGCGGGGCTTTTCACATGGGACAAGCCGTCCTATGCCTGCCTTGCCACAAGGATCCCAACGGGAACGGTCATCACCCAAGAGGCGCTGGAAAAGGTGGAGCGCGGCGAGCAGCTGCTGCGGGAAGCGGGCTTCCGGGATATCCGCATCCGGCTCCACGGTAATGCTGCGGTTCTGCAATTTCCCCAGAAGGATATGGAACGGGCATGGACGCGGAGAGAGGAACTTCACAATATGCTCTCGCCCCTGTTCCCATTGGCCGCGATAGATTTGGTACCACGACTGTCAAAAGACTAAGCTAGGAGGAAACGCACAATGGCAACAAAACACGATCTGCTGTCCACACTGCGGAGTGTACAGGCGGGGAGCATCTCCCCGGAGGAAGCGCTGCTGCAAATGAAGCTGGCACCCTTTGAGGATCTGGGGTATGCAAAGGTGGACTATCACCGTGCTGTCCGACAGGGCGCGTCTGAGGTGATCTACGGACAGTCCAAGACGCCGGAGCATATTGCCGGTATTCTGGAAGCGATGCAGCGGCGCGACAGCAGCAATATTCTGGTAACGCGCATCGAACAGAAGACTGCGGACTGGCTGGCGGAGCGGTTTCCCCTGCGGTACGAGCCGCTGGCAAAGCTGGCGGTAGTCCTGCCGCGTCCCACAGAGCAGCGGGGCGCGATCGCGGTCATCACCGGAGGGACCAGCGATATCGGCGTGGCCGAAGAGGCTGCTATTACGGCGGAGACGCTGGGCAACCGCGTGACGCGGCTCTATGATGTGGGCGTTGCGGGCCTGCACCGGCTTCTCTCACAGCTGGAGCCCCTGATGAAGGCCCGTGTCGTGGTGGCTGTGGCGGGCATGGAGGGCGCTCTGGCCAGTGTGGTGGGCGGCCTTGTGGACTGTCCGGTGATCGCGGTGCCCACCAGCGTGGGCTATGGCGCGTCTCTGGGCGGGATCTCGGCGCTGCTGTCCATGCTGAACTCCTGCGCCAGCGGCGTCAGCGTGGTGAATATCGATAACGGCTTTGGTGCGGGCTTTCTGGCCAGCCGCATCAATCAAATGGAGAGTGTGCAATGAAAACGCTGTATTTGGAATGCGCCATGGGCGCGGCGGGCGATATGCTGACAGCGGCGCTGCTGGAGCTGATGCCGGATAAGGACGTAGCGGTTGCTGAGCTGAACGCCATCGGCATCCCCAACGTAGTATACAGTTACGAGACAGTGACCCGCTGCGGTATCCGCGGCACCCATATGTCGGTGAAGGTGAACGGTGCGGAGGAATCCGAGACCATGCATGACCACCACGATCACGACCATGGAGAGCATCATCACCACACCGGCCTTCATGGCATCGAGCATATCGTGCAGGATCATCTGGATTTGCCGGAGATGGTGAAGGAGGATGTGCTGGCGGTGTATGGTATGATTGCGGAAGCGGAAAGCCACGCCCACGGAGTGCCGGTCACGGAAATCCATTTTCACGAAGTAGGCACCATGGACGCGCTGGCGGATATTTCGGCGGTGTGCCTGTTGCTTCACAAGTTGGTTCCGGAGCAGGTCATCGCCTCGCCGGTCTGCGTGGGCAGCGGACAGGTGCAGTGTGCCCACGGCATTTTGCCGGTGCCTACCCCTGCCACGGCGTACCTGCTGCAAGGTATTCCTGCTTACAGCGGTGATATCAAAAAAGAGCTGTGTACGCCTACCGGTGCGGCGCTGTTGAAGCGTTTTGTGTCCCGGTTCGGCGGAATGCCTGTCATGACCACCCAAGCCATCGGCTACGGCATGGGAACGAAGAAATTCGACGCCGCCAACTGTATCCGTGCCTTCTGGTGTGAGACGGCGGAGCTGTGCCGCAATTTGGATGAGACATGATTGCGGAGAGTAGGACGTTTGCCATAGAGCCCCTGCTGGGGGTCGGTGTGCTGGATGTGGGGGATCCCCCATCTCCATGAAGAAAGTCCGCTCCGGCACACTGTTGACCGTCCTTAAATATCCAGCGTGGTGGAGGGTTGGGCGTGGCCGAGGATGCCAGCTACCGTGGCTAGTCTGCGCCGCCCGCAATCATGAAGCTGGCAACGATGTGGCGCAGGCTGATTTCCAACAATTCTTCCAACAAACGCCCCAAATCTACGCAAAACTTCTCGATACATATTAAAACAAATCAACACAAGACGAACCTCCAATCCCTTGCAGCACAAGGGATTGGAGGTTCTCTCTCGGTATGAATGGGTACAACGCAAAAGTATCCACGGCTTTTTGGTAAGGATGAGGTCGGCGGTTCGAATCCGCCCAGCAGCTCCAAAAAGTCCTGTTTTCGAGAGAAAACAGGACTT
>CAKTRJ010000036.1 GCA_934597345.1 uncultured Oscillospiraceae bacterium
CCTTTACACAAGGGGGCCTTTGGTTGCTGTCTCCCCCTTGCATTTCTCCCTCCCCCGTAGTATCATTATAGTTTAATGAGCAATTTACGGAACAGAAAGGAACCCTTATCATGGCAGCAGAAAACAAGCTGGGCGTTATGCCCATTTCAAAGCTCATCTGGAATATGTCCCTTCCCATCATCGCCTCCATGCTGGTGCAGGCCCTGTACAACATCGTGGACAGCGTGTTCGTCAGCTGGGTCAGCGAGGCGTCGCTGACCGCCGTGTCCCTGGCCTTCCCGGCCCAGAACCTGATGATCGCCCTGGGCGCCGGTACGGCGGTGGGCGTCAACGCCCTGATGGGCCGGGCGCTGGGCGCGGGCGAGCAGGAGCGGGCTGACCGTGTGGCGGTGAACGGCCTGTTTCTGGCGTTTGTTGGCTTTGCCCTCAGCTGCGTGCTGGGCCTGACCTGCGCCGGAGCGTTCCTTCGCTCCCAGACCCAGGTGGAGGAGATCGTCGTCATGGGCGAGCAGTACCTCCACATCGTCATGGGCGGCTCCTTCGCCCTGTTCGGCCAGATCATGCTGGAGCGCCTGCTCCAGGGCACGGGCCGTTCCCTGCTGAGCATGTACACCCAGGGCCTGGGCGCCATCATCAACATCATCCTTGACCCGGTGTTCATCTTCGTGTTCGACATGGGCGTGGCCGGCGCGGCCATCGCCACGGTCATCGGCCAGATCTGCGGCATGCTGCTGGCGGCCTACTTCAACGTGAAGAAGAACAAGGACATCACCCTGCGCATCCGGGGCTTCCGGCCCGACTGGCGGCTCATCGGCAGCATCTACGCCATCGGCCTGCCCAGCGTCATCATGATGGCTATCGGCTCCATCATGACCTTCCTGATGAACAAGATCCTCATCACCTATCACTCCGCCCACGAGACGGCGGCCACCGCCTTCGGTATCTACTTCAAGCTGAATTCCTTCATTTTCATGCCGGTGTTCGGCCTGAACAACGGCGTGGTGCCCATCATCGCCTATAACTATGGCGCGCAGAACCGCGCCCGCATGGTGGAGGCCATCAAGCGCAGCGCCATCTATGCCTCCATTATCATGCTGGCGGGCATGGCGCTGTTTCTGGCCATCCCCGGCACGCTGCTGAAGATCTTCGACGCCACCGACACCATGCTGACGGTGGGCATCCCCGCCCTGCGGATCATCTCCCTCAGCTTCTGGATCGCCGGAGCCTGCATCGCGCTGGGCGGCTCCTTCCAGGCGCTGGGCAAGTCCATGTACTCCATGATCACCTCCATCGTGCGGCAGCTGGTGTTCCTGATCCCCATCGCCTATGTGCTGGCCCGGTACGGCCAGACCATCGGCAATGACGATCTGGTGTGGTGGAGCTTCCCCCTGGCGGAGATCGCGTCGCTGTTTGTGACGCTGGCCTTCTTCCGGCGGCTGTACCGGACGCTGATCGCCAGGATCCCGGAGCACGGGACCAACGACGGCGGCCAGGAGAGTTTGTTGGGATAAGAGAATATGTTGATTGAAAGAGCGGACGTGTGTCCGCTCTTTTTCCTTTGTCTCCGACGGCCCACTTTTGCCGTGCGGCGGGGTGAGGGCACCCCGCCCTACGCAGCGACTAGCGATAGAATTTCGTAGGGCGCGATGCCCACATCGCGCCGCCGTACAGCGCTTCGGTAATTTCCCGCGTTTAATTAGAATAAGTATTGCTTTACTTTTCCACAGTTTTCTGGTATACTTAGTATCAGATAAATACGCCCATAGCAAAGCGGGAAGGGAGCGCGGCGATGAATTCACTGTCCGACGTATGGAAAACAGTGCTTGACCGGCTGAAGCAGCAGCTGTCCGACACCACCATCAACACCTGGTTCGACGAGGTGACGGTGGTCACCATGGAGGATTCGGCACTGGTGCTGCACTGCGGCAACACGTTTAAAAAAAGCACCATCGAAAAGCGGTTCACGCCGCAGATCAAAGAGGCGCTGCGGGATATCTTCTCCTCCAATCTGGAGGTGAAGCTGCTGGATGACGAGCAGCTGGCCGCCTATCACGGCGTGCGGCCCGACCATCCTGACACGCTGGCCGACAGCGAGGCCTTCTCCTTCGAGACGTATGTGGTGGGCCCGCAGAACAAGATGGCCTATGCCGCCGCCCGCTCCGTGGCGGAAAAGCCCGCCGGTTCCTTCAATCCCCTGTTCATCTATGGCGACAGCGGACTGGGCAAGACCCACCTGCTGCACGCCATCGCCCGCCAGACCAAGCGCCTGCGGCCGGAGAGCAGCATCGTGCTGGTGAAGGGCGTGGATTTTACCAACGAGCTGATCGACGCCATCCGCGGCGGCACCACCTCCGAATTCCGGGATAAGTACCAGAAGGAATCCCTGCTGCTGGTGGACGATATCCAGTTCATCGCCGGTAAGCAGCAGACACAGGAGGAGTTCTTCCACACCTTCAACGCCCTGTATGAATCCGGCAAGCAGATCGTGCTGTCCTCCGACCGGCCGCCCAAGGAGATGACCCAGCTGGAGGATCGCCTGCGCACCCGGTTCGAGTGGGGCCTGATGGTGGACGTGGAGCCGCCTGACTACGAGACGCGCCTGGCCATCATCCGCAACAAAGCCGCCATGCTGGGCATCAGCCTGCCGGACCGCATCGCCAGCATGATCGCCGAGAATATCACCGCCAATGTCCGCCAGATCGAGGGCGTGCTGAACAAGATCCTGGCGTACAGCGACCTGATGGGCGTTATGGACGAGGAGGCCATCCTGAAGGCGCTGGAGGACGTGGTGAAAAAGAGCAACGAATACATTCCCACGCCGGAATCCATCATCGAATACATCGCCAAGTACTTCGGCCTGGAGTCGGAGGTGCTGCGGGGCCAGGGCCGTGGCCGCGACATCGTCAACGCCCGCCAGATCGCCATGTATCTGATCCGCCGCATGACCAACCTGTCCCTCAACGACATCGGCAAGGCCTTCGGCGACCGGGATCATACCACGGTGCTGCACAGTCTGGACAAGGTGGAGAAGCAGATGCGCTCCGACCCCGCCTTTGCCGAAACGGTGAAGGAGATCACCACCAACATCAACGCGAAACAGTGATAGTTTGTTTCGCGCTTCCGAGCGCGAGGTACTTTTGGCCGCTGTCCCAAAAGTGTCCTGTTGCGGTACCCAAAATTTCGTAGCGGCGTAAAAGCCGCCGAAATTTTGACCGCTGCCACTCGCTCACCTCGCTTCATCTGTCACAGGCAGCGCTCGGATCGCTCCCCAAAAAGACAGCTTAAACCTGCGGTTTAAGAATCCGCCCGCGCTACACCGCGTTTATAAATATGCGGCCATTTACCGCACGTTCACGGTAAATATTTGTTATCGATTCGTCATACGAGACGATAAGAAAAAGCTTCCGCAAACGTGCGGTAAAAAGTCTCAAATTACACACGGCATAGCGCGCCGGGAGGTGAAGGAACCGGAGGTTCCTTCCGGTGCTTTTGCCTACTTTTGCCACTGTTGGCAAAAGTAGGTCGTGGCCGGAGCCACGAAACCCCTCCCCCTTTCCACATTTTTCTGTGGATTCCACCTGAATAACATGTGGAAACCTCGCCACTCCTCCGATGGTGTGGAAAGCCTTCGCCTTTTCCCACCATGTCCCGTGGAGAAAAAAGGCGGGAAATAAAGGGCTCGTCCCCTTTTTCCACATTTTTTTCTCCTACGACGAATACTACGAATAAAGAGTTTAGTTTATGTTGTCCTTCCGAAAAATATTCCGGGAATTTTTCGGAACGGTTCGACAGGAAAGGATATTTCGATATGCTGAAATTCTCCTGCGAAAAAGCGCTGCTGCAGGCGGCGGCGTCCACCGCCAGCCGCGCCGTGGCCGCGAAAAGCTCCATCCCCGCGCTGGAGGGCCTGCTGCTGGAGGGCGGCCGGGAGCTGACCCTGTCCGGCTACAACACACAGACCGGCATCCGCACCTCCTTCGAGGCCCAGATCCGGGAGGAGGGCCGCATCGTGCTGAACGCCAAGCTGTTCGGCGACATCATCCGGAAAATGCCGGACGATGTGATCGTATTCTCCGCCGACGAGAAATATATGGTGCACCTCAGCTGCGGCGACGCCAGCTTCGATATCCTGGGCCTGTCCGCCGATGACTATCCCGAGCTGCCGGAGGTGGACGATCAGTACAGCGTCACCATGCAGCAGCGGCTGCTGAAGGCCATGATCGGCCAGACGGCCTTTGCCGTCTCCACCAACGAGAGCCGCCCCGTCCATACCGGCTCCCTGTTCGAGATCGATGCCACGGGCCTGACCATGGTGTCCGTGGACGGCTTCCGCCTGGCCCTGCGGCATGAGCCGCTGGAGAAGCTGGACGGCGGCGCGTTCCGCTTCGTGGCGCCCGGCAGCGCCCTGAAGGAGGTGGAGAGCATCTGCGGCGACACCGAGGAGGTCATCACCATCACCCAGGGCAAGCGTCACCTGATGTTCGCCGCCGGCTCCACCGAGCTGATCTGCCGCCGGCTGGAGGGCGAGTTCCTGGACTATAAGAACGCCATCCCCCGCAACAACCCTATCTGCATCGAGGTGGAGAACAGCGCCCTGCTGCGGAGCCTTGACCGCGTGTCCGTGGTGATCAGCGAGAAGCTGAAAAGCCCCGTCCGGTGCCTGTTTGACGAGGACCGCGTGCTGCTGAGCGCCCGCACCGGCAACGGCGAGGCCAAGGACATCTGCCCCACAAAGGGCGATGGCCGCCAGCTTGAGATCGGCTTCAATAACCGCTATCTGATGGAGGCGCTGCGCTACGCTCCTGCGGACAAGGTCTGCATGGCGCTGAATACCAGCATTTCCCCCTGTGTGATCACTCCCGTGGACGGCGGCGACAGCTTTTTGTATATGGTGCTGCCGGTACGTTTGAAGGCGCAGTAAGGCAGTATCCTTTCCGCTGGGACTGCATTGCGACAGTAGACACTGAAGTGTTGTACGCGGCGCGATGTGAGCATCGCGCCCTACGAAGTTCTATCGGTGGTCGTTCCGTAGGGCGGGGTGCCCTCACCCCGCCGCACGGTAGACGCAAAAGCCTGTCATTCCGAGCCAGTGACCGATGTCACTGGCGTGGGAATCCGTACTCTTGTATGATTGAGGGAACGGATTGCCGCGTCAGGCTTCGCCCTCCTCGCAATGACATATCAAGGAGTATTTATGGAAACCATTACTATCACCACAGAATTCATCAAATTACAGGATCTTCTCAAGCTCTCCGGGCTGGTGTATACCGGCGGCGAGGCCAAGGTGCTGATCCAGGAGGGCGCCGTCTCCGTCAATGGCGAGGTCTGCACCCAGCGGGGCAAGAAGCTCCGCCCCGGCGACACCGTGGACTTCGGCGGCAAGAAGCTGGCCGTGGCCTATGCGGATCAATGAGCTGAGCCTTTCGGGCTTTCGCAACTACCGCCGCCAGAGCCTGACCTTCGACCCCGACTGCAACGTGATCTACGGCGAAAATGCCCAGGGCAAGACCAATCTGCTGGAGGCGGTGGTCTATCTCTCCTGCGGCAAATCGCCCCGCACCCACGCCGATAAGGAGCTGATCGGCTTCGACGCGGCGGGCGCGGTGCTGGAGGGCCGTATTCTGTCCCGTGACCGGGAGTTTGTGACCCATATCGAGCTTACCCGCGGCAAAAAGCGGAAAATGACCGTCAACGGCGTAACGGCGAAAAACGCCGCCGCGCTCAGTGATGTGCTGCACACGGTGTTCTTCGCGCCGGAGGATCTGTTCCTCATCCGCGACGGCGCGGCGGCACGGCGGAAGTTCATGGATCTCTCATTGTGCCAGCTGCGGCCCCGGTACGCCGAGGCGCTGGCGGAATACAGCCGCCTTTACGAGCACAAGACCCGCATCCTGCGGGACAGCGAGGACTTCCCCGGCCTGCTGGACACTCTGCCGGAGTTCAACCAGCGGCTGTGTCTGGTGGGCGCGGTGCTGATCCGGTACCGGGCGTCCTTCTGCGAGAAGCTGCGGCAGTACGCCGCCCAGGCTCATGCCGAGTGCAGCGGCGGCCGCGAGGAGC
Organism: uncultured Oscillospiraceae bacterium; assembly: GCA_934597345.1. GTDB lineage: Bacteria > Bacillota > Clostridia > Oscillospirales > Oscillospiraceae > Vescimonas. The sequence continues at coordinate 6,061 of CAKTRJ010000036.1, forward strand.
TGACCCTTGCCTACAAGACCGTCAAGACCGTTACTGATCCGCTGGCGGAGCAGTCCGTCATCGCCCGGCAGCTGATGGACCATCAGCAGAGCCACTACGCCGCCGAGATCGCGTCACGGCTGTGTCTCAGCGGGCCTCATAAGGACGATATCGAAGTATCCGTCAACGGCCACAGCGCCCGGCAGTTCTGCTCACAGGGGCAGGTGCGGACGGCGGCGCTGGCCCTGAAGCTGGCGGAGCGGGAGATCCATAAGGACGCCTTCGGGGAATATCCCGTTATGCTGCTGGACGATGTTCTTTCGGAGCTTGACCCTCTGCGGCAGGAATATGTCCTGAACCGCATTGCCGGAGGACAGGTGTTCATCACCTGCTGCGAAAATGACCGGCTGGATACCCTGCTGACCGGCAAGGTGTTTCACGTGAAAAACGGGGAGGTGCTGTGATGCCCTATCTGCACATCGGCCAGAGCGTCACCGTGGAGGAAAAGTGCATCATCGGCATCTTCGATCTGGACAACACCACCTATTCCAAACACACCCGGAATTTTCTGGACGGCGCGGAGGCGGAGGGACAGGTCATCTCCGTGTGCGAGGATATCCCCCGCTCCTTCCTGCTGTGTGACCATCCCTATCATAAGCAGATCGTCTATCTCTCCCAGCTGAACACGGTGACGCTGCAAAAGCGCGCCGAAAGTTGGAAAGAGGAGCTGGAATAAGACACGCCATGCGTAATACGCGGCGGACTGAGGGCAGGCCGCCCTACGGAAATATATCGTAACACCGTGCGTAGGGCGGGGTGCCCTCACCCCGCCGCACATGATATGGTATATGTCGCTTCATACGCAAATCCCTTCTTACAGAGGAGAATACAATATGTCTGAATATGAAAACGTCACCCATGTGGAAACGGAATACGACGCCTCGGAAATTCAAGTTCTGGAGGGTCTTGAGGCCGTGCGCAAGCGGCCCGGCATGTATATCGGTTCCACCAGCGCCAGCGGCCTGCACCATCTGGTGTATGAGATCGTGGACAACGCCATCGACGAGGCGCTGGCCGGCTACTGCACCGACATCACCGTGACCGTCAACCCCGGCAATACCATCACCGTCACCGATAACGGCCGCGGCATCCCCGTGGATATCCAGAAGCAGACGGGCCGTCCCGCGCTGGAGGTGGTGTTCACCGTGCTGCACGCCGGCGGCAAGTTCGGCGGCGGCGGCTATAAAGTATCCGGCGGCTTGCACGGCGTGGGCGCGTCGGTGGTCAACGCCCTTTCCGAATGGCTGGAGGTGCAGGTCCATAAGGACGGCCACGTCTACGAGATGAAGTTCTCCCGGGGCCATATCACCTCCGAGATGCGGATGATCGGGGATACCGACCATACCGGCACCACCGTCACCTTCAAGCCCGACGGCGAGATGTTCGACACGCTGGAGTACGACTATGAGACGCTGCACACCCGCATGCGGGAGCAGGCGTTCCTGAACGCGGGCCTGCGCATCACCATCACCGACGCACGGCCCGGCCGGGAGCAGACGGAGACCATGCGGTACGAGGGCGGCATCCGTGAGTTCGTCACCTATATCAACCGCAACAAGACCCCCCTCCATGAGGAGGTCATCTACCTCTCCGGCGCCAAGGACGACGCCACTGCCGAGATCGCCATGCAGTATAACGACGGCTATAACGAGACACTGGTGTCCTTCGCCAACGACATCCACACGCCGGAGGGCGGCATGCATGAGACCGGCTTTAAGGCGGCGCTGACCCGCGTGCTGAACGCCTACGGCCTGAAATACGGCATGATCAAGGACGGCGACAAGGTCTCCGGCGAGGACGTCCGCGAGGGCATCACCGCCGTCATCTCCGTCAAGCTGACCGAGGCCCAGTTCGAGGGTCAGACCAAGGCCAAGCTGGGCAACGCCTATATCCGCACGCTGGTGGATAACATCGTGTCCGATCAGCTCTCGGCCTATCTGGAGGAACACCCGGTGGTGGCCCGCACCATTCTGGACAAGGCCATGACCGCCAACCGCGCCCGTGAGGCGGCCCGCAAGGCCCGGGAGTCCATCCGCCGCAAGACGGTGCTGGGCGGCGCGGCCATGCCGGACAAGCTCCGGGACTGCAACGAGAATAACCCCGAGCTGACGGAGCTGTATATCGTGGAGGGCGACTCCGCAGGCGGCTCCGCCACCCAGGGCCGGGACTCCCGCTTCCAGGCCATCCTTCCCCTGTGGGGCAAGATGCTGAATGTGGAAAAGGCCCGTGTGGACAAGGTCTACGGCAACGATAAGCTTCAGCCGGTGATCATCGCCCTTGGCGCGGGCATCGGCGAGGAGTTCGACGCCAACAAGCTGCGCTATCACAAGATCATCATCATGGCCGATGCCGATGTGGACGGCGCTCATATCCGTACCCTGCTGCTGACGTTCTTCTTCCGCTATATGCGGCCCCTCATCGAGCAGGGGTATGTGTACTCCGCCGTGCCGCCGCTGTTCAAGCTGAGCCGCGGCAAGACCACCCGCCTTGCCTTCAGCGAGGAGGAGCGGGACGCCATCTCCGCCGAGATGCGGGGCGGCAACCCCGGCGTGAAGATCGACATCAGCCGCTTCAAGGGTCTGGGCGAAATGAACCCTCACGAGCTGTGGGAGACCACCATGGACCCGGAGAAGCGCACCCTGCGCCGCATCACGCTGGACGACGCGGTGAAGGCCGACGCCACGTTCACCGTCCTCATGGGCGAGAAGGTGGAGCCGCGCAAGGAGTTCATCGAGCGCCGCGCCAAATACGCCGTGAATCTGGATTACTAAGGAGGGGTACAATACTATGTCCAAAAAACCCCAATACGATCCCGAGGAGATCCGTTTTCCCGATCAGCGCATCGTGGAATCCCCGCTGGTACCGGAGATGGAGAACTCCTATATCGAGTACGCCATGTCCGTTATCGTGGGCCGCGCCCTGCCGGACGTGCGCGACGGCCTGAAGCCTGTGCACCGGCGTATCCTCTACGCCATGTACGAGGATAACCTGACCAGCGACAAGCCCTTCAAGAAGTCCGCCACCTGCGTGGGCGACGTGCTGGGCCGGTATCACCCCCATGGTGACGCCTCCGTCTATGACGCGCTGGTGCGTCTGGCCCAGGACTTCTCCATGCGCTATATGCTGGTGGACGGCCACGGCAACTTCGGCTCCGTGGATGGCGACCCCCCTGCCGCTTACCGATACACCGAGGCCCGCCTCAGCAAGATCTCCAACGAAATGCTGCGGGATATCGAGAAGGACACGGTGGACTGGGACCCTAACTTCGACGAGAGCCGCAAGGAGCCCCGCGTTCTCCCCTGCCGCTTCCCCAACCTGCTGGTGAACGGCTCCAGCGGCATCGCCGTTGGTATGGCCACCAATATCCCGCCCCACAACCTGCGGGAGGTGATCGGCGCGTGCATCTGCGTGCTGGATAACCCGGAGGCCACCCTCTCCGACCTGATGGAGCACATCAAGGGCCCCGACTTCCCCACGAAGGGCATCATCATGGGCCGCAGCGGCATCCGTGCCGCCTACGCCACCGGCCGCGGCCGCCTGATGGTTCGCGCCCGCCATGAGTTTGAGGAGTTCGGCAATGGCCGCACCCGCATCATCTTCACGGAGCTGCCCTATCAGGTGAACAAGCGCATGCTGATCAAGTCCATCGCTGATCAGGTGGAGGACAAGCGCATCGAGGGTATCTCCGATATCCGGGACGAGTCCGACCGCAACGGCATGCGCATGGTCATCGAGCTGAAGCGCGATGCCAATCCCCAGGTGGTGCTGAACCGCCTGTTTGCCCAGACCCAATTGCAGACCACCTTCGCCATCAACATGCTGGCCCTTGTGGAAAACCAGCGCCAGCCGAAGATTTTGTCCCTGCGGCATATCATCGACGAGTATCTCAAGTTCCAGGAAGAGATCATCGTCCGCCGCACCCGCTTCGACCTGAAGAAGGCCCAGGAGCGGGCCCATCTGCTGGAGGGTCTGCTGATCGCCCAGGACAACATCGACGAGGTCATCAAGATCATCCGCACCAGCTACGACAACGCCAAGGAAAACCTGATGGCCCGCTTCGGTCTGGATGATGTGCAGGCCCAGGCCATTCTGGATATGCGCCTGAAGGCCCTGCAGGGCCTCGACCGGGAGAAGCTGCAGAACGAATATAAGGAGTTGGAGGAGCGTATCGCCTACTTCCTGCGCATCCTCAACGACGAGTCTCTGGTGAAGTCCATCCTGAAGGAGGAGCTGACCGCCATTGCCGACAAGTACGGCGACGAGCGCAAGACCGAGATCCAGGACGTGGAGGACGAGATCGACATCGAGGATCTCATCGAGGAGGAGCAGTGCGTTTATACCCTGACCAACAACGGCTACATCAAGCGCACGCCGGTCAGCGAGTACGCGGCCCAGTCCAAGGGCGGCATGGGCAAGAAGGGCATCACCACCCGTGACGAGGATTACGTCTGCGACGTGTTTACCGCCTCCACTCATGATTTTATCATGTTCTTTACCGATACCGGAAAGGTCTACCGCAAGAAGGGCTATCAGATCCCTGAATCCGGCAAGGCCGCCAAGGGCACCGCGCTGGTGAACATCCTCCAGATCGAGACCGACGAGCGGGTGCAGGCCATGATCCACTACCGGCCCAGCGAGGAGACCGACGACAGCCACCTGCAATTGACCATGGTGACCGAGAACGGCACCGTCAAGCGTGTGGCGGTGTCCGCCTTCCGCAACCTGCGGCAGAACGGCATCCGCGCCCTCCGTCTGGACGAGGGCGACCGTCTGGTGTCCGTGCTGGAGACCGACGGCCAGAGCCGCGTGCTGATCGCCACCTATGACGGCATGGCCGTGTGCTTCGACGAGAACGACGTCCGCTCCATGGGCCGTGACGCCGTGGGCGTCCGGGGCATTCGCCTCCGCGAGGGCGACCGTGTCATCGGCGCGGCCCGCGCCGTGGACGGCTGCCAGGTGCTGTCCATCACCGAGCGTGGCTTCGGCAAGCAGACGCCGGTGGAGGAGTACCGCGTCACCAACCGCGGCGGCATCGGCATCAAGAACTATATGGTCATCGACAAGACCGGCGGCGTGGTGGGCATGAAGGTGGTGGACGGCAGCGAGGATATCCTGCTGATCACCCAGAGCGGCATCATGCTGCGCACGGCGGTGGAAAACATCCGCAGCGCCGGCCGCGCCACCCAGGGCGTCATCGTCATGCGCTTCAAGGAGGAGGGCGACCGCGTGATCGCCATGGCCCTGACCGACAAGGACGAGGAAGAAGCATAAGCTTACGATAAGAATTTGTAGGGGCGGACGACTCTGTTCGCCCCTTCTGCCTCAGAAATACTGGTTTCACCACAAAAAAGGAGACCCCTATGGACACCCTCTCCCTTTCCATCATCGCCCGTATCCATACCCCCTTCGCTGAGAAATTCGGTGTCCCGCGGCAGAGCGGCCTTGCCCCCACGGCGGGACGGATCGTCTTTGCGCCGGAGTACCGCAATCCCGATGCCCTGCGGGGTCTGGAGGGCTTTTCCCACCTGTGGCTGGTGTGGGTGTTCGATCAGGCCATCCGGAAGGACTGGTCGCCCACCGTGCGGCCGCCCCGCCTGGGCGGCAACCAGCGCATGGGCGTGTTCGCCACACGCTCCCCCTTCCGGCCCAATCCCATCGGCCTGAGCTGCGTGGAGCTGTCCGGCGTGGAGCCCAACACCCCCGACGGCCCGGTGATCCACGTCCGGGGCGCCGATCTGGTGGACGGCACGCCGATTCTGGACATCAAGCCCTATCTGCCCTACTGCGACGCACGGCCTGACGCCAAGGGCGGCTTCACCGATGCTCTCAACAGTGCGCCACTGGCGGTGGACTGCCCGCCCGCCCTGCTGGAACGGCTTCCGGAGGCGGACCGCCCCGGCCTGCTGGCGGTGCTGGCCAACGATCCCCGGCCCCGGTATCAGGACGATCCCCAGCGCCTGTACGGCCTGACCTACGCGGGATGCAACGTCACCTTCCGCGTGGAGGGTGAGACGGTGATTGTTGTTGGGGTGGAGTAAAATGGCGGGTTTTGTCCCTCCGGGGACGGAACATCCCCTCGCGCCGGAGCGCGAAACTCCCCTTTACACAAGGGAGCCTTGAAAAATCACCACAAGGAGACTTTATGAAAACAGTAACCATTTACACCGACGGCAAAGCGGCGCGGCCGCTTTGATTTTATGTCCTCCTCGCTCGCCGCTTACGCGGCAACCGCGAGGAGATGACACGCAAGCGCCGTCGTATGGAGCTGTGCGGCGAAAGACCTTTCCGGAAACAAGGAGACTTTATGAAGATTGTAACCATCTACACCGACGGCGCTTGCAGCGGCAATCCCGGCCCGGGCGGCTGGGGCGCGATTCTGGAATGGCAGGGCCACGAAAAGGAGCTGTCCGGCGGCGAGGCCCAGACCACCAACAACCGCATGGAGCTGACCGCCGTGCTGACGGCGCTGCGCCTGCTGAAGGAGCCGTGTACCGTGGAGCTTTACAGCGACTCCAAATATGTGGTGGACGCCATCGACAAGGGCTGGCTGTACGGCTGGCAGAAAAAGGGCTGGATCAAGGCCGACAAAAAGCCGGTGCTGAACGTGGATCTGTGGCAGCAGCTGCTGCCGGAGCTTGCCCGTCACGATGTGCACCTCCACTGGGTCAAGGGCCATGCCGAGAACGAGAAGAACAACCGCTGCGACCAGCTGGCGGTGGCCGAGAGCAAAAAGTTCCGATAACACCGAATCCTTCGACAAAAATCGCCGGTTTGTTCACAAATCGTTTCCAATGTTCATAGAAAGTTCATAGCCAATTCAAGATTCCGAAAAAAATATAGGGTAGTATAGACTCATCCAAAAGGAAGCCAATCCTTATGTGATTTTTCTCTCTCTCCTAACAAAACACACAACAGAAAGCGCCAGCCTGACCGGGCTGGCGCTTTCTGTTTGCCCATACCGGTCTCCGGCACGGTATTCCCCAACGCACCGAAGGTATCACTCATTCCATACATTTAGCACTATTGCACAAAAATATTTTTAAATTTTTGTAAGTTTTTATTGCATTTCTCCCGCTGACCTGCTAAGATGGGACTATAAGAGGAGAGGGCGGCGCGCCCTTGACAACCAAAGGAAAAGCAGGAGGTCTTGTGTTATGAGCTATCCCACCACCGGCCATGAGGTCTATGTGAGCCTGAATCTGTCCAACACCATGCTGACCGGCATCGGCAAGGGCACCATCACCCGCGAGGAGGTGTCCGTGGACTATCTGAAGGATCTGTTCTCCCGTCACGGCGTTATCGTCTCTGCCAAGCCGGAGCAGGCGCGTCTGCTGAATCTGGTCAACGAGCAGTACGATCTGGGTCTTGAGATCCCCGAAAAGCTGAAGCTGTTCCAGCTGAGCGAGCAGCACCGCCGTCTGGTGGTCATCAACGTCAGCGGCCTGCGCCGCAGCGGCGGCTCCCTGCTGTCCTCCTATACTGAGGAGGAGTTTGCCGAGGCCACCTTCTCCTTCGTGAAGTACTATGTCCAGAGCGAGCATTACGACGAGCTGAAGGCCCGCGTCCAGAAGCTGGAGTTCGAGCTGGAGCAGGAGCTGGCCTGGCGCAACCGTACCGACGAGGAGCAGGTGTAATATTGGCTGGCGAAAAATCTGTGGGGGACGGCGCAAGCCGTCCCCTTTGTTGCTTTGCTGCCGCGCCCAAATGCAAAGAGAGCCGCTATACGTCTATCTTTCGGGCCGTCGAGGACGCCGGCCCCTACAACCGCCTACCGGCAGAACTTTCGTAGGGGGCGGCGTCCCCGACGCCCCGCACGGTGAACGAAAAGAGCTTCGTGCGGCGGGGTGAGGGCACCCCGCCCTACGGCCGACCACCGATAGAATTTCGTAGGGCGCGATGCCCACATCGCGCCGCCGTACAACGCATCATATCCTACCGTTGCATTGCATAAGCGGCAGCGGCGCAAGAAGAAAATCAATTCGTCACACACAGCGATAACAGCCGTGTTCTGTGAACGCGCGGTATAAGGTCACAATCCAGCCAAAAGAACAGCGTGGGCGGATTCTTAAACCGCAGGTTTAAGTGGCTTTTTTGGTTACTTTTGCCGCCAAGGGCAAAAGTAACTCGCGCCGAAGCGCGAAACATTCTATCTCAACACCAAAAAACTCTCTGCAACAATTCTCCCCCGTTCCGCGTATTCACTATGAAAGGAGGTGGTCACTGTGGACCCTTTGCTGCGTACGGGCAAAGACCTTGAGGACATCTATCAGCGCCATGTGGACATGCTGTACCGCGTGGCCTATTCCTTCATGAAGAATGGCGCGGACGCGGAGGACATGGTGCAGGAGACCTTCCTTCGGCTGATGCGCAGCGGCACGGTGTTTGAATCGGCCCAGCACGAAAAGGCGTGGCTGATCGTGACCGTGTCCAACCTGTGCAAAAGCGCGCTGCGCAGTCCGTGGCGGCGGCGGGAGGATCTTGACGCCCTCAGCGAGCAGCCCACCACGGAGGACGCGGCCCCGGACGAGACGTTACAGGCGGTGCTGGCCCTGCCGGATGACTATAAACTACCGGTCTATCTCTATTACTACGAGGGCTATCCCACCGCCGACATCGCCCGGATGCTGAAGGTGGCTCCGGCCACTGTCCGAAGCCGCCTGAACCGCGCCAGAAAGAAACTGAAATTGACCTTGGGAGGTGATCTCCAATGACGGGTAATGATATTTACCGGGCCTATGACAACCTGCGGCCCGACGATGCGGCCAAAGAGCGGATGCTGCGGAATATTCAGGCCGAATGTTCCCGGAGGACGATCCGGAAGCGGCCCTTTCGGGGCACGCTGATCCTTGCGGCGGCGCTGGTGCTGGTGCTGGCGCTGGTCACCACCGGATTTGCCACCGAGTGGTTCGGCCTTGCCAGTCTGGGCCAGCGGCAGGAGCCCTCGGACTGGGGCAGCGGACAGGACACCATGCTGAGCTTGCAGGGTCTGGCGGACAGTCCCGCCTGTCAGGCGGCCAGGGCATGGGGCGACTGGTGCGCCGCCTACGAGCCTGACCCAAATGACATCATCACGCCGGACGTGCCGTACCTCTACTACGGCTGCCGCACGGAGGAAATGATCCGGAAGCTGGATGAGCTGGCGGCGGAATACGGCCTTTCCCTTCTGCCGGGCGAGGCACTGTTCCCGGAGGACGAGGCGGCGCTGCTGGCCAATGAAGGGCTGTCCGCCCCGCTGCGGCAGGACACGAACCGCATCGAAAACCGCTATGAAGCCGCTTACGGATACAGCGACGGCACCTTTGTTATGGACGGCACGGTGACCTTTACCGACGGCACATGGCTGACGGAGCCGGTGCCCTATAAGCTGTTCCGCACCATGAAAACCACACTGACCACCGGTGAGCTGGATCTGGGCGATCTGGTGGTGTTCCCCTATGAGGACTGGCCCTATGGCACGCTGCTGCTGGCGCTGGGCAACGACCGGGCGCTGATCGTGGCCGATCAGGCGGACGCCTTTGTGGTGGTGGAGGTGCTGGGCACCTATTACGGCGACGTGGTGGACGGCGAGGTCCACATGACCCGCGACCACATTCAGGCCATCGCCGACAGCTTCGCCTTTGACCGATTGGCCGAAGGCAAATAGGGACGACCCTTGCCTCTCCCCTTGGGAGAGGTGGCCGAGCGTAGCGAGGACGGAGAGGGTCGACACGTTAAAAAACATGCCGATGGCATGTTTTTAGTGTCGCTCGCGGCGGCTATGCCGCCGCAGCATCCATCTTGGTTTGCACCGTACCATCTTGGATGCCCTCTCAGTCACCTGCGGTGACAGCTCTCCCAAAGGGAGAGCCAAGGGCGGGGCGATGTGGGTATCGCCCCCTACGAAATTACCCCTATACCCGCTTCTCTGCAAAGAAAAAAGCCTGCTTTGCAGGCTTTTTCTTTTGCATTTATGTTATTCCTTCACCTCGTTGAACACATCTGCCATGTCCATGTCGTACATGTGCTTCAGCATCCGGGTGACCATGTTGCTGTAACCCCACTCGTTGTCGTACCAGGCGATCAGCTTCACGAAGTCCTGATCCAGCATGATGCCGGCGGTCTCGTCAAACACGCAGGGGCAGGGGTTGGCGATCATATCGGTGGACACCACCTGGTCGCGGGTATAGCCGATGATGCCCTTCATATACGTCTCGGAGGCATGGAGGATCTCATAGCAGATATCGGCGTAGGAGGCGCTGGTGCTGAGGCGGGCGGTCAGATCCACCACGGACACGTCGGCGGTAGGCACGCGAAAGGCCATGCCGGTCATCTTGCCCTTCAGGGAGGGGATCACGCGGCCCACGGCCTTGGCCGCGCCGGTGGAGGTGGGGATGATGTTGTTCAGGATGGAGCGGCCGGTGCGCCAGTCGCTGCCGCCGCGGGAGTCCACGGCCTTCTGCTTGGCGGTGGAGGCGTGGATGGTGGACATAAGGGACTGCTCGATGCCGAAGGTCTTATGTACCACATAGGCCAGGGGCGCCAGGCAGTTGGTGGTGCAGCTGGCGTTGGAGATGACCTTCATATCGGGGCGGTATTCGTCGCTGTTGACGCCGTAGACAAAGGTGGGGGTGGCGTCGTCCTTGGCGGGCGCGGTGAGGATGACCTTCTTGGCGCCGCCCTTGAAGTGGCGGCTGGCCTTGTCGGTGGTGTTGTTGGCGCCGGTGGACTCGATGATATACTCGGCCTCGCTGTCGGCCCAGTTGATCATGGCGGCGTCAGACTCGCTGTACACCTTGATCTTGTGGCCGTTGACGATCAGATCGCCGCCGGCGTGCTCCACCATACCGGGGAAGTTGCGGAATACCGAGTCGTATTTCAGCAAATACACCATGTAATCGATGTCCGCCTTGCGCAGGTTGATGCCGCGGATATCGAAGGTCTCCGGATTTTCGCACATAATGCGCAGGACGATGCGTCCGATGCGGCCGAAGCCGTTGATGCCGATCTTGATAGCCATATTGTTTTCCTTTCACATTCGTGCCGCCATGCGGCCCCTTTTTTGTTCCATTGTCCATTATAATACGAAGCGAAAGGAATGTCTCCCTCTGAAACGAAGAATAAATGTAGAAAAAATGTTATCTGTTTTGTGCAGTTTGGCGCATTTTCATAACTTTTCGAGTGGTATAAGTGGAATGTTCCATACATTCTTGACCTTATCCGATCAAAAAAGCGCCCGCGCCGGAAACGGCGCGGGCGTGCGTATGATCTCAGATACCCGTCAGGTCGAAGGGCGGGGTGTATTCCGCTCTGGCGGCGGTGCGCTCCTGGGTGAAGCCGTCGGTGATGCCGCAGTTCTCCATGTACGCCACGGCGGCGCGGTACTCCGACCGGGTCACATGGCGGCGCAGAACGCCCTCCGCGTCCGCCTGAGGCGTGTACTGGCTCATGAGGGAGAACAGCACCTCGCCGGGCTTGAAATTCTCCGCCACCCAGTCGATGCAGCGGCGGGTGTTGTCCATCTGCCCCGGCAGTACCAGATGCCGGATCACCACGCCCCGCTTGAGAAGGCCGTCCTCCATCACGCAGGGCCCCGTCTGGCGGAACATCTCGCGGATGGCCGCCGCCGCCACGGGGAAATAGTCCGGCGCGGCGCTGAGCCGTCCCGCCAGCTCCCCATCGGCGTACTTGAGATCCGGCAGATAAATATCCACCTTCCCTTCCAGCCGCCGCAATGTCTCCACCGATTCATAGCCGCCGCAGTTATACACCACCGGCACGGGCAGTTTCGGCTCCAGCGCGGGCAGGATCCACGGCAGGAAGTGGGTGGGCGTCACCAGATTGATGTTGTGGGCCCCCTGGGCGATCAGCGCTTCAAAGATCTCCCGCAGCCGCGCCGTGGTGACGGCCTTGCCGAAGCCTCCGGCGGAGATGCTGCCGTTCTGGCAGTAGCAGCACCGCAGGGTGCAGCCGGAGAAGAACACCGTGCCGCTGCCGTTGGTGCCGGAGATAGGCGGCTCCTCCCACATGTGCAGGGCGGCGCGGGCCACCCGGATGCCCGCGGGCATGGCGCAGAAGCCCATCCCTTCCGTCTCCGTCCGCTCCGCGCCGCAGCGGCGGGGACACAGCGTGCAGATCATTTCCGCAGCCGGTGGAAGTCCGGCCCCAGATCCCCCGCCATCCAGTGGCGGCGGCACAGCCCGATATACTGGTCGTTGGCGCCCAGCACCACCTGCGCGCCTTCCTTCAGCACATGGCCCTCCTCATCAAAACGGGCGTTGAAGGCCGCCTTCTTGCCGCACCAGCAGATGGTCTTGACCTCCTCCAGCTTGTCGGCCAGCACCAGCAGGTGGTAGCTGCCGGGGAACAGATCGCCCTTGAAGTCGGCCCGCAGGCCGTAGCAGATCACGGGGATGCCGCAGTCGTCCACCAGGTGCACCAGATAGTAGACCTCCTCCTTGCTGAGGAACTGGGCCTCGTCCACGATGATGCAGGCGTACTTTTGCAGTTCCTCGTCGGGCATGGCCTGCATCTCGTGGAAATAGACGCAGGGGTGCTTCAGTCCGATGCGGGAGGACACCATGTGGTCGCCGTCCCGTGTGTCGATCTGGGGCTTCACCAGCAGGGTGTCCTGTCCCCGCTCCTCATAGTTGAAGCGGGCCATCAGCGCGTTGGCGCTTTTGCTGGAGCCCATGGCTCCGTACTTGAAATAAAGCTGTGCCATTGTGGTTCTCTCCTTATGTATCTTCTGTCCTTTGGGCGGTGTTCGTTAAACAGTTGTATGGAATATTTCGTCCCTGCGGGGACGAGGTACTTTTGGCCGTTGTCCCAAAAGTACCCAAAAGGACAACCAGAAACCCAGGTTTCTGGACTTCCTGCACG
>CAKTRJ010000037.1 GCA_934597345.1 uncultured Oscillospiraceae bacterium
GGGTGAACAGCTCCTGCACCTGACTGACCTTCGGCGCGCGCACCTCGTACTTGATCACGGCGTGGCTCTGCACCACATTGGGGGCGGTGCCGCCGGGGTCGGAGTAGGCATAGTGGATGCGGGCGGCGTCGATCATGTGCTCCCGCAGATAATTGCAGCCCACGTTCATCAGCTCGCAGGCGTCCAGTGCGCTACGGCCCAGGTGGGGCTCGCCGCCGGCGTGGGCCGCCACGCCGTCAAAGATGAAGTTGGCGCCCATGATGGCCACGCTGCCCCGTGAGCCCACCTCGTTCACCGTCTCCGGATGCCAGGTGTAGGCAAAGTCCACGTTGTCAAAATACCCGGCACGGGCGATGAACTGCTTGGAACCGGCGCCCTCCTCGGCGGGGCAGCCGAAAAAGATCACGGTGCCGTCCAGCTTTTCCTTCAGCAGATAGTCCTTCAGCGCCACGGCGGCGGCAAAGCAGCCGCTGCCCAGCAGGTTGTGGCCGCAGCCGTGACCCGCGCCGCCGGGCTGTACCGGCTCCTGCACGGGGCAGGCCGCCTTCTGGCTCAGGCCTGCCAGCGCGTCATACTCCGCCAGAAAGCCCACCACGGGCTTGCCGCTGCCGCATGTGAAGGTGGCGGTAAAGGCGGTGGGGATATCAGCGATGCCCTCATCAATGGCAAAGCCCTCCTGCTTCAGGGCGTTGATCAGGGCGGCGGCGGAGCGCGTCTCCTCATAGGACAACTCCGCATAGCTCCAGATATCTCTGGCCAGCTGAACGGTGGTGTCCGCCTTGGCGGCCACCAGGTCTTTGATGGTCTGGATCATCATATGCTTCTCCTTTTACAATACCATACTCAGGAATTTGATGGTGCTGGGGTCACGGGGACAGGTGAAGATCTGCTCCGGTGTCCCCTCCTCCTTGATCACGCCGTCGCAGATGAACAGTACCCGGTCGGATACCTCACGGGCAAAGCCCATCTCGTGGGTCACAATCAGGATGGTCATGCCGCTGCGGGTCAGCTCGCGGATGACGTTCAGCACCTCCTTCACCATCTCCGGGTCAAGGGCGGAGGTGGGCTCGTCAAACAGCATGACCTCCGGCTTCATGGCCAGCGCCCGGACGATGGCCAGCCGCTGCTTCTGCCCGCCGGACAGCTTGCGGGGATATTCGTCCGCCTTGCCGCCCAGGCCCACACGCTCCAGCAGCGCCATGGCCTCAGTTCGGGCCTGCTCTCTGGATACCTTCTTTTCCAGCACCGGCGCCAGCGTCACATTTTCCAGCACCGTCATGTTGGGGAACACGTTGAAGTGCTGGAACACCATACCGATGCTCTGACGGTACTGGGCGATATTCAGTTTGGCGGCGGTCACGTCCTGCTCCTTGTAAAAGACCTTGCCGCCGTCAGGCGTTTCCAGCAGGTTCAGGCACCGCAGAAAGGTGGATTTTCCGCCGCCGCTGGGGCCGATGATGGACACCACCTCACCCCTGCGGATGGCGGTGGTGATCCCCTTCAGCACCTCCAGCTGACCGAAGCGCTTTTCCAGATTCTCCGTTCGCAGGATCACGTCAGTCACTGACGGTCAGCCTCCTCTCCAACACGCCCAGCAGGCGGGACAGCACAAAGTTCAATGCGAAATAGATGATACCCACAATGGTCAGGGATTGCAGCGCCAGGAAGGTGGCGCTCTGCACGGTCTTGAAGCTGGTCATCAGCTCGCCCACGAAGAACACAGACGCCAGCGAGGTACCCTTGACGGTGGAGATAAACTCGTTGCACAGGGCAGGGAGGATGTTCTTCACCGCCTGAGGCAGGATCACATGGGTCATCACATGGGTCTCGGACAGGCCGATGCTGCGGGCGGCCTCCCACTGGCCCTTGTCCACGGCGGCGATACCGGCCCGAATGATCTCCGAGATAAAGGCGGAGGCGTTCACCGCCAGGGCGATAACGATGCACTGGGTATCGCTCAGCTCAAAGGGAACCAGCTTGGGCAGCCCGATCCAGAAGAAGTACAGCTGCAGCAGGATGGGCGTGCCTCGCAGCACCTCCACATAGGCGCCGGAGACGGCCCTGAGCACCTTGCTGCGGCTCATGCGCATCAGCGCCACGAGCATGCCCAGCAGCGCGCCCGACAGCACCGTTACCGCGGAGATCCACAGGGTGCCCCACAGGCCGGAGAGATAGACGGGATAGTATTTTGCCAAAAGCTTGATGACCTTTTCCATGGTATGACACTCCTATGCTCAGTGGGGCTTGCCCCGGTTTTCGTGCGTTATTCGATGCCCAGCGTCGCGGCGGCGGCCTCATACTGGCCGTACCATTCCACGGTCTTGCCGCTGTCGTTCAGCTCGGCGATGCACTGGTTCACCAGCTCCGCCAGAGAGTCGGTTCCCTCCATGGGCATGGCCACGCAGGTGCCGTTCATGTTGGGATCCACATCGAAGCGGAAGTCGGGGATGGTCAGCCCGCCGTTGGCCTCGGCATACAGTCCGGCGGAGGCGGTGGAGCAGATGCACACATCCGCCTTGCCCTCGGATACCGCCAGATAGCCGTCGGTCATGTTGGCCACCAGCTTGAACTCCTTGCACGCGCCGTTGATGTACTGGTTATACAGCGTCTCCTGCACGGAGCCACTCTGGGTGATCACCACCGCGTCCTTCAGAGATTCCAGATCGGTGTACTTTCCGGCGTCCTCGCTGCGGACCACGAAGCCGTAGCCGATGTTGCTGGAATAGTACACGTCGGACAGCCGCATGGCCTCGGCCCGGGCGGGAGAGTAGGCAATGGCGGAGATGGCGAAATCATACTTGCCGTCCGCCACACCGGCCAGCACAGCGGTAAAGTCCAGGGCAGTGATCTTCAGTTCCACGCCGATCTTGTCGGCGATGTACTTGGCCACCTCGATATCCATGCCCTGATACTGCTCGTCGCCGCTCTTGGTGGGGTCGACATACTCATAGGGGGCGAAGTACGGCTCGGTACACAGCTCGATATAGCCCCGTTCCTTGATCTGTGCCAGACGGTCCTTGTTTTCTGTTCCGCTTCCGCCACCGCAGGCGGTACAGCTCAGCAGCATGACGGCTGCCAGCACAAGCGTCACGATGCGCATGATGTTCTTTTTCATATCCGTGCCCTCATTTCGTCGTTTTTCGGAATAGTGCTTCCGTTTTGTTGCTCCTAATATTACCACTGAAACTTTCATGCGTCAATACTTTAGCGTACTACCACGCTAACGAATTATTAAAGTGAAATGTTGCGCATTTTATCTATTTTGCTGAACCGTGTCCGGAAGCGAAAAAAGAAAGAGGCGGCGGGTACCGAAAGAATACGTTCGGTATCCGCCGCCTCTTTGCGGCACAATGTCTTTTATCAGGCGCGCAGGCCCGCCGCCTCCATGATGGCCTCGATGCTCTCCACCGGCTCGGTGCTCCAGGGATAGGCGGTGTCGGTGCATCCGGCGGAGGACAGCAGATCCTCCGCACCGTCCTTCAGCAGGGATTGATAGGCGTTGTCCACCAGCGCCAGCTTGTCGGCAAAGGCGGTCTGGGCGTCGTTGCCCATATTGCCCAGCCACGCGGCGGTGGCAGCGCGGATCTCCTCGGGATCAAGGCCCGTGTCCACGCCCCAGTCCAGCAGCTTGACGGCGGCCTGCACGGCGGTCATATAGGAGCCGGAGGTGCCCACCCGTACCGTCTGGTCGATCTCGTTCAGGATCGGCAGGTCGACGGTCTGGCCATCCTCCGGCGTATCCGGTGTGTTGGGGGTCTCCTGCGGCGTATCGGGCGTCACGTCCGGCGCGGGAGCCGGTGTATCGGCGGCGCAGGCGCACAGGCTCAGCGTCAGCAGCATGGTCACAAGAAGCAGCAGCTTTTTCATACGATCATTTCCTTTCTTTTGCTGGTTTCCTTGTATATGCCCTCTCTGCATTGGATACTGTGCAGAGAGGTATGGGTAACGCCCAGAAGGCGATCCATTTCTTCGGCGGCATTTTCGTAGGTGTCCTTCTGGTGGTGCACCGGTATGTAGTCCGCCTCCCTGATCTGTCCGGCGGCCGCCTTGCAGAAGCTGCGGACAGGCGCGGCCAGCGCGAACACCCAGATGGGGGAGCAGATGGTCACATGCCGGTAGGCGGGCAGGTCGATGTCCACCGGCTGGATGGGCATGGCCCACTTGTGCATGCCGTAGCGGCCGCACCACCAGAAGCCCAGCGTACCCTCCGTCCGCTCCGCCGCCCTGATCTCGTAGACGGCGGCGCCGGTGCGGTTCGCCTCCGCATAGGCCTGCTTCCGCACATAGCCCATGCGGGAGAAGAACACCACCAGACGGGTGGGATCGTCGCCGATGTGGGGATAGTCGGCCCTGTTGACGGTGAAGGCTTCCTGCTTGCGGAATACCCACGCCGCATAACCGGCGGCGGTCTGGCAGAGACCGAAAATAAAGTAGGCGGTGGACATGAAGTTCAGCGGGAACATATAGAACTGGATGCCGATCCACAGCATCAGCGTCACGCCGAAGATGCCGCCCAGCACCACGCCAGCGCTCTTTCGGGCCAGCAGCAGCGCCGCCGCGGTCAGGTTGGACAGGCCGTTGACGCTCAGCAGCGCCCAGCCGGAGAATGTGAGGTCCTGAAATACCACCTCCGCAAAGGGCAGCACCTGAAAATAGGGCAGCATGGCGTCCATGCCTATGGTCTTGCCGCTGGGATCCAGCAGCATCATCAGCGCTCCGCCCACCGCACCGATGCCGATGAACAGCGTCCAGAAAATGAGGATGCGGCGGGCGGTCTGATATCTTGATCTCTGTTGCATATGTTTTTCCTTGTCTTTCCTTGATGTCGCAGCGTTTATTCTACACGGTGGGCCGGTCTTTGCATAGGTGTTTTTTTCATCTGTTTGTGGCTTTTTTCTATGGAGGTCGGCTGCGAGAGAATGAAAGTCCTGAATTCCGGACGGATAATCCGGAAATCCGGATTGTGATAAAAATTTGACAAACTTTGTCGGGACGGGTACAATACAATATACACTGAGACCGTGAAGGGAGACGTGGCATCATGCAATTCTGGAAAATGAACGGCGCGGGCAACGACTTTATCGTGGTGGACGATCGTCGGAACGCCGTACCTGACGAGAAATGGCCGGAGATCATCCGCACCGTGTGCGAGCGGCACATGTCCATCGGCGCGGACGGCTTTATGGTGGTGAAAAACTCCACCTGCGGCGGCGACTACAAGATGCTGTTCTTCAACTCTGACGGCTCCATGGGCGAGATGTGCGGCAACGGCGCGCGCTGCATCTGCCGCTACGGCTACGAGAACGGTCTGGCCGGTGAGGTGCAGAAGGTAGAGACCACCGCGGGCCTCGTGACCGGCTGGCGCGTGGACAAGCGGCTGTACCGTGTACGGCTCAACGATCCCTGCAACATGCGGCTGGACGGCACGGCGGAGGTGGAAGGCACGGTCTATGACTGCGCCTATGTGGAGCTGGGCGATCCCGGCATCCCACACGCGGCGGTGCCCATGGAAAATCTGAAGGATTACGACACCCAGGCGCTGTTCCAGCTGGGCCGCAAGCTGCGGTACTACAAGGACTTCCCCAAGGGCGCCAATGTGAACTTCTACGAGATCATCGGCCCCGACCATGTGTATGAGCGCACCTATGAGCGGGGTGTGGAGGATTTCACCTACGCCTGCGGCACAGGCACCGGCTCTGTGGTGACGGTGCTGACTCTGCTGGGCAAGGTCTCCGGCAAAAACGTGAAGGTGGACATGACCGGCGGCCGGCTGATCATCGACGTGGAGCGTGATAGCGCGGGCCATGTGACCGACCTGTACCTGACCGGCCCCACCAATATCGTCTGTAAGGGCGAGATCACCGACGAGGCGCTGGTACTTTAATCGGTATGTAAGCAATATGCTTTACATAGAGAGAACGTAAATCAACCGCAAAACTGTTAGGAGGAATAAAATCTAATGGAAAAGAAAGCAGTCGTCAGGAATTATATTTTCCTTGGCATCATGCTGGGCGCGATGGTCATCGGCGCTATCGTGGGCTGGCTGGCTCCCAGCGTAGCCACCGTGCTGAAGCCCTTCGGCACCGTGTTCATCAACATGATGTTCTGCGTGGTAGTGCCTCTGGTGTTCGTGTCCATCGCGGGCTCCATCGCCAATATGAAGAGCATGAAGCGTGCCGGTAAGATCATGGGCACCACCGTGGCCACCTTCGTCATCACCGGCGCTATCGCCGCCGTCATCATGTTCGTGCTGATGAAGATCTTCCCCCCGGTGCTGGTCCCCTGGACCGATATCCCCTCTGAGGAAATGGGCGAGTACGCCTCCATTTCCGACATGATCGTCAACTTCTTTACCGCCAGCGACTTCGTTGGCCTGCTGACCCGCCGGGCCATGCTGCCCCTGATCGTGTTCTCCGTGCTGTTCGGCTTTGCCACCAATATGGCCGGCGGCCCCGAGACGCTGGTGGCCAAGTGGCTCAACAGCATGACCGACGTCATGATGAAGTTCATCAAGATCATCACCTATTACGCTCCCGTGGCCTTCTTCGCCATCTTCGCCGGTCTGGTCGCCGACTACGGTCCTCAGATCGCCGGTTCCTATGGCCGTGCCATGGCGGTGTACTATCCCCTGTGCTTCATCTACATCTTTACCGCGTTCCCCCTGTTCGCCTGGTTCGGCGGCGGCAAGCATGGTATCAAGACCATGTTCAAGCACATTGCCAAGCCCGCCATCGTCTCTCTGGGCACCTGCTCCAGCGTGGCCACCATCCCTACCAACATGGAGGAGGCTGAGGCCACCGGCATCAACAAGGACGTGGCCGAGATGGTCATCCCTCTGGGCGCTACCATGCACATGGACGGCTCCTGCTTCTCCTGCGTGCTGAAGATCGCCTTCGTGTGGGGCGTGTTCGGTCAGGATATGGGCTGGGGCTCTCTGATCCCCATTGTTCTGGTGGCCGTGCTGTCCTCCGTCGGTATGTCCGGCGTCCCCGGCGGCGGCTACATCGGTGAGTACATCATCTGCTCCATCTTCTTCCCCAACCAGATGGAGCTGGCCTTCCCCATCCTGGTGGCCATCGGCAACCTGGTGGATCCTCCCGCAACCATGATCAACTCCGCCGGCGACTATGTGGTCACCTACATCGTCTCCCGCTTCGTGGACGGCAAGAATTGGCTGGATAAGGCTCTGGCCAAGAAGGCTGAAAAGGCCGAGATCTCCGAGTAAACAGAAATCCTCTCAGTTCCTCTGCCCTGCGGCAGAACGGGCCGGGGGCTGCGGTGTGGTTGAGCCGCAGCCCTCCGCCCACTCTCTTTCGCAAAACGCATACGAAAAATCAAAATTATATTGAATAAGACGTTTAACTTCGTATATCCGGCTCTGTGAGAGCCTTACCATACATAGGAACCGCCTGCGCACTGTGCGGGTGCAAGAGAAAGGAAAAAGCTATGATCTGTGAAAATATCTCCATCGGCGCCAACGGCCATCTGCTTTTCGCGGGCCAGGATACCGTTGAACTGGCCAAGGAATACGGCACGCCCCTGTATCTGATGGACGAGGACTATATCCGCCATCAGTGCCGCGTGTATCAGAACGCCTTCCGGAAGCATTTCGGCCCCACCAGCCGTCCTTTGTATGCCAGCAAGGCCAACTCCTTCAAGCGCATCTATGAGATCATGAAGGAGGAGGGCATGGGCATCGACGTGGTGTCCTCCGGTGAGATCTACTGTGCGCTGCAGGCGGGCTATGACCTGTCCCACGCCTATTTCCACAGCAACAACAAGACCGATGCCGATATCGTCTACGGCATGGACAACCATGTGGGCTACTTCGTGGCCGACAACGTGGAGGAGATCAAGGCCATCGAGGCCGAGGCTGCCCGCCGCAGTATCCGCCAGAAGGTGCTGCTGCGCCTGACCCCCGGCATCGATCCCCATACCTACGAGGCCATCTCCACCGGTAAGGTGGACAGCAAGTTCGGCTCCGCCATTGAGACCGGTCAGGCCGAGGAGATCACCGTCTATACGCTGGCCCAGCCCCATGTGGAACTGATGGGCTTCCACTGTCACGTTGGCTCTCAGGTGTTCGGTGAGGACGTGTTCGAGCGTGCCGCTGTGGTCATGCTGGAGTTCATCGCCGCCATGAAGGAAAAGCACGGCTATATGGCCCAGCAGCTGGATCTGGGCGGCGGCTACGGCGTGCGCTATGTGGAGAGCGACCCCTATCTGGACGTGGACACCAAGGTCGGCCAGGTGGCCGCCGCCATCAAGGAGGCCTGCGCCCGCCTGCGCATCGACATGCCGGAGATCCATATGGAGCCGGGCCGCAGCATCGTGGGCGCGGCTGGCATGACGCTGTATACCTGCGGCACGGTGAAAAAGATCCCCGGCTACAAGAACTACGTCTCCATTGACGGCGGCATGCCGGACAACCCCCGCTTTGCCCTGTATAAGGCCAACTACACCTGCCTGCTGGCCAATAAGATGAACGAGCCCTGCGATTTCGAGGCCTCCGTGGTGGGCCGCTGCTGCGAGAGCGGCGACATCATCCAGGAGCATGTGTCCCTGCCCGCCTCCGTGGGCCGGGGCGACACTGTGGCGGTATGCACCACCGGCGCGTACAACTACGCCATGGCCTCCAATTATAACCGTATCCCCCGCGCACCCATCGTCATGCTGAAGGACGGCAAGAGCTATCTGGCCGTCCGCCGCGAGACCTTTGCCGACATGTGCGCCTGCGACCTGTAAAAATACACAAACCAGAAACAAAGCCCGGAACAGGCTTTGTTTTTGTATGCATTGCAAACGGCGGCGTTATCGTGTAAAATAGCAGCAGAACTGCCGGAAAGGGGAGAGGTACAATGGATATTCTGCAAAGCGTAATGGATTCGGCCTCTCACGCCATGTTCACCATGGATCGGCAGGGCATCGTGACCCATATCAACCAGCAGGCCAAGGAGCGCTTCGGCCTGTATAATCACAGCGTCTATTCCCATCCCGCCGGACGGCTGGAGCCGGGCGACGTGGTGATCCTTGCCACATCCGCCATGGGCGCGGACGACGGCAATCTGGCCCCGGAGGATCTGGCGGCCATCGGCATACAGGATCACCGGCTCCGCAGCGGCGACATGCTGGCGGCGGTGGGCGTCTATCACGAGGCGGGCGTCAAGCCGGTGTATAAGTACCTGCGGGACGGCGAGGCGGTGGAGCTGCGGCTGGAAGTGAGCTTCCAGGGCGTTTCCATCGACGTGCGGATCACCGGCGAGGAGATCGCCGTCGCGGTGCAGGAGCGGGTCTATACCATCAGCTATTTTGACTGCATCGGCCAGATGGTCATATTGGATCATGACACCAAGCAGGTGAAATTCTGGGAGGAGAAGGGCTATTCCGCCCGGAAGGAGGGCATCGGCGATCTTCTGCGAAGAGGCAGCTTTATCGCCAAGGGCCCGGAGCAGGAGGTCCGCGTGGTGGGCTGTCACTTCCGGGAGTTCTTTGAGGGTGAGCTGTTTGAGGAGCATCTGCGTCAGGTGCTGGACGGACAAGCCCCCTGCTTTACCAACGTAGCCTACGAGATCAACGGCTTTGCGCTGATGGCCTCCCTCCTGCCAATCCGCGAGACGGAGCAGGTGGCGGGCGTTATTGTCAAGTTCCGGTATATTGAGGATATCCGCACCACCATCATGGAGCGCAACACCGCCATCGCGGCGGCGGAGCGCAAGTACCGGGAGTCCTCCCAGCGGGGACTGCCGGACGAGGTGGGTGACTCCCTGCTGGGATGCGGCAACTCCGCCGCCCTGCGGGCGGTGCGCCGCCGTGCCTATAAGCTCAGCCAGATGGACTGCAACATTCTCATTACCGGCGAGACCGGCACAGGCAAGACCCGGCTGGCCCAGAGCATCCAGCGGGCGCAGCCCAGGGGAGGCCCCTTTGTACGGGCGGATTGCTCCGCCATTGATCCCGCGCTGCTGGACGGCGAGCTGTTCGGCAAAAAGGACGGCACACCGGGCCTCTTTCAGGAGGCCGACGGCGGCACGCTGCTGCTGGACGAGGTGGGCGAGCTGCCGCTGAGCGTACAGGCCAAGCTGCTGCACGCCATCCAGCGGGGCGAGGCGGTGCCTGTCGGCTCCACCCGTCCCGTAAGCGTGAATGTACGGCTGCTGGCCATCGCCGGGCCCCATCTGCGGGAGGAGGTGGAGGCCGGACGCTTCCGGCAAGACCTCTATTACCGGCTGTCCGCCTTCTCGGTGGAGCTTCCGCCCCTGCGGGAGTGCCGGGAGGATATCTACCTGATGGCCCATGAGTTGGTGGAGCAGATCTGCCAGCGGTATCATATCCCGGAAAAGACCCTGTCCGGTGAGGCTTTCAGCAAGCTCATCAACTACGACTGGCCCGGCAACCTGCGGGAGCTGGAGAATGTGCTGGAGGGCGCGGCGGCCATGTCAGATTCTGATATCATCTATCCGGAGCACATCCATCTGAAAACGGAACCGGCGGCACAGACCCTGCGCCAGCACATGCGGGAGGAGGAACGCCGCTTCATTCAGCAGACGCTGGCCCAGTGCGGCGGCGACCGCCAGCAGGCCATGAAGCAGCTGGATATCTCCCGCTCGGTCTTTTACGAACGTCTGAAGGAGTACGGTCTCCGTTGACCGCTCTTTCCATATATCACGCCTTATCGAAAGGAGTACGCTTATGAAGAATTTACAGGAGTTTCCCCGCATCCCTCTGGCGG
Organism: uncultured Oscillospiraceae bacterium; assembly: GCA_934597345.1. Classification (GTDB taxonomy): domain Bacteria; phylum Bacillota; class Clostridia; order Oscillospirales; family Oscillospiraceae; genus Vescimonas. The sequence continues at coordinate 10,730 of CAKTRJ010000037.1, forward strand.
TGCTGCCTACGCCCATCCAGAAGCTGGAGAACATCAGCCGCCTGCTGGGCACCAACGTCTATATCAAGCGTGACGACCTGACCGGCATCGGTCTGGGCGGCAATAAGGTGCGTAAGCTGGAGTTCCTGCTGGCGGATGCCAAGCGCCAGGGCGCCGAGATCGTGTTTACCACCGGCGGCGCGCAGTCCAACCACGCCATGCTGACGGCGGCCTGCGCCAAGAAGCTGGGCATGGAGCCGATCCTGATCCTGAAGAAGCGCGGCGTTACCAACCGCAAGGGCAACCAGCTGCTGGAATACCTGATGAACACGGACGTCCGCTTTATGGATACCGACAGCTATGATGATATTTACGCCGAGATGGATCGGGTGGGCAAGGCCAGCGGCAAGCCCTACTACAAGATCCCCTGCGGCGGCTCCAACGCCATCGGTGCGCTGGGCTATGTCAACTGCATGAAGGAGATCGCCGATACCGGCATGAAGTTCGATTACGTCTGCTGCGCCGAGGGAAGCGGCGGCACCCACGCCGGTGTGGCGCTGGGCGCGAAGCTGTTCATGCCGGAGACCCAGGTGGTGGGCATGATGGTGGACAGCGATCCCTTTGACGTGATCACCACCAACATCATGAAGGATGCGGCCAAGCTGCTGGAGCTGGACTTCGTCCCCACCACCGAGGATGTCCATCTGGTGAATATGTGCGGCCCCGGCTATGCCATTCCCTCTGCCGAGGGCAACGCCGCCATCCGCCTGATGGCGGGGAACGAGGGCCTGTTCCTGGACCCCGTGTATACCGGCAAGGCCTTCGCCGGTCTGGTGAAGCTGGCCCGCGAGGGCAAATTCAAGCCCACCGACAATGTGCTGTACCTGTACTCCGGCGGCGCGGGCGGCCTGTTCGCCATCGACGTGGATCTGGGCTGACATACAGCGACATCTGACAGAGAAAGCGGCTCACAGGGTGACCTGTGAGCCGCTTCTTGTATCATAAAGGGGTTGTATGGGGCGCGGCGCTGTCAAAGCGCCTCGAAGTGGTAGCGGGGCTTGCCGCGGCTTTTTTTGCCATACTCGATGGCTTCCGTGGGACAGTAACAGATGCAGGCCATACAGTGGGTGCACTGACCGCCCCAGACAGGCCGTCCGTTTTGCAGCGTGATGTTGTTCACGGGACAGCGCGCCGCGCACTGGCCGCAGCCGACACAGGCGTCCGAGACGGTGAAAGCTTTCGCCTTGACGAAACAGGAATAGAAGATGGGGTTCACCGGGCCGCTCATGAAGCGGTCATAGAGATTGCTGCGGGTAGGTGGGAACGCCTGTCCCGCCGCGATGGCGGCGATGATCCGGTCGATGTCCGGCTCCGCTTTGGCCACGATCTGCCGGGCTTCTTCGGCCTGGGGAGCGTTGAACATGGCAATGTAGTTCTCCGGCATAATGAGCTGCGCCGTGCCCATGCAGGTCAGGTGCTTTTCCTGACAGAGTGCGCGGTTATATTTGTCGGCGCTGCCGATCTCGCTGCCGCAGGTCATGACGAACCACGCCTGCTTTGCACCGGTCAGCTCCGTTTTCATCAGCCACTCCCGTACGATCCGGGGAATACGCCATGCGTAGGTGGGGGTAACGATAATGAGCTGCGCCCCGGTCTCCACTGGGGTGGTATCGCCCGACTTGATGCGGTCGTTCATGCTGCAAAGCGGCTCATCCAATGCCTCCGCAATGCGCTGTGCCGCGTACCGGCTGTTGCCGGTGCCGGAATAGTAAAGGATCATATCAATACCCCCTCGCAGTGGTCGATCTCATGCTGGATGATCTCCGCCGTCCAGCCGGTGAAGGTCTTGAGCCGGGGCTGGAATTTCTCGTTTTGCCACTGTACCTTGATGGTCTGGAAACGCTTTGCCTTCCGGCGGCCGGTAAGAGACAGGCAGCCCTCCTCGGCCTCATAGGGGCGGTCGCGCTTCACGATGACGGGGTTGAACATGACCTGATACTTCCCATCGTCGTCAAAGACGATGATACGCTTGTTGACGCCGATCATGTTGGCGGCCATGCCCACGCAGCCCGACTTGTGGGCGGCCAGCGTGTCCAGAAGATCCTGCGCCGTGCCGAGATCGTCCGCCGTGGCCGGTTCGGCCTTCCGGGCCAGAAATGCTTCGTCTTTGCAGATATCACGGATCATGCGTTGTCCTCCTGCGGTGCGTTTTCTCCATTCCACACGGTCAGAACGTTTCTGTTGTGCCGCTTTTTATGTGATCGGCTCTGCCGTCAGATAGCACATGTAATCCGTTGTGGACACGTTTGAACTGAGGTTGTTGAAATAGGTGCATTTGCCCCGGTCAATGAGCCAGCTGCCCTCATAGGGCACCGCCGTAATGCCCAGCAGCTCCGTCATGGCGGCGTCCGGGGCGTCCTTTCCCGCCTCCCATGCTTCGCGCCACTGGCGGATCAGCAGTGCGGGCGTATCAAGATCACCGAGGATGTACGCAACATTGTCCCATCCGCTGGGATCGCCCATGCTGGCGATGATCTCCGCGCCGTTGTAGAGGGTATACCGGACGCTTTCCCCGTCCGGTGTTTTCCCGAGAAATACGATCTTCTCGCTTTGCAGCTCTGTCACCCTGTCACAGGGAACGGCAAACATCTCGTTCTGCTCGATGCCGCCAAGAAGCTTGATCTCCCTGGGGAGATAGGCGCCATCTCATCCTCGCTCAGATCGCGTATCACCTTGATGTGGTCAGCGGCCAGCTCCTCCAGCAGCGCGATCATATACTCCTGCACCTGCGGGGCAGTGGGAGACGCATCCTCGAAAGAAACCTGAAGGATCAATACGCCTTTTTCCCAGGGCAGCATATATTGAAGGCTCTAATTCCCATTCTCAAAATTCTCCAGATTGACAATACGCTGGTCGTTTATGTCGAGAGCGGTGAAAGAAGAACCGTCGTCCCGTACTATCGTTTCACCGATTTGAAGCCCCACCTTTTCGTGGGAGAAGTCTGTGTCGTCACGGTACATGACATTGATCGTTCTTACGTTTAGAGCAGGCAGATCCAATTCCGGCAAGGGGCTGCGCGTGAACAGATGGAAGGATCTTCCCTCGTCCCAAATGCCTCTGACAGAATAAGAATGTCCTTTTAGATCATCCAGATTCAGAAATTGCAGGATCTTTCCATCCTCCAGCGGGAAGGAGATCACATCGCCGCACATGGAAAAATGCCGGTTGTAGTAGGCAGGAATCCAATCGCCGGTATCCACATAATACGACGTGCTGTAAGAGATCGTTTCTCCGTTTTCATCGGTGGCGGTGGCGGCGGGGTCCATTCCCGCGGTGCGGTCGGCGGCCTGCTGTCCGCAGGCGCAGAGGGAGAGCGTCAGCAGCAGGGAAAGAAGCAGGCAAAGGAATCGTTTCATACAGGGACCTCCCGAAAAGTTATGGGGAAATATTGCGTTCAGTATACCGTAAGCAGGAAGATAACGCAATGTATCTTATGGCCCTGGCTTAGAGAACAAGGCACGGGGTGTTCTGACGCTTACTTGCGCTTAGACGATGAAATTGGACGGCCATTCGATTTGATCCAGCTGCGATAAATACAGTTTACCTTCTTGTGGTTCGACCATGTTGATAAAATACGCTTTACCGTAAAGATGTTCCCTGTAATTGATAAACCGAACGCTTTTGGTGTTTTCTAAATGTGTCAATACACCGTACTTTAATCTTTTATGTCTATGTTTTCGGAGGTTCGACCATATAGGTGCCGACCATCTTTTCGTATTTCTCGATTTGTAAGTATTCAGGGCTTCCTGTTGAAAAGGCTGGGTCTACGACCCAAGCTTCGTCGAATATACCACGGATAGAAAGACCGCTTTTTCTGCAATTCCTCTCGATATGCCGGACGCCTTCTCTTCTGGGCGCGATGCAAGCGTAAAACAAAGCGGGGTCATAGCGGTTGGGTATGTCAAATCGCTTGCAGAATGACGCGATTTCTTTCCAGAGCGTTATTCCGCTTCCAATGATGTCATCCAGGAAAACAATGGCTTTGTACTGGCTCAAACACTCTGCGTCCAAGTTGGATTGCGCGGCAATGATCTGTTCTTTTTTCAGCTCGGTTAGATTCCTTTTATGAAGATCTGCGCGGACATTGTCGCCGCCGGATTTACAGGCACTGCTTGATTCCACAGTGACAAACAGAATCTCTGAGCGCTGCACTTGCAAAGCTGACAGATCCTGCTGTAATTTTGACAATATTTCTACATAACGCAGTTGGCATTGTGCTTCTGTCAAATATGTATAGCAGCTTAGCATTTCTAAAAAAAGCGCATGATCTGTATCATCGATCTGCCTGAGCCACTGATCGACCTGATTGGGCAGATCGGCAATTCGTTTGTCATAGTTGCCGTCATTCACATTTGAGCAGTTGCATAATTGATTCCGTTTTTGCGGAAAAAGAGGTTCAGGGCGTCAGTTCTATTCATGGCGATCATATTTTTAATCCACTGTATACAGAATGATTTCCAACGACATTATACGCTATAATAGTGAACATTACAATGAAAACCTTTTGGTGTGCAGTGATAAAGATGCTGGTTCAATGTCGGCCGGCAGGCACCCTTCTTTGCCAACAACTTTCACCGGACGGGAAGCTGTGGACGGAGAAATTGGACAGTGAGCTATGCCGCTTATTTGATGAAGGCATGAAAAAGCAGAAGCTCTGCGCACATTTCAAACGAAGTTCCGGTTCGATCCTGTCCCATCTGAGGAAACTGGGAAAAGTGTAATGTATACGGAACAGTCCCTTCGGCATCTTGACACAGGCAGCAAACTTTGCTACGATATGGCCGAAAGAATCGAATCGTTTTCAGAGATGGGAAAGCCGCAGAGATGCGGCTTTCCATAAGGCAAAGGGTTAGCTGACTCTAACTGGCGTCTATAAAATTCGGGAGGAATAAAAATGGAACGGAAAGAAGCCATTCGCAGCGCCTACCGGCTGACGGGCAGCAACAGCTTTTATGACGGCATGATCACCTGTACCACATTGAGCGGGAAAGCGGTGTGCCGCCTGGTGTGGGATATGGATAAGGTGGAATGTGACACTTATCTGGAGAAGGCGCTGTCCGGCAATCCGGAGCATTTCTCCGGCAGGCTGCTGGAGATACCGGTGGGAACGGGTATCCTGACCATGCCGGTCTACCGGACGCTGCCGGAGGCGGACATTACCTGCCTGGATTACTCGGCGGATATGATGGGGCAGGCGCGGAAAAAGGCAAGCCGCCTGTATTTGGAAAATGTGATCTTCCGGCAGGGGGATGTGGGCGCGCTCCCCTATGAGGACGGCGCGTTTGACGTTGTCCTGTCGCTGAACGGCTTTCATGCCTTCCCGGACAAGGAGGCTGCCTATCGGGAGGTCTTTCGGGTGCTGAAGCCCGGCGGGATCTTCTGCGGCTGCTTCTATGTGGAGGGAGAGCACAAACGGACCGACTGGTTCATCCGGCACGTTTACGAAAAGAAGGGGTTCTTCACGCCGCCCTATGAGACGGTTTCCAGCTTGAAAGTGCGGCTGGAGGGGATGTATGCGGATGTGAGCATCGGCAACCTGAAAAGCATCGTCTGGTTCGTCTGCCGCAAAGCGGAATAATGCTGTTGGTATCGGAGCTGGAACGTTTCTGCGAATGGTAAAAACGATCGGAAAGGAACGACACCATGAAGGTCACAATACTGGATGAAAACGCGATCCACGATATCGGCCATGCCTTTGGCTGCTACGACTACGGACAGGATGTACGACCTCATCCGATACCCCGCTGTGGAGAAACAGTAACGGGCAAAAAGAAAGCGAAGGATAACATGAAAATAACCATCATCGCAGCGCTCATGATTTTTCTGGCCTATTTTCTCATCCTGTACGGCGGAGTGGGCTTTATCCAGGATAAGCGGTTTTTCTCCTCCGCGCCGAAGGAGAATCTGGCCGCGATCCCCGACCGGAAAGAGCGTTTCCCCGGCGCACATGCGGTGGGCTGGGTGATAGAGGGTATCGCCATCCTCCTTTTCCTAGGTGCGGCGGCCCTCAGCGTTTGGGACGGCGTCCGGAATGATTTCGGTTTTCTGCGCTTTTTCGTCCGGTTTCTGGGCATGCTCTATGCCATGGAGATCTACGACATCCTGTTCTTTGATTGGGTGCTGCTGTGCCACTCCAGCTTCTTTCCCCATTTTTACCCGGAGCTGAAGGACGTGGTTGGCCCCCATATGTTCGGGTACAACAAACGGACGCACATCCTGCACTTTGTGATTTACCTCCCCGCCTGCGCCGCGGCGGCATGGCTGTGTACACTTTTGTGAGCGTGCGTAGAGGAAAGCTGCATCTGGTCATTGCGGAGCGGGAAATTGGCTGCCCCGTCGCCTTTCGACCTGATGAAGCGTCCCGCAGCGTATGCCTGCGGGTATGAAAATGCTCCGGCGGAGGCGGACGAGGTCAAACCGGAACAGCTCCTTTTCTGAAAGCAATATTAAGTCAGTACTTGTCGAAAAGATATGTTAAGAATGACAACCTCAATGTTTGCGCCGCAGTAATCAAAGACAAAAAATCCCTCTGAAATCGTTGATTTCAGAGGGAATCCGAGTGAGGTGACTTGAACACCCGGTCTCCTGCTCCCAAACTTATCGGGAATACTTTTTCCGCTCGTTTATAGCGGTTTTCGGCGCTTTTTAATTTGTTTCACTTACTCTTTGACGCTCTTATCTCCGCTGTTTCCGGGTGTTCCGGAGCCGTATGTGGTAATCTATGTGGTCAAAAACGCTTCCCGCCCGGTTTTCGGTGAAGGTTCACCGGTGCCGGACGGGAAGCGTTTCTCATTGCTGTTGGCTGCATTGTAACTCTGAGCAGGGTGTTATGCAAGTGGTTTCTGC
>CAKTRJ010000038.1 GCA_934597345.1 uncultured Oscillospiraceae bacterium
ACGAGGTACTTTTGGCCGTTGTCCCAAAAGTACCCAAAAGGACAACCAGAAACCCAGGTTTCTGGACTTCCTGCACGCTGTTCCACCCTCAAATTTGATACCATATACCACGCGTTTGCAGAACACGGTCGTTATCGTTGCGTATGACGCATCGACTTTCCTCTTGCGCCGCTGCCGCTCGTGTTATCAACGGTAGAACTAAAAACGTTGTTCGGCGTAGGCATCAGCGGCAGCGGCGCAGAAGCAGAGACGATCCTTTTAACGAATCCAAAAAGAAAATCTTATGTAAACGTGCGGTAAAAGTTAACATATTTGCACTGCGTATAGCGCGCCCGGAAGTGAAGGAACCGGAGGTTCCTTCCGGTGTTTTTGCCTACTTTTGTCACTGTTGACAAAAGTAGGTCGCTCCGGAGAGCGAAACTCTCCCTTTAATAACAACCGAAAGGAGACACCATGGCCAACGGGATCATCATCATCGATAAGCCTGCGGATTGGACAAGCATGGACGTGTGTCATCCCCGCAAAACATTTTTGCGGGGGCCCCTTGTTTTTATTGAACTTCCTCGGCGGAAATGAATTCCGCCTGCGGCAAGGTTTTTGCCTTGCCAAAACGCTTGTACGCGCCAAAAGGCGCGGTGCTTGGCGCACACTATGAAGAACAGGAGATTTTATGGCCAACGGGATCATCATTATCGATAAGCCCGCGGATTGGACAAGCATGGACGTGTGCGCCAAGCTGCGGGGCATCCTGAAAACGAAAAAAGTGGGCCACGCGGGAACGCTGGACCCCATGGCCACCGGCGTGCTGCCGGTGTTCGTGGGACAGGCCACACGGGGCGTCTCCTTTGCCGAAAGCGGCGAAAAGGAGTACGTCGCCACGCTGCGGCTGGGCCTTGTCACCGACACCCAGGACACCTCCGGCCGGACGCTGGCCGAGCACCCTGTCACCGTCACCATGGACGACCTGGCGGCGGTGCTGCCCCGGTTCACCGGAGCCATTGAACAGATCCCGCCCATGTACTCCGCCATCAAGATCAACGGCCAGAAGCTGTACGATCTGGCCCGGCAGGGCCGGGAGGTGGAGCGGAAGCCCCGCCCCGTCACTATCCACCAGCTGGAGCTGCTGGAGCAGCTATCGGACACCGATTTCGCCCTGCGGGTGCGGTGCTCCAAGGGCACCTACGTCCGCACCCTGTGCCACGATATCGGGCAGGCACTGGGCTGCGGCGGCTGCATGGCGTCTCTGCGGCGTACCATGGCGGCGGGCTATACGCTGGCCGAGAGCCACACCATCGACGAGGTGCAGTCGCAGGGCGAAGCCCTGCTGCGGCCGGTGGATACCCTGTTCCGGCAGTATCCGGAATACCGCATCGCCCATCCCAGGGTGGAGCAGCTGTGCCGCAACGGCAACGCCTTCACCGTGAAAGCGCCGCTGGAGAGCGGCATCTACCGGGTCTACGGCATGGAGGGGGACTTCCTGTGCCTGAGCCGGTTGGAAAACGGACAAATGACGTCCATCAAGAACTTTTTTGGAGCGTAAACTATGAAGCCTACTGTCATCGCATTGGGATTTTTCGACGGCGTACACCGGGGCCACGGGGCGCTGCTGCGGCGCACCGTGGAGGTGGCCCGGCAGCTGGACGCCACCCCCGCCGCCTTTACCTTTGACCGGCCCCCCAAGGAGGTGGTCACGGGAAAGCCGGTGCCTCTCATCAACTCCACCCGTGAGCGGCAGGAGCTGATGGAGCGGTTGTACGGTATTGAGCAAGTGATCGTCGCGCCCTTTGACCATGAGATGATGACCATGCCGTGGGAGGATTTCATCACCGAGCTGCTGGTGAAGCGCTATGGCGCGGTGCATCTGGTGGCGGGCCACGACTACCATTTCGGCCACAAAAACGCCGGAGATCCGGCGCTTTTACAGCAGAAGTGCCGTGAGCTGGGGCTGGGCTGCGACATCATCCCCAAGGTGGAGATCGAGGGCATCACCGTCAGCTCCACCTATATCCGCCAGCTGGTGCGGGACGGCGAGCTGGAGCGGGCCGCCGTATTTCTGGGCCACCGCCACTGTCTCAGCCAGACGGTGAGCCACGGGTTCCGGTTCGGCCGCACCATCGGCATCCCCACCATCAACTTCACGGTACCGGAGCATGTGCTGGTGCCGGAGAAGGGCGTGTACGTCACCCGGGTGTACCTGCCGGACGGCGGCAGCTACGCCGGGGTCACCAACGTAGGCACCCGCCCCACCGTCAGCGACAGCGCCGACGTGTCCATCGAGACGTTCCTGCTGGACTTTGACGGCGACCTGTACGGCAAGCGCATCCGGCTGGAGTTCTGCCGCCGCCTGCGGGCCGAGAAGAAGTTTGACTCGCCCCAGCAGCTGAAGGACGAGATCGAAAAAAATGTCGCCCAGACCCGGGCATACTTCCGGGAAACAGGCGAGGCGTAATACAAAACCAGCGTTCCGCATCATGCGAAACGCTGGTTTTATTTGGTATTGTCGGGAACAAATTCCACCACATCCTCAATGCGGCACTCCAAAATCGTACAGAGGGTATCCAGTATCACCGTCTTGACCACGCAGTTATCGCGGAGACGCTGCAGCTGCGCCTTGTCGATGCCGTAGTCCTTGATCAGGCGGTATTGGCTGATGTTTTTCTCTTTCAACGTCCGCCACAGCGGATCATAGCGTATCATGGACATCACTCCCCCTTGTATTTTACGGGGAAGCGGCTTATAATGATATGGTGCGTGTATACACCATACCAAAAGGAGGGCGTGCTATGGATCTGGATTATGTAAAAGACCACCTGTTTGACCTGCTGAATGAGAGTGACGTGCTGAATATAACGGACATTCAGTCCGCGGAACAGGAAAACGGCTTTCGCGTCACGGTTTCTGACGGCTCGGTATTTCTGATAACGTGCCAGGCAGAGTGTGAAGAATAAGGAAAGACATGCCGCTGACTGGTATGCAAAAAAGCCCTTTGCTTCTACCGTTGTGCCGCATGAGCGGCAGCGGCGCAAAAGGGAAGTCGATTCGTCATACGCAACGACAACACCCGTGTTCTGTGACCGCGCGGTAAATGATATCAAGTCTAAACACGGTATAGCGTGGGCGGATTCTTAAACCGCAGGTTTAAGCTGTCCTTTTGGTCACTTTTGGGACAGCGGCCAAAAGTGACCCGCGCCGGGGCGCGGAACAACCCCCTCCGCCAAAGTCACGAAACCCATTTCAGCCCGATACCATAAAATCCGATGTTCCCTTCATTTCCCGACGAAATACGTGATATGTTTCCCGTACAATAGAGCCGTGTTGAAAACCGCCCCTTTGCGGGGCAGAGGGAGCGTGAACCAATGAAACGGCCAACTGTGCGGGACAAGCTGCCATCCGGCGCGCTGCGGCAGTCACTTTTGCGGGGCGTGCTGGTATTCGCCCTGTCGGCGGCCCGGGTGGGCGGCCTGTACGCCCCGTGGGCGCTGGCGGCGGTGGCGGTATCCGGCGGAAAGGGCCGGGGACTGTGGGCGCTGGCGGGCGCGGCGGCAGGCGCGCTGGTGTGGTTCGATTTCCAGACGGGGCTGCGGTTCGCCGCCTCCGCCGTGCTGCTGTACTGCGCCAACATGGCCTTCTGCGACACGAAGCTGTGCCGCCGGGACGGGTATGCCCCGGCCCTGACGGCGGCGGCGCTGGGGCTGGTACAGTCGGTGTATCTGGTGGGCCGCACCGCGTCCCAGTGGGCGCTGTGCGCCGCGGCCTGCGCGTTGGCGGCGGCGGTGGCCTACGGGCTGGACGAGGCGCGGCATGACACGGCCCTGCGGCCGCTGGCGCTGCTGAGCGCCGCCGTCTGCGCCCTGTGCGGCGTCAGCGTTTACGGCTTTTCGCCGGGCGGGATGCTGGCGGCATGGCTGGCACTGGCCTGCGCGGCAGGGGCACCGCCCGCTTACGCGGCGGCCATGGGGGCCGCCATAGGCGCCTGCGCCGATCTGGCGGCGGCCGCGCCGGCGCTGCTGCTGACGGCGGTATGCGGCGGAGGGGCGCTGTGCGCCTCGCTGCTGCGGGAAAGGCCCCGCGTTTTTCAGGCGGCGGCCTTCTGCCTGTGGGCGCTGGCGATCCCGCTGGCGCTGGACGCCGACCGACCGTGGCTGACGCTGTACGAGTCGGCGGCGGGCGCGGCGGCGTATCTGCTGATGAAGCGCAAATGGCTGGCGGCCATGGAAAAGGGCGGCGCGGCGCCCCAGGCCGTCCCGGCCATGGCGGCCAGCACCGTTACAAAGGAGCGGGCGGCGGCCTTTCAGGAGCTGTATAACTCCATGTTTCGCGCCCGGCCCAAGGAGCGGGGAGAGAACCCCTCGGTGATCTTCGATCAGGCGGCCCAGCAGGTGTGCCGGGGCTGCCTGCTGGTGCAGCGCTGCTGGCAGACGGAGTACACCGACACCTACAACGCCTTCAACGACGCCTGCAGCCCCATGCTGAAGCGGGGCAGGGCGGAGGCGGAGGATTTCCCGCTGTTTTTCACCAGCCGGTGCCTGCACTTTCCGGAGCTGCTGAGCGCCGTCAACACGGAGCTGTACGCCTTCCGCCTGCGGCGGCAGTACCGCGCCCGGCTGGAGGACGCCCGCCGTCTGGCGGAGGCCCAGTACGATCAGGTGAGCGAGGCGCTGGACCAGGGCGCGCCGCCGGAGCCGGAGGGGGAGCCGCCCCTGCGGTGCCGGGTGGGCACGCTGCTGCGGCCCAAGGAGGGCGAAACCCAGTGCGGCGACCAGCTGGCGGTATTCACCGCCGGGGCCACGCTGTATATGCTGCTGTCCGACGGCATGGGCAGCGGCCCCGCCGCCCACGCCGAAAGCGCCATGACGGTGCGGCTGCTGCGGCAGTTCCTCAAGGCGGGCATCCAGCCTGCCTCGGCGCTGAAAACCATCAATACGGCCCTGACCCTGCGGTGTCAGGAGCAGGGCAGCTTCACCACCATCGACCTGCTGGCGCTGGATCGCCGCAGCGGCACGGCCCGGCTCTATAAGTACGGGGCGGCGGCCTCCTATGTGAAAAAGGGCGACGCCGTGACCCGGCTGGACGGGACCAGTCTGCCCGCCGGACTGCAAAGCGCCCACCAGCCGCCGGAATCCACCGGGCTGTCCCTGGAGGCGGGCAGCGTACTGGTGATGGTCAGCGACGGCGTCACCAGCGAGGGGGACGACTGGCTGCGGGCGCTGCTGCGGCAATGGCCGGGCGGCGACAGTCAGGAGCTGGCCCAGATGATCCTGGCGGAATCCCGCCGTCACGGCGGGCTGCGGGACGACTGCGCGGCGCTGGCCCTGCGCGTTGAAAAATCCGGCGAGATCGCGGAAAAGCGGGTATAACCCTCCGCCGCGCGGGACATACTCTCTCTATCAGGCAACGGATATCAGCGCAAGGAGGGCATGGTTTTGGTAAAAGGTGTTTCCCGCCGGGTCATTGTGGTGGACAGTCCCGACCCGCAGGTGTTTGAACAGGCGATCTTTATTCTCAGCGGCGACGGCGCCGGGGTCAGCCAGCAGCAGCTGGTGGATCAGGCGGTGCGCGTGGCCAAAAGCTATGCCCGCACCCACGGGGTGTCCCAGCGGGGCTTTCACATGACGCCGCCGCTGTGGATGGCGGCGGGCAGCGCCGTCATCGGCGCGGTATGGGCCGCGGTGGCGCTGCTGTAAGAAGCTGCCCTTGTCATTGCGAGGAAGGCGCAAGCCCGACGCGGCAATCTGTTTTCTCAAGCGGGATTAAAGACGGATTCCCACGCCAGTGTGAGCACTGGCTCGGAATGACAGTTGACGGCTATTCAAGCTGTACAACATTGCTAACTTTCTTTCCACATTTTTCTCCTCATTTGGGGCGGACGAGTTATCGTCCGCCCTCTTTTTTTCTGGGAAAAGATATGATATAATATGCGGACATGCTTTCGTTTATGTGCTTTACATGGAGGATATGACCCTATGAGGATCGGAAATGTGGAGGTGGCCTCCCGGCTGGCGCTGGCCCCCATGGCGGGGGTGACGGACATGGCGTTCCGCCAGATCTGCCGTGAGCTGGGCGCGGGCTACTCCTGCACGGAGCTGGTCAGCGCCAAGGCGCTGTGCTATCAGGACAAAAAGAGCCGCGCGCTGCTGAAAATGGCGCCCAACGAGCATCCGGCGGCGGCTCAGATCTTCGGCAGCGACATCGCCTGCATGGCGGAGGCCGCGGTGATCGCGGCGGAGGTGTCCGGCGCGGAGGTCATCGACATCAACATGGGCTGCCCCGTGGGGAAGGTGGTCTCCAACGGTGACGGCTCGGCCCTGATGAAGGACCCGGAGAAGGCGGCCCGCATCGCTGAAGCGGTGGTGAAGGCCAGTCCCGTCCCCGTAACGGTGAAGATGCGCCGGGGCTGGGACAAGGGCAGCATCAACGCCGTGGCGCTGGCGAAGCTGCTGGAGCAGGCGGGCGTGGCGGCATTGGCCGTCCATGGCCGCACCCGCGCCCAGATGTACGGCGGACAGGCCGACTGGGTCACCATCCGGGAGGTGAAGGAGGCCGTGTCCATCCCCGTCATCGCCAACGGCGACGTATTTTCGGCGGAGGACTGCCTGCGGATCCTGCAATTTACCGGGGCGGACATGGCCATGATCGGCCGGGGCTGCTTCGGGAACCCGTGGCTCTTTCAGCAGTGCGCCGCGGCGCTGGAGGGAAAGCCCATCCCGCCCCTGCCGCCGCTTTCTGAGCGGTGCGATCTGGCGGTGCGGCAGATCGAGCTGGCCCGTGAGGACAAGGGTGAGCGGGTGGCCATTCTGGAGGCGCGGCGGCACTATGCGTGGTATCTCAAGGGCGTGCCCCACGCCAATTACTATAAGGATCAGATCGTTCGGATGAACACCATGGAGGACGTGTACCGCGTAACGGCGGGCATCAAGAGGGATTTGAAATGAAGGATCAGGAAAACATCATCGCACGGGCGCGGCGGGGCGACGCCGACGCCTTCGAGCAGCTGGTGGCGGCCTATCGGGATCAGGTGTTCCGCCTGGCCCTGCGCATGTGCGGCAACGAGGCCGACGCCGACGAGGTGGCCCAGGAGGCATTTCTCTCCGCGTGGAAGGCCCTGCCTAATTTCCGGGGCGACAGCCGGTTTTCCACATGGCTCTATCAGCTGACCAGCCACGCCGCCATCGACCTGATGCGGCGGGAGAAGCGGCAGATCGCCGCCGAGGACATCACTGAGGTCAGCGCCCCCGACCCCGCGCCCGGCCCGCAGCAGCAGGCGGAGCAGTCGGAGACCCGGCAGGCTGTCCGGGACGCCATGGCGCAGCTTTCGCCGGAGTACCGGCAGATCGTGGTGCTGCGGTTTTTGCAGGAGCTGAGCTATGAGGAGATCGGCGCGGTGCTGAAGCTGCCGCCGGGTACGGTGAAATCCCGGCTGAACCGGGCCAAATCGCAGTTAAAAGGCATTTTGTCAAAAAGCGGGAACCTTTTCGGTGCAGGGAGCGTCATACATACAGAATCAAATGGAAAGGAGGCGCGGCCATGAAAGACAACGAACGGGAAAACGACATATTTGACGAGCTTTTGCGGGACGCCCTGGCGTCGGACGCCGCACCCTCCGAGGATTTTACGGCGCGGCTTATGGAGCAGGTGCGCCGTACCCCCCAGGAAAAGCCCCTGAAAAAGCAGCCGGTGATAAAGATCCTGGCGGCGTTGGCCGCCTGCGCGGTGATTGCCGTGGCCATCCCGCTGGTGACGGGCGGCATGGGCAGCTCTGCCAACCAGGCGTCCTCTGCCGACTGCGCCGCGCCGGAGGCCGCTATGAACAACGCCGACGACCGCGCCGGTGGGGATAACCAGATGGTATATTCGACCTTCCCGAATACAGACAGCACCGGTGGTGCGCCGGACAGCGATGGCCAGTCGGATACCGATCTCAAGCAGAACATCGCGCCTGACAGCGAGACCGTTCAGGCCCTGACCCTCGTGGGGCAGGACGCCAGGGACGCGAAAGCCGCGCTGGATACCATGGATATCCAGCCTACGGAAATCGAAAACGGTCGTTACACCTATGACCTTACCCAGCAGCAGGTGCAGGAGCTGGGCCAGACAGTGGACGCCCTGTACGGCGCGGAGGACGGTCTGATATTGATCCTGGAGGTAACGGAATGAAAAATCTCACCACACGCAGGCTGGCCGTCTCCGGCATGATCGGCGCGGCCTATGCCGTTATGGCCATCTTCGGCTCGATTTTCGGGTTGACCTTCGGCCCCATCCAGTTCCGGTTCTCCGAGGCGCTGTGCGTCACACCGTTCCTGTTCCCGGAGGCCGTGGGCGGCCTGTTCGTGGGCTGCCTGATCGCCAATCTGTTCAGCCCCTACGGCCTGCTGGATATCATCGTGGGCTCTCTTGCCACGCTGATCGCCGCGTGGCTCACCTCCCGGTGCCGCAGCCGCTATCTGGCGCCGCTGCCGCCGGTGATCGTCAACATGGTGCTGGTGGGCGGCCTGCTGGCTTTTGAGCAGACCGGCTTCACCGAGGCATTCATGGCGGCCTTCTGGTACAACGCCTGCTCGCTGGCCGTCAGCGAGGCGGTGGTGTGCTACGTTCTGGGCCTTTTGCTGCTGAAAGCGCTGGAAAAGACGAAATATTTCAAGGAATTGCAAAAAAAAGATTGACTTTTCCCGTGAAGATGATAAAATAATTAGGCTCGCGTATTATGGCAATGCGTGGGCAAATCCTTGCTCCTATCGAAGAATAGGGGCCATAAGTCCAGAAGGAGGTGCAAAGTATGGCTAAGATTTCCGCCAACTATGAGGTCGTTTACATCATCGACCCCGCACAGGGTGAGGAGGCTGTTGCCGCGACCGTGGCAAAGTTCCAGACTCTGGCTGAACAGCATGCTTCCAACGTCGTTGTTGACGAGTGGGGCAAGCGTCGTCTCGCTTACGCGATCAATTACAAGACCGAAGGCTATTATGTCCTGATGTCCTTCACCAGCGCGCCGGAATTCCCCCGCGAGCTGGACCGTATCCTGGGCATTACCGAGGGTGTCATGCGTTCCATGATCGTCTGCAAGGACGAGTAAGAGGAGGGCAGCATGCTCAACAAGATCTTTATCATGGGTCGCCTGACCCGTGACCCCGAGCTGCGCCGCACGCAGTCCGGGACTCCTGTCACCAGCTTCTCTCTGGCCGTTGACCGGGATTTCAAGTCCCAGTCCGGCGAGAAGGAAACGGATTTCATCGACGTGGTGGCGTGGCGCTCGACCGCTGAGTTCGTCGCCAAGTACTTCACCAAGGGCCGCATGGCCGTGGTAGAGGGCCGCCTGCAGATCCGTGACTGGCAGGACAAAGACGGCAACAAGCGCCGCAGCGCGGAGGTCGTTGCCGACAACGTTTATTTCGGTGACAGCCGGCCCGCTGGCAATGGCGGCAATTCGTTCAACGATGGCCCGTCCTACAACAGCGCGCCCGCTTACAGCGCTCCCACCGGCGGCTATGCCGCGCCCGTGGGCGGCGACTTTGCCGAGATCGACGACGAGGACGGCGACCTGCCGTTCTGACCCGTGTCCGGGACACAAAAATAATTAAAGGAGGACTATTCCATGGCTATGGAACGTGAAAACAGACCCGCACGCGGCGGCGTCCGCAAGCGGAAGAAGGTTTGCCAGTTCTGCGTGGATAAGTGCGAGCATATTGATTACAAGGATGCTGCCAAGCTGCGCCGCTTCATCAGCGAGCGCTCCAAGATCCTGCCTCGCCGCACCACCGGTACCTGCGCCATGCATCAGCGCCAGCTGACCGAGGCCATCAAGCGCGCCCGTCAGATCGCCCTGCTGCCCTTCGTCACCGAGTAAGACGAACCACATGCAACGAAAAGCTCCACCCATCCGGGTGGAGCTTTTTTGTGTGGATTTTTGGAGAGGAGTTTCGCTCTCCGGAGCGACCTACTTTTGCCAATAGCGGCAAAAGTAGGCAAAAACGCCAGAAGAAACCTCCGGTTTCTTCACTTCCGGGCGCGCTATGATGCTTTTAGACCTGTGACCATGTGCCGCACGCTCGCGCAAAATTTTCTTTGTCGTGCTGTCATCGAATCGTCCCTGCTCCAGCGCCGCTACCGCTGATGCCTACGTCGAACAACGTAATAAGTTCTGCCGTTGAGGATGTGAGCGGCAGCGGCGCAGGAAGAAAGTCGATGCGTCATACAAAACGAAATCAACTGTGTTCCGCGAACGCGTGGTACAAGGTTACTGCTTTGCAAAATGAACAGCGTGGGCGGATTCTTAAACCGCAGGTTTAAGCTGTCCTTTTGGGTACTTTTGGGACAGCGGCCAAAAGTACCTCGTCCCCGCAGGGACGAAATACCTCTTCGCCCCGACGGACGAAGCTTCCAAAACACAAAGGACGGGTCGCCCCGTCCTTTGTTGTGTATCCGATTACCGCACCATGCTCCGGTCGATCTCCGCCAGAGAGTGCGCGCCGCACATCAGCATGGTGTCCTCCAGCTCGGCCTTCAGCTTCTCCACCAGCACGGCAGGGCCTTCCAGGCCGCCGCCGTACACCATGTTGACGAAGGGACGGGCAATCAGCACGCCCTTTGCGCCCAGCGCCAGCGCCTTAAACACGTCCATACCGGTACGGATACCGCCGTCCACCAGCACCATCACGTCCTTGCCAACAGCGTCCACGATCTCCGGCAGCACCTCCGCCGTGGCGGGACACTGATCCAGCACGCGGCCGCCGTGGTTGGACACGACGATGGCCTTGGCTCCGGCCTTCACGGCCTTCTCCGCGCCCTTGACGGTCATGATGCCCTTCAGGATAAAGGGCACGCCGGCGTAGTCCGCGATCTCCTTCAGCTGCTCCACCGTCTTGCTGCCGGCGGGCGGCGTCAGGTTCTTCAGGAAGGGCAGGCCCGCGCCGTCGATATCCATGGCGATGGCCCACGCGCCGCTCTTCTTGGCCATGTCCATCTTCTGCATCACCAGATCCTGATTCCAGGGCTTGATGGTGGTGACGCCCGCGCCGTGATTCTCACCGATGGCGTTGACGGCGGCCTCCATCACGGCGGGGTTGGTGCCGTCGCCGGTAAAGGCCAGGATGCCCGCCTTGGCGCAGGCGGTGACCAGAATGTCATTATAGGTCAGGTCATCATATTTGTCGCCGTAATGCAGCTGCATGGCGCCCACAGGGCCCGCCATCACAGGGATGGTCAGCTGATGGCCGAAGAAATCAAAGGTGGTATCCGCCGGGCCGTTCTCGCAGATGGTGTCCATGTTGACACACAACTCCTGCCATTTCTGGTAGTTGCGGATAAAGCCGGTGCCCAGACCTTTCGCGCCGGGGCCGGGGACGGTGTTCTTGCAGGCCATACCGTTGCAGATCTTGCAGGATTTGCAGAAAGGCCCGATCTGATCGCGGGAGCGATCCAGGATCTCCTGATATGTCATGTCTCATTCCTCACTTTCAAATCGCCGCGCAGGGCGTAGGTATGGCATATCATATCACGATTTGGGAAATATGCAAGAACTTTTCCCGCGTTTTTCGTCAGAATATTCAATAAAAATCTCAGCCGACCCAGCCCATCATTTTGATAAAGCTCCATGCCAGCTTCAGTCCGTAGAAAATGATCACCGCGCCGCAGACCTTGTTGATGATGTTCAGCACCTTCTCGTTGAACTTGCTGCCCAGCAGGGAGACCACGGTGGACAGGGTCAGGAACCACAGGATGGACGCGGAGCCGAAGCCGCAGATGAAGTAGGCGTCCGTCCCGGCGGGAAGGCTGGCCCGGAACGCGCCCAGCATCATGGTACCGTCGATGATGGCCTGGGGGTTCAGCCACGTCACCACAAAGGCGCTGGTGATCAGCTTCCAGACGGGGACGTTCACGTCCCGGCCGCCCTCAAGACCGGCCTTGGAGCGCAGCAAGCCTATGCCGATCCAGATGACGATGAGACTGCCCACCGCCAGAATGACCTTCTGCAGCCAGGGTAGGGCCTGCATCAGCGCGCCCGCGCCAAGAAAGCAGCTGAAACCCAGGGAGATGTCCCAGAAAATGACGATCAGCGCCGTCAGATACACGCGGCTGCGCTTCTGGGTCAGGGCGCTGTTGATGACGAACAGGTTCTGCAAACCGATGGGGGCCACATAGGCAAGGCCCATGGTGAGGCCCTGTAAATAAATGTTCATTTGACTATTTACTCCTTTTTTCTTACCTGCTATAATCATAGCACAGACGCCGAAAAATGCAAGAACGCAGATTCTGATAACAAGGTCAGAAGGAGCTTACCATGTCCCACTACGATTGTCCCTGTATGGAGAAATGCCCGCTGCACTACGCCATGAGCATCATCGGCGGCAAGTGGAAGGTGCAGATCGTCTGCGCCCTGACCAACGCGGGTTCGCTGCGGTACAACGCCCTGCGGCAGAAGCTGGACGGCATCAGCAATACGGTGCTGGCGTCCTCCCTGCGGGAGATGGAGGCCGACGGCCTTGTGGTGCGGACGGTGTATCCGGAGGTGCCGGTGCGGGTGGAGTACAGCCCCACCGACGACTGCCGGGCGCTGCTGCCAATTCTGGAGCAGCTCAGCGACTGGGCGGAGGCCAGAATGGCTGCTGCGCAGCCCGGCGAAGCGTGAAAAGAGAACAGTGAAAAGTTAAGGTATGCCGCCAAAGGCGGCATGATTATAAAGAAAGCCCTCCGGATGATCCGGAGGGCTTTCTTTAATTTGTTCTCTTGAATCGGGCGATGGCACAGCAGGTCAGGAACACCAGCAGATTCACCAGCACCACCGACGCGCCCACGGGGGTGCCGATCAGGTAGGAGGCCGTCAGCCCCACGCAGAAGGACACCACGCTCAGCACGGCGGCGCAGATCACCACGCCCCGGAAGCTTTTCAGCACCCGCATAGCGCTGAGGGCCGGGAAGATCACCAGACTGGAGATCAGCATGGCGCCCATCATCCGCATACCCAGCACGATGGTCAGGGCTGTCAGCACGCTTAAAAGCGTGTTGTAAAGCCCCACCTTCACGCCGGTGGCCCGGGAGAAGCTCTCGTCAAAGGTGATGGCAAACAGTCGGTGGTAAAACAGCACGAACAGCGCCAGCACCGCCGCGCTCAGGCCTACGCTCAGTGCCACGTCGGCCCGGTCCATGGCCAGGATAGAGCCAAACATGTAGCTGTCCACGTCGGTGGTCATGCCGGTGGTCAGGGAGGTGACGATGATGCCCACCGCCAGCGCCGAGGCGGAGGTGACGGCGATGGCGGCGTCGGCTCCCATACGGCTGCGCTCGGTCATCCGCAGCAGACACAGCGCCGCCACGATCACCACCGGAATGGACACCGGCAGGGGCGACCAACCACAGGCCAGCGCCACGCTCAGCGCGCCGAAGGACACATGGCTCAGGCCGTCACCGATCATGGAGTACCGCTTCAGCACCAGCGGCACGCCCAGCAGCGCCGCGCACAGCGACACCAGGATACCCACCACGAAGGCCCGCAGGATAAAGGGATAGGTGAACATTTCCAGCAGCAGACTCATGCGTCCTCACCTCCGAACTTCTCGCCGTAGGGCGAGGCCAGATATTCCGCCGTGGTGCCGAAGAACCATCCTTTATGTCCCGCGTGGAGAATGTGATCGGCGTATTTCAGGGCGTTCTGCAGATCATGGGTCACCATGACGATGGCGATGCCCTCGGTACGGTTCAGGTATTCCAGCGTGTGATACATGTCGTGGGCGGCCTCCGGGTCAAGGCCCGTCACCGGCTCGTCCAGGATCAGCAGCTCGCCCGCCGCGCACAGGGCGCGGGACAGCAGCACCCGCTGCTGCTGCCCGCCGGACAGCTCCCGGTAGCAGCGGTCCTTCAGCTCCAGCACGCCCAGCTTGCCCATGTTCATCAGGGCCTTTGACTTCTCGGCGGCGGTGTAGAAGAACCGGCCTTTCCGGGCACTGAGAAAGCCCGACAGCACCACCTCGTACACCGTGGCGGGGAAGTCCCGCTGGGCGCGGGTCTGCTGGGGCAGATACCCGATGGCCCCGGCCCGGAGTGATTTATCCAGCACGATCTGGCCCTCCATGGGCTTCAAAAGGCCCAGCAGGCCCTTCAGCAGCGTGGATTTGCCGCTGCCGTTCTCGCCCACGATGCACAGATAGTCGCCGCCGCGCACCTGAAAATTCAAATGGCTGCTGACGGCCCTGCCCTCGTAGCCCAGTGCCGCGTCACGGCAGTCGATCAGCAGCTTTTTCTCGTCATTCATTGCAGTCCCTCCCGCAAAGCCTCTACGTTCTGTTCCATGAGGCTGAGATAAGTCGCGCCGCCGTCAAACTCCGTCCGGGACACCGTCTGGCAGGAGTGGAAGGTCAGCACCTTCGCGCCGGTGGTCTCGGCAATGGCGTCGGCCACCTTCCGGCTGCTCAATTCAATGGTATACACCACGGGGATCTCCTCGTCCTCCACCTTGTCGATGAGGTATTTCAGCGTGGCGAGAGACGGCTCCGTGTCGCTGGCGCAGCCGTGGAAGGCGGCGCGGTAATCAAGGCCGTACTCCTTACAGAAGTACAGCAGCGGGAACCGGTCGCCGAACACCAGCAAGCGTCGGTGTCCGGCCTCCACCACCTCCCGGAAGGCCGCGTCCAGCCTGTCCAGCTGGGCCAGATAGTCCGTCAGGCGGGCCTGATAGCCCTCCCGATGGGCGGGGTCGGTCTGGCACAGGGCGTCGCAGATGGCCTGGCACAAAGCCTTGGCCAGCACGGGGGACGTCCACACATGCTCGTCATATTCGATATCGTCGCTGTCGTGGGTTTCGTGGTCATGGTCGTGGTCGTGCTCGTCGTGAGCGCCCTCCATGCCCTCGGCCCACTCCTCCGCCAGTGCCGACACCTGCGGCATCAGCGGCAGTGTCACGGCGATGTTCTCTCCGGCGGCGGACAGGATGTCGTCCACCCATGCCTCGCTCTCGCCGCCGTTATAGAGGAACACATCAGCCTGAGACAGGGTGATCACGTCCAGCGGCGTGGGCTCGAAGCTGTGGGTCTCCTTCCCGGCGGCCACCAGCAGCGTCACGTCCACGTCGTCGCCGCCGATCTGGCGGGCAAAATCGTAGTAGGGGAACACGGAACATACCACCTGCAATCTGCCGTCCTCCACCTTCTGGC
Organism: uncultured Oscillospiraceae bacterium; assembly: GCA_934597345.1. GTDB lineage: Bacteria > Bacillota > Clostridia > Oscillospirales > Oscillospiraceae > Vescimonas. The sequence goes on from CAKTRJ010000038.1 coordinate 15,141, forward strand.
GATCGGCGCAGCCGCAGAGGCCCGCTGCCAGCGTCAGGGCCAGCAGCAGCGCAAAAAGCCGCTTTCTCATGGCGTTTCCTCCCGGCCGCAGCGCTCGCACAGACCGTAAAACAGCGTGCGGCGGGGGTCGATGCGGAAGTGGTGCTCCCGCTCCAGATGCTGGTACAGCTCCCCCAGATGAGAGCAGTCCAGATGCCGGATGGCGCCGCATTTTTCGCACTTCAGCAGAAAGCAATTGCCCTCGTCATGGGCGGTGCAGTATTGATAGTAGGCCCCGGCGTCGGTGACCACCTTGTGGACAAGGCCCTGCTGGGCCAGCCGCTCCAGCTGCCGGTACACGGTGGTCAGACCGATGGCCTGCCCCTGGGCATGGAGCTGCTCCGCCAGCTCCGCGGCGGTGGCGCAGCCCTCCGGACTGCGCTGGACGCCCTCCAGCACCGCCCGCTGCTGCCGGGTCATATAGGTAACAGACATGTGCTTGCCTCCAATTTGAAAATGAAAACCAATTTCAGATTATAGCAGATGCAGAAAATTTGTCAAGCAAGGGCGCAGCAAAATTTACAAGGGGCCACTTTTTGTTAACGTTATCTTAATACATCGCCGTTAAGAACTTAACAGCTTGCTCACTGTTTCTTTTTGGGAAAAACCGGAATTCCCGCGAAATTTGTTGATTGTTTTCTCTGCTTTTGCTGCATTTTTGCTTTTATTCTGCGCAAATTGTCTCATTAACACATGTTAAGTTTTCGTTCACAAATTGTTAAAACAGTAGAATGTTGCGTTAAATTTTTATAAATATTCCTAATTGCGGCAAAGCGGTAAATCCTGTATACTTTTTAATAACCTGATGACAGCCCGCTGTTTTCAGGCCGCCGTTTCCGCAAGGAAGGCTTCGGACGCGGCGCACGTTTCCCAACAGGGGAGCGAATAAAAATAAGGAGAGAAAACAATGGAAGAAAGAAAAGGCTTTGGATCCAATTTTGGATTCCTGATGGCTGCTGTGGGTTCGGCGGTCGGTCTGGGCAACATCTGGGGCTTCCCCAATAAGATGGGTGCCTCCGGCGGCGCGCTGTTCCTGATCCTGTATCTGGTGCTGGCTGTTCTGTGCGGCTTCATCGTCATGGTGGGCGAGCTGGCCCTGGGCCGTAAGACCGGCCAGGGCGCTGTTGGCGCTTACAAGGTGCTCAGCAAGAAGTTCAGCTGGATGGGCTGGCTGGGCATCCTGTCCGCGTTCTTCATCCTGTTCTTCTACTGCGCGCTGGGCGGCTACTGCATCAAGTACACCGTCCTGAACGTGGGCGATCTGTTCAACGCCGGATTCGGCTCCAACGGCCTCAGTGGTGCCGAGATCTTCGGCAACTTCATGGGCAACCCTGCTGAGGCCATTATCTACGGTCTGATCTTCGTGGCCCTGACCATGATCATCGTTATGGGCGGCATCGGCGGCGGTATCGAGAAGGTCTGCTCCGTTGGTATGCCCTGCCTGTTCGTGGCCCTGATCATCTGCATCATCCGCGCCTGCACCCTGCCCGGCGCTGTGGACGGCCTGAAGTACATGTTCGTTCCCGGCTGGGCCGTTGCCAACGGTGTCATTGAGAAAGCCCCCAGCTTCTTTGAAGTCCTTTCCACCGCCGGTGGTCAGATGTTTTTCTCTCTGTCTCTGGGCATGGGCGCCATGATCACCTACGGTTCCTATCTGGATAAGAAGGAGCATCTGGAAAAGAACGCCATCCTCATCGTGGTCATGGATACGCTGGTGGCTCTGATGGCCGGTCTGTGCGTTATCCCCGGCCGTTTCGCGCTGGATCCTGACGGCGCTCTGGGCGGCCCGTCCCTGCTGTTCGTCACCATGCAGAACGTGTTCCACAAGATGGGCGCTGTCGGTCCTATCTTCGGCATCCTGTTCTATCTGCTGGTTGTGTTCGCCGCTATCTCTTCCTCCATCTCCCTGCTGGAGGTCGTTGTGGCCCACTTCGTCGACAAGGCTCGTGAGGCCGGTAAGGGCGACAAGCGTAAGACTTACACCCTGATCGCCGCCGCCTGCGTTGGTGTGGGCTGCATTCTGGTCTGCGCCGACTCTCTGGGCAACGCCGGTATCGCACCGTGGCAGCTGCTGGGTCTGGAAAGCTATTCCGGTTGGAATGACTGCTGGCTGGACTTCTGGGATATGCTGTCTGAGGGCGTTATGATGCCTCTGGGTGCGCTGCTGATGTCCCTGATGATCGGCTGGGAGATCGGC